>CAZXBP010000222.1:0-4616 GCA_964639015.1 uncultured Nitrosomonas sp.
TAACAGGAATTGCCTCTTTCTTTCATGCAATATTCGGGCTAGGTTTAAAACACAGCATGCATAACTTTGTAATTCACCGCATTAAATCAATGAAACTCAAGATAAGCCTGTTTAGTACGATAAAGATATGGAAATAAAAACTTACTGTAAGAGGAAAACATGAAGGAAGCATTTCTTGGCAGACTGCCCATTCTTGACCGCAAACAGAATCTGGTGGCATTTGAGCTTTTATTCCGTTCCAGCGAACAAAACAAAGCCAATGTCATAGATCATTCGGCTGCGTCGGCAAATGTCATTATCGATACTTATGGTCAACTGGGCATTGATAAAGTCATGGGAAAGCGGCGCGGTTTTATTAAAGTGGACACCGAGTTATTAATGGATGATGCGCTGCTTCTGCTGCCCAAGAATCAAGTTGTTTTTGAAATCCTCAGAAACGTAGCAATTACTGAAGAAATCATTCAGCGCTGCAAGGCTTTACGTCAGAAAGGCTATCAACTGGCAATCTCCAATGCGACCGAACTGGATAAACAATTGGAACAGATTTTACCACTGGTAAATGTTGTCAAAGTTGACCCGAAAACTTCGCTGATGAACGAACAAACCTTACTCAAACTGATAAAAAATCTCAAACGCTGGCCGGTTCTGTTGCTGGCTGAAAAAGTGGAAGATCGGCAAGCCGCACGGTACTGCCTTGATCTGGGATTCGATATGCTGCAAGGCTTTTACTTTGCACAACCGGAAGTTATTACCGGCAAGCGAGCAGACCCCGCCAAATTATCCTTGCTGAAATTAATGGTGCTGATCGTCAAAGACAAAGATGTTTCAGAAATAGAAAATGAACTCAAATATCAACCTGGCCTGAGCTATAACCTGCTACGCATGGTAAATTCAGCATCCACGGGCCTATCCACAACCATTAATTCGATCAAGCGCGCGATAACGATACTCGGCCGCAAGCAATTGCAGCGCTGGGTGCAGATATTACTCTACACAGCCAGGCAGAACTCAAACAGTGGTTCCGATGCCTTGATGCAAACAGCCACAGTCAGGGGGAAACTGCTCGAGCTGATCGCCAGCAAAGACCGTCCACATGATAAAAATCACCAGGATCGCGCTTTTATGGTTGGTATTTTGTCCTTGCTCGATTCGCTGATGGGCATGGATATGAAAGAGATTGTCACAACACTCAGCATACAAAAAGACATGTGCGATGCTTTAATATTGCGGCGCGGTTACCTGGGACGTCAACTCGAACTGATTGAGGCACAGGAGCGCGGCGAATTTGATCATGTTCAGTCGATACTCGGCGAGCTTGGATTTCTGGAAATGTACGAGCTGACGCAAATGGAACTCGAAGCCGCAGCCTGGGCAAATCAAATCAATGAAGCGCTCAAGCAAACCCAATCTTCCGAATCGGATTCATTCGCACCTGCCTGAGGATCCACTATTACCCGGCGCGCATTAAATCTTCCGGATGCTATTGGACCAGCGCCATTACCAGAACATTCTGCCAGTCTTGCAGATAAACAAGAAGGGTTGTGACGGAAACCGCCACACCGGCCAGATTAAACAGTGCGTAATAGCGGAATTTCTTTGCCAGTGTTTTTTGACTGAATGTCGATATTATAAAAGGATGATGTTTATCCGATGTCCGGCTTAGCGCATGCGCAGTTGGCAAACGCGCCATTTCCTGCCGTCGCGTTTCCGCTTCCTGTCTGGCCGCGTCACGCACCGCTTCCCATTCCTGCAAATCGATTTCACCGTTGCTGTCCTGGTCAAAGCGTTTCAGAATTTCGCTATAATTCTGCTTCCATTCGCGGATGACCTGCCCGGTCATTTGATGCGTATCCGGAATATTCCGCCCGCCGCCGCTGGAACCGAATGAACCGAGCGCGTAAATGACGTCATGAACATAGATGAGCTTTTCAATGTAGCGATAACGCCTGCTGCTTAACGCTCTTAAAAGAATATTTCGCGTATCCGCCTGATCCGGTCTGGGTGTATTTCCATACCAGGTGCGTGAATGCACAGTGATCACTTCCGCACCTTCAGGATGAACAATGCAGGCATCCGTATCGTCCCGGATAACAAAATACTGATTGCTTGTACCTTCTTCAACTGTTTTCCAGTGACTGCTCCTGCCTGATTTCTGGAGGCGCTGGACTTTGTAACTGTACCAGATACATGGCTTTCCGGAGAGCGGTGCAGCAATCTCCTTATTTCCCGCAGGCGAGACCGTACCTACAATTTCAACGTAGCCTTGTGCGGCAGAACGGATTCTTGAAGTAGGCGTATCCTCAATCAGTCGCGCACGTTTAAGATAATGAAAGACAAACCAGAGGCATATCAGTGCCGCCAGACAGGCAACAATCAGAAAAATAAGTTGATTATCATGTAACGGCATATCCCCCTGCGCTGAAATCATTGGAACAAAGCTTTCAAGTGAATATCCGCTTTATCAGCTTCGGAGAATTCGAGAAGATCAAAAGCATTAAACCCAAACAGCTTGGCAATCAGAATGTCGGGAAACTGTTCTATCCGGATATTGTTGATATTGGTTGAATCGTTATAAAACTCGCGTCGGTCGGCGATGTCATGTTCCAGTCCGGTAATGCGGGTCTGCAAATGCCGGAATGATTCATTGGCCTTGAGTTCAGGATACGATTCCGCCAGCGCGAAGAGATTGCCCAATCCCAATCGCAGTTGGGTTTCCGCGGCGCCAAGCGCTTTCATATTGGAGTCCTGCTGTGCGGTTGCAACCGCCGAACGCGCCTTGATAATGGCTTCCAGCGCCGCCTTCTCGTAACCCATGTACTGCCTGCAGGTTTCCACAAGCTTGGGTAATTCGTCATGCCGCTGTTTCAGCAGGACCTCGATATTTGACCATGCTTTCGAAGCATTGTGCTTCAGCTTCACCAGATTGTTATAGATCAGAATAAAGTAGACGCTGACGATGCTCAAGACCACCAGAATAACTATTGTAGAGACTTCCATTGCCGTAACCTCATATCAAAAAGTGACAAAACCAACAGGTTGGTTGATTCCTTCAAGCCTTACCCCGTAACTGCAATGACACAACGGATCATATGGCTCGAAAATTAAGGTTACTGCCCTGTTGCAAGAGTCGCCAGACTGAATGACAAGACGTCAAAGCTGTTGCGGCCGGAATGCCCGACGGCAAAGACAGGGCGCGTTCTATTCTGCGGATTTCAAGAATTGCCCGGGAATACCCGGAAACCGCCGCCTGTAGAATAGCGCGGCTGTGGTACGGGCTTTGCGCTACTGACGCGCACTGCTCAGCATATGGATAATATGCCTGCCGGGAATGGCGTAACTGATACCGCTTGGTGCTGATAATGCGGCCTCCTTTTTTCCCTTGACATACACCATATTGATAATGCCATAGACTACCCCTGTATCCGGATCATACAGCGGACTGCCGCTGTTTCCCGGATAGGCGACGCCGTCAAGCTGAAAAACCATGAAAGGTGTTTTCAGTTGCCGGATCAGTTTGGCATCCAGTTGCACGGCATTGTTTACCGGCCTGATAATGGGCGTGATTGAAGACACAATGGCCTGATGTGTGACAGGATAGAAACCCAGCACCATGCCGATAGGAAAACCGGTATAAGCCACACGTCTGCCTTCCCTGATCAATTCCGAATCGCCGAGCGTCAGTACAGGCAAAGCCGCCCCGCTGATTTTGAGCAACGCCAGATCATGCGCCGTGTCTCTAAAAATTACCGTAGCGTCTCGGATTTCCGGTTCATTATCGCGCCCTGTAATCACAACCTGCTTTTCCATACGCTCCAGATCCAGTGTCTCTGGTATGACATGCGCATTTGTAACGATATGCAGGCCGTCACCAACGGCAAACCCTGTACCCATCAGTGTCAACGCAGGGGATTTCATTCTCTGGTAGGTGCCAATGCCGACTACAGAAGGTTTTATCCTGGCAATGGTTTCTTCTAGTTGCGCATGACCCGCAGGTGATAAAATGCACAAGACGACGGTTAAAAATAATGACAATGCAAACCATGCCCCGGGCTTCCGGAAAGGCAGAAAACGCGGGTATCGGTGAAAGGAAACGCATGAGAAATTAACCATAGCTTGAACCAACCTTAAAGTTTTAAAATGCGCTCCGGCGCCGAACCAAAGGGTACCTCTAAAAATTCAGTGTTTTAAATACTAAATGAGCAAGACGAGGCGAAAACAAAAAATATTGACGCGACATATGATTGATATGTAAGGAAATATTTTTGTGAACAGCGACGTATTGTAACAAAATATGGATTTTTAGAGACACCCTGAAATAGATACAAATACTGCTTATCTTATAACACTGAGAAACAAACCATCATGTCCGTACGCACCCGATTCGCACCCAGTCCAACCGGTTATCTGCATATAGGCGGCGCCCGCACCGCGCTGTTTTCCTGGGCCTATGCCCGCAAACATGGCGGCAAATTCATACTGCGGATCGAAGATACCGATCTTGAACGCTCAACAAAGGAATCCATTCAGGCCATTCATGACGGCATGGCCTGGCTCGGCCTGAATTACGATGAAGGGCCATTCTATCAGATGGAACGTTTGCAGCGCTATCACGAAGT
>CAZXBP010000223.1:0-4543 GCA_964639015.1 uncultured Nitrosomonas sp.
CCGGCGAGGATTTCTCCGGGCTGATGATTTCCAGTAATTTCAGCATGCGTTCGAGTGTCGTTTCAACCGGTGGAAAGCGGGCAATCACTTCGATCAGCACGGGCATGAGCATATTGATTTTTTGCTGGCTGGATTCCGGCAATTGGTGATAAAAATGGCTTTGGTGGAACTGTTGCAGTCTGCCGGAGATTTTAACGGGATCAGCGAAACCCAGTGTGCTGAGCTGCGATGTCGCCGCCTCTGTTTTGGCGGCATCGTTTGTCTGCGTCTGCCAGAGCTGTGACAGTACATCGTGCGCGGGTGATTTTTTTGGTGCTGCAAGAATGAATTCAAAGTGATGTGTGACATTCATGCGGTGGACGTCCAGATGGTGCATGAAACTGTCATAATCCTGGAAACCCATGGCGGAGGCGATGCGGTGCTGATCATCCGGATTTCCGGGCAGTGTCTGGGTTTGCTGGTCATCCAGGTATTGCAGGCGGTGTTCCAGTTTGCGCAGAAAATGATAGGCGTCGACCAGTTCGGTGACTGTCTGATGCGGCAATTGCTGTTTTTTCCGCAGGCGCTGCAAAACTTCCAGCGTTGGCCGGACACACAGATCAATGTCCCGTCCGCCGCGTATCAGCTGGAAAACCTGCGTGACGAACTCGATTTCACGAATACCGCCCGGGCCCAGTTTGATATTGTCATGTAGTTCGCGCCGTTCTACTTCTTTTCTCAGTTGCATATGCAGCCGGCGCATCGATTCATAGGCATCGAAATCAAGGTATTTGCGAAATACAAATGGCCTGACAATCTGCTCCATTAAGCGGGATTCGTCCTCGGTATCGGACAGTCCCGCGACAACACGTCCTTTGATCCAGGCGTGGCGCTCCCATTCGCGTCCCTGGGTTTTGAAATATTCGTCGAGCATGGCAAAGCTGATGGCGAGCGGACTGTTTTCACCGTGCGGCCGCAATCGCATATCGACCCTGAAAACGTAGCCGTCAACGGTGTGGTCGCTCAGGCTGGCAATCAGTTTACGTCCGAGGCGCGCGAAAAATTCATGGTTGGAAATCGGCTTTTTTCCGTTTGTTTCGCCGTCTTCCGGGTAGGCAAAAATCAGATCAATATCCGAGGAAGCATTGAGCTCGCGCCCACCCAGTTTGCCCATGGCGACCACGAGCAAGGGTTGCATCCGGTTGCTGGTTTTGCCAGCCGGAATGCCGAAACGGCCGGGCTCGGCAAGCCAATGATAATGATGCTGTAAAGAAAAATTGATGCTGATTTCAGCGAGATCGGTCATGGTGGACATGACTTCGGTAAGATCGGCGAATCCGCCGATGTCTCGGGCGATGAGTCTCAGCATGACGTGCTTGCGCAATAAACGGAGCACGCGGTTGAGGTCTGTTTCGTCTTTGACGGATGAGTCGTGATGGCGCAGGAAGTTTTCCATCTCACTGCGCTGAAACGGTTTCTCCAGACTGTTGAGTAAAAGTTCCTTATCTGCCGGGCTGCCGTTTAATGTCCGTTGCATGTAGCGACTGAAAGCCAAGGCTTTTTCAAACGGCGGGTGAGCTGTGGGGTCGATTGTGTCGATCATGGGCATACTGAAATAGCCGGTAACAGGCCGGTTTTATGCTGACAGAGCTTACTTGGGCAGATAATGGCCATGAGAAAATAGAATCAATAGTATCGAAACGGCGTTAAATGCTAGAATGTCCGATTTGAAACATTTGTCGCCTTTGTCGTGGATATTCTTGTAAGCTTTGCCGGAATTTCAATATATGCAATGCCGGACGATGCAGTGTAGAGAATTGGTGTGAATATATGCGGCTTTTGCTGCTGAAAAAAAGAAAGGGCATATTGGAAAAAGTTGGAGCCATTTTTTGAGTGTTGAGTGGAGCATAATTTTTTGCGTCATGACCGGTAATAAACGTTGATTATAATATAGTTAAACGAGTTTTAAGATGCCTAAGATGTCTGAGGAAAATAACGAGCGCTGTTTTTGTGTGGCGGCCATACAGATGGCATCCGGACCTACCGTGGATGCCAATCTGGAAGAAGCCGCGCGCCATATTGAAGAAGCGGTTTCACAGGAGGCCAGGTTAGTGGTGTTGCCGGAGTATTTTTGTCTCATGGGGATGAAGGATACGGACAAACTGGCGGTCATGGAACAACCCGGAAGCGGCCCGATTCAGGATTTTCTCAGTGAGACGGCGAAGCGCCTCGGTATTTGGCTGGTGGGTGGATCGGTTCCGTTGACATCCCCTGACCCGGGCAGGGTTTATAACAGTTGTCTGGTATACTCGGATGCCGGCGAGCAGATTGCGCGCTACGACAAGATCCACTTGTTCGGACTCAGTATGGAGCACGAAAGCTACGCTGAGGAGAAAACGATCAGAGCGGGGGATACAGTTGTTACATTCGATTCCCCTTTTGGGCGTATCGGACTTTCGATTTGCTATGATCTGCGCTTTCCTGAGTTGTACCGCAAGATGGATAATGTGGACATTATACTTGCGCCGGCGGCGTTTACCGCGGTAACCGGAAAGGCGCACTGGGAGACCCTGGTTCGCGCGCGTGCCATCGAGAACCAGGCTTATGTCATTGCGCCGGCGCAGGGTGGGTATCATGTCAACGGACGTGAAACGCATGGCGACAGCATGATCGTCGACCCATGGGGTGTTGTATTGAAACGCCTGCCGCGCGGAGCCGGCGCAGTTGTCGCTGAGATTGATCCAAAATATCTGAAGCGCGTGCGCGCAAGTCTGCCGGCTTTGAAGCATCGTCGGTTGTAATGCTGCTGACAAAACATGCTATGAAATGCTGCAAGTTAAGATTCTTGCGATTTTTGGAAACCGGCCAATAGTTTTCTGGCTTTAATGAAATTAGACATAACATCTGACCATGATTACAGAACTCCGCTCTCAGGCAAGCGAAAATGTTGATTTTTATCAAGTAGCCGATCGCTGTCTGCTGTCTCCCTACAATATCGATACATCAGCATTGCAGCAGGTGCTGGATCAAATTCTGGCGTATGAAATCGACTACGCGGATATGTACTTCCAGTACAACCGCTCGGAAGGCTGGATGCTTGAAGAAGGTATCGTTAAATCGGGCAGTTTTAATATCGAACAAGGTGTTGGCGTGCGTGCAATCAGCGGCGATAAAACAGCTTTTGCCTATTCGGATGATATCAGCATGGCTGCGCTGGAATCCGCTGCAAAAGCAACCCGCGCAATTTCAAGTCAGGGTGCCAGTCGATCTGTTCAGGTTGCTGCAAACGCGCAGATTCAAAAAGCGCCGTTGCTTTATTTGCCTGAAGATCCTATAACAAGTCTGCGGGATACCGAAAAGGTTTTGTTATTGGAAAAGCTTGAAAGTTATGCACGCAAGCTTGATCCGCGCGTGATTCAGGTAATGGCTTCACTGGCGGGGGAATATGAAGTGATTCTGGTGATGCGCAGTGATGGTAAGCTGGCAGCCGATGTCAGGCCACTGGTACGCGTATCAGTACAAGTCCTCGCAGAGGAAAACGGGCGTCGCGAGCAGGGTGTGGCGGGCGGCGGCGGGCGGTTTGATTATGCCTATTTTACCGAGGATATTCTGCGTGATTATGCGGCAAAAGCCGTGCAGCAGGCCGTGACTAATCTGCATGCGCGTCCGGCGCCCGCCGGGACCATGACGGTTGTACTCGGTAATGGCTGGCCGGGTATTTTATTGCATGAAGCAATTGGACATGGTCTGGAAGGCGATTTCAACCGCAAGGGAAGCTCGGCGTTTTCCGGACGGATAGGTCAGCGCGTGGCGGCGCCGGGCGTTACCGTTGTAGATGACGGCACGCTGGCGAAGCGACGGGGTTCTCTGAACATTGATGATGAGGGTAATCCAACGCAATGCACGACGCTCATAGAAGATGGCATTCTGAAAGGCTATATGCAGGACAGTCTGAATGCGCGTCTGATGAATGCTCCCCTGACCGGCAACGGGCGGCGGGAATCGTTTGCGCATATACCCATGCCGCGTATGACCAATACGTATATGCTGAATGGCGATAAAGATCCCGCCGAAATTATTGCGTCGGTTAAGAACGGGCTCTATGCGGTAAACTTCGGCGGCGGTCAGGTTGATATTACCAATGGTAAATTTGTTTTTTCAGCTGCAGAGGCTTATCGGATAGAAAATGGTAAGATTACTTATCCTGTCAAGGGCGCGACATTGATTGGCAATGGACCGGATGTGCTGACACGCGTCTCGATGATCGGTAATGATATGACACTGGATCCCGGGGTTGGCACATGTGGAAAAGATGGACAAAGCGTGCCGGTAGGCGTGGGGCAGCCTACCTTGCGTGTTGAAGAGCTGACTGTGGGTGGTACCGGAGACGTTTAAGGGCCGCAAAGTGTTGAAAAGATAGCAGTTGAATGGGTTGCTAAAGACTGTGCAGGGCGCTTCGGTATCGACGCTCTGTCATGAGAAGATTATTTTTAAATTTGGGATGCAGAAAGCATGAGTGTGGAATTAACCGGCGCGGAAATAACGATACGTTGCTTACAGGAAG
>CAZXBP010000224.1:0-4525 GCA_964639015.1 uncultured Nitrosomonas sp.
TAAACAGATCGGCGTAAAATACAATATTCTATTGATGAGAGAAACGCTCAATCGGCCAACGGATATTGACGAAACTCCGCTACCCGATGAGACGCCCAATGATTACATTTACCGTATCATTCATACCAAGGCTGAAGCCAGCTGGGTTAGATTATCTCAGCGCAAACTACCGCTGTTACCAATTCTGGTAGCGGATACTATCGTCACACTTGATGGCCGTATTTTAGGCAAACCAAAGAACAAAACACATGCTGTAGAAATACTCAGCGCATTATCCGGTCGCTCACACCAAGTCCTGACAGCTATAGCGGTAGTCTATAAAAATGAAATACAAATGAAACTATCCACCACAGCAGTACGATTTCGTGAAATAACACATCAGGAAATACAAAGTTGCATAAAATACGACAAGGTCTATGACAAAGCAGGTGCTTACGCTATTCAAGGTCTGGCAGCAGCCTTTATTATCGAAATTAGTGGCAGCTATAGCGGTGTAAAAGGATTGCCTTTGTATGAGACATCCCAATTATTGGAAGAAGTGGGTATTCGGATTTTCAAATAATCCATCATTCGCATTAACCAAATCCGTTAATATGTCTTTTTCCGTTCACACTGCTATGGATAATGAGATTCTCATCAACATCACCCCTCAGGAAACCCGCATAGCTATTCTGGAACAGGGCGTTACACAGGAATTACACATTGAACGCGCCAGTTGTTGCGGAATTGTTGGCAACATCTATCATGGCCGTGTAAGTCGTGTACTGCCTGGCATGCAATCCGCTTTTATTGATATTGGCTTGGAGCGCGCCGCTTTTTTACATGTTGCCGATATATGGGAATCAAGCGACATTGATGAACCAAATCAACCGATTGAGAAATTGCTGCATGAAGGCAATCAGATCCTGGTTCAAGTGATTAAAGACGCAATCGGCATGAAGGGTGCGCGACTATCCACACAAGTCAGTCTGGCAGGAAGAATGCTTGTTTACTTGCCACAGGAATCTCATATTGGCATTTCTCAGCGCATAGAAGACGATGAAGAACGTGAGATGTTGCGGCAAAAATTACAGCATGTCTTACCCGAAAATGAAACCGGCGGCTACATTATCCGGACAATGGCTGAATCGGCCGAAGAAAATGATTTACAAGCAGATATCGAATATCTGCACAAGCTTTGGCGTAACATACAGGAACTGGCATCTGCCGTGGCAGCGCCAGCATTGCTGTATCAGGATCTTGACCTCAGCCATCGAGCCCTGCGTGATTTCGCGACTGAGAGTACCGCACGTATTCAAGTCGATTCGCGTGAAAACCACCAGCGGCTGATGACATTTGCAAAAAGCTACATGCCTAACATGGCAAATCGGATCACCTTATACACGGGTGAACGTCCTTTATTCGATCTTTATGGCGTAGAGGATGAAATTCAAAAATCACTTTCAAAACGCGTTAATCTCAAATCAGGCGGATATCTTATTATCGATCAAACTGAAGCGTTAACAACTATGGATGTGAACACAGGTGGATTTATCGGCGTACGGAATTTTGACGATACGATTTTCAAAACAAATCTTGAAGCGGCCCAGGTCATCGCGCGGCAATTGCGTTTGCGCAATATTGGCGGAATCATAATTATCGATTTTATTGATATGGATACCGACGAACATAGAAGTGCGGTTTTAAAAGAGTTTAAAAAAGCGCTATCCAAAGACAGAACACGTATGACTGTCAATGGATTCTCTACGCTCGGTCTGGTTGAAATGACACGCAAGCGAATGCGAGAAAGCCTCTCACACATTTTGTGTGAGTCATGCCCAACTTGTGGCGGGCGTGGTGAAATCAGAACCGCACAAACGATCTGTTATGAAATATTGCGCGAATTGCTGCGTGAATCAAGACAATTTAATGCGAATGAATTTCGCATTCTCGCATCTCAGCAGGTCATAGACTTATTTCTTGATGAAGAATCACAAAGCTTGGCGCAGCTTGGCGACTTTATCGCCAAGCCTATCAGGCTTCAGGTTGAAGAATCCTACACACAGGAACAATACGATGTCATTATCATGTAACGTCCGGTATGTTAGGAATGGCTATGGTCACAAATGATCAAATGACTTACAAAATCACCTGATTGAATCGCCCCAGGTTTACAGGAGACTCAATATCCTTTATAGAAGTATCTGGAACTACACTGCCCAAGCCTCAGAATGAATCATGGTGGCTCTACCGTCAGTCTTATTCATGAATACATGCCTACCGGCAATTCTGATGTGTCTTGCAGTCGATGATTAGGGATGATTCACAAGCATCAGGACTTCCGACGGTGGCAGGTTGCGAATTTCAACGTAAGCCGTTCCTTCAGCAAGGCGTTTGATTGGCACAGGCGAACCGACCGGGTGAGGCACGCCAGTGGCAGATCCTGCGGCGGCTTCTACTGTGTTGGCGATCACCGTCATCTGAGTTGACGCCGGGTTCAAGCTCGCATCCACGAGAATGTCACCTCCTCTCGGCTCGTTACCATGCGCGTTAATGATGCACAGCGCTTCTTCATCACTGAGAATACGAGACCAGGCTACCAGTTCGCCCGGCCCACGCACGAAGAAAGGGCCATTGAAGAGAGAGATCGGCCGCTCGTATTGCCGGCCTTGGCGTAATACCGGGAACGCTTTTCGCACTGCGGCCAGCGCAGCTATCCGGCGATAGGTGGAGAAGTTGGGATCGAAACAATGAGCTCCGGCTGTTCCAAACGGCCCGAAGCCTGGCAACTGTTCATCGAAGCTGTTAGTGGATTGCAGGCCTCCGAGCCCGGAACGCCGTGGATGAAGCGGACCGAACATTGCCTCACGCAAGTAGCGATCGGCATGATCGCCTCCCTTCCATGCTGGCAGAAATACCCGCTCAGATTCTTCGGGCCCAGCGAACGATTGCTCTGTTCCGTAATAGATACAGGGGATGCCCAGCGTGAACAGTTGCAATGCTACGCCTGCGACGACCTGCTGCTCCGACGCGGCCTCGCTGGAAAAGCGGATCTTCACACCGAAGACATGATCGTGATCGTCGAGAATGGAAACATGCCGCTCGCCCAAATTGCGGTGCGAACCCATTACAGCATCACCCGCATTGAAGCCATCGAAGTAAGCCCGCGGGTGAGTCAAACCTTTAGCGACGTTGCTCAGTGTCGGCCGCATGTCGCCGATATCCAGTGCGGCGTTCAGATTGCTACCCAACACGTCGAGGTAGCGATCCTGGGCGAAATCGCCACCGGCAACTTCGCCCACGAGAAAGAAGTCTGCCTTGCCCAGATTGGTTGCAAACTCCTTGATCGCACCACAGAAGTTGCGCCCCTCTTCGAAGGACACATGCTTTAGCGTGTCGATACGGAAACCATCGCAGTCACTCAGCGCGATCCAGTACTTGTAGCATTCCGCCAGGTCGTTCAAGACACCGGGATTGTCGAGTGCAAAGTCGCGGAGCGTGAAAAAATCAGTCCGCTTATGTTCCGCATGCGGATCGTCCAGGCTGCCCACGCCGAGATCGCCCTTGCCTGCCCGCGTGTAGAATCGGCTGTCCTGAAGCTCCCTGGGCCAGACACCCTGCTCGATGTCAGTGACTGTGGCCCCGATCGGCTCTCCCAGGCGACCAAGCCATTCGCCAAACGGATAATGATCGGGGAAATGCTTAAAGCCTGGTTCATGTGCCTCGCCGGGATAGACCCAGTTGAAGCCGGAATGGTTAAAGATAATGTCAAGAATGATGCGAATATCGTTCTGATGCGCGGCATCGACGAGTTCCACGAGGTCACGCCGCGTGCCGAAACGTGGATCAACATCCAGGAAATGCTGAATGCCGTAGCCGTGGAAGGTATCCAGATGTCCACGCTGCTTGAACACGGGACTAAGCCAGATGGCCGTAATACCTAGATTCTTCAGGTAGTCAAGCTTGGATTGAACGCCTTTAATCGTACCCCCCTGCCAACGATGCGCTCCCGACTCCGCCCAGCGATCCCAGCGCCAGTCTTGCCCATCCTGCCCTTTCGGTCGCGCCGCTTTGCGGTTGCTACGGTCCAGAAGCGACCGCGAACTTTCCTGACCATCACTGAAGCGATCCACCAACATGAAATACAGCACTTCGTTGCGCCAATCAGCTGGCGATGGGAAAAATCTTTGCCGCCTGGGCAGCATTACGTCCGGCCTGAGATTCCTGGGGACTGGCTTGGCGAGCGTTGCGATACTGAATGAAGAAGCCATTTAACCTTCCTCCGTGTATAGAAAAAATAAACGCTCATCTCTTTCTGGGATTTCAATGTACTGAAAATTCAATTGGTTGTCAAACATA
Source organism: uncultured Nitrosomonas sp. (assembly GCA_964639015.1). Classification (GTDB taxonomy): domain Bacteria; phylum Pseudomonadota; class Gammaproteobacteria; order Burkholderiales; family Nitrosomonadaceae; genus Nitrosomonas. Next base: position 4,339 of record CAZXBP010000224.1, read on the forward strand.
CGGATGATCGATCGAACAATCACTTTCTGCCATTCTGAATAAATAGAAAATCAGAAACTTAGATTCATTGTCGTGGAATTACGGTGACAGGAATTACGGGAATTACGGAATTACGGTGACAGTTTACTAAACGCACTAATTAATTATGCCATATTGTCAGCATGGCTCGCTTACCTCGTATTGTAAT
>CAZXBP010000225.1:0-4523 GCA_964639015.1 uncultured Nitrosomonas sp.
CACGCTTCCACACGACGCGCGATACCATTAGTCTGCAGAATGATTTTACCATCAACCCGAACCATCAATTGACCGTGGGTATGGATTATCTGCATGACCATCTGGACAGCACAGAGGCGTTTATCAAAACCTCGCGCGCAAACTGGGGCGCTTTTTCACAGTATCTTGCAACGATTGACCGTCATCGCGCGCAATTGTCATTACGCTATGATGATAATCAGCAATTTGGCAGCTGGGTGACTGGCGGTGCGGGCTGGGGTTATACAATTACAGACCGTATCAGTCTGACGGCGAATTTCGGCAATGCGTTTAAAGCACCGACGTTTAATGAGCTTTATTTTCCCGGCTTCAGTAATCCCGACTTACGTCCGGAAGAATCGCGCAGCTTTGAATTTGGTGCACGTGGTAATATGGCATGGGGTAAATGGTCGTTGAATGTATATGATACGCGGATTGATAATATGATCGCTTTCGATGCTAATATATTTGCGCCTGCCAATATCAATCAGGCACACATCCGTGGACTGGAAGCTGCGCTCAGCACGACAATCCGCGGCTGGCTGCTGAATGGTAATCTAACTTTTCTCGATCCGGAAAACCGTTCCGCCGATGCGAACAGAGGTAATATACTGCCGCGGCGTGCGGAACAGTCGTTTCGTCTTGATATTGACCGTGCGTTTGGCCGGTATCGCGTTGGCGCCATGTTTCTGGCTGAAGGCGAACGTTTTGACGATCTCGGCAATACACGTAAACTGAATAGCTATGTCAAGTTTGACCTGCGCGCAGAATATGTCTTAAGCAAGCATTGGCGCTTGCAGGGGCGTATTGAAAATCTGTTTGACAAGCATTATGAAACAGCGGCATTTTTCAACCAGCCCGGACGTAATTTCTTTGCCACAATACGTTATCAACCTTAACAAGGAGTCAGGATGATCACCTTATCCGTACGTCATCAAATGATTATCGCATTACTGCTCGCCGTTTTAATGATTGTCACGCGCAGTCATCATTTTATATCGCTGCACAATCTGCCGGGCGCTTCCTGGGCGGTCTTTTTCCTCGCGGGTGTTTATCTGCGCGCCGTGTGGCCATTCGCGGGTTTTCTGGCGCTAACCTGGGGGCTCGATTATTCGGCTTATGTCTGGGGTGGTGCGAGTGAATTCTGCCTGACGCCTGCGTATGCTTTCCTGTTGCCTGCTTATGCCTCGCTTTGGTTTGCCGGCCGTTGGTATGCCGACCGGCATCAATATGCGTGGCGCTCACTGATGCCGTTGTCCTTGAGCATCCTGTCCGGATTGATCCTGTGCGAATTGTTATCCAGTGGCGGCTTTTATTTTTTCTCGGGCCGATTTGCCGATACCACGTGGTTTGAATTTGCCGGAAGGACATCGGTTTATTTTCCGATGTATGTCGAATCGTTTTTGTTTTATGCAGGATTTGCCATCGCATTACATTGGATTATCGCTTTCACACGGCAGCCCGTCCGTTTACACAAAACGGCAAGCAATTGATCGATGGCAGATTGCAATAATGCCGACCATGCTCTGCGGCATCGCAGGCGCATGCAGCGTAAAAAGGAAATTGTTGATGCTGCGATTGCCCGTGCTAATCAAACCAAGGGATTGCTGCTGGTGCTGACGGGGAACGGCAAGGGCAAGTCCAGTTCAGCATTCGGGATGGTTGCGCGTGCATTGGGACATGGCATGCAGGTTGCGGTCGCACAGTTTATCAAGGGACGCTCGGATACCGGAGAAGAAGCATTTTTCCGTCAGCACGCGGATGTGGTCTGGCATGTTCTTGGCGAAGGCTTTACCTGGGATACGCAGAATCTGGAACGGGATATCGAAACTGCGCGGCGCGGCTGGACGGTGGCGCAGAATATGTTGCGCGACCCGCGGCTGAATCTGGTCGTGCTGGATGAATTGACATATCCATTGAAGTACGGCTGGCTGGATATGGAAACAGTGCTGGAGGATTTGAAGAGCCGTCCGCCCATGCAGCATGTCATTGTTACCGGACGCGCCGCGCCGCAGGCGCTTTGTGAACTGGCCGATACGGTTACCGAAATGCACGATGTCAAACATGCTTACCGTTCAGGAGTCATGGCGCAAAATGGCATTGATTTGTAGTAATCCATTACGGCACAGTGCGCGCAGTCCGCGAATAAAGCAGTCCGATGCGGTAGTCTGATTTTTACATGCTCAATCAGACATTGATGATACAGGGCGCCACTTCAGATGCAGGAAAAAGCATGCTGGTCACTGCCTTATGCCGCTGGCTGTCGCGACAGGGCGTGCATGTCGCCCCTTTTAAACCGCAAAATATGGCGCTAAACAGCGCGGTCAGCGTCAACGGCGGCGAGATCGGGCGTGCTCAGGCAGTTCAGGCGTTTGCCGCCGGACTTGCGCCGCATACCGACATGAATCCGGTGTTGCTGAAGCCGAATACGGATATAGGCGCACAGGTCATTATTCATGGACATGCGCTTGCGAATATGGATGCCTGCGATTTTCATCAGTATAAAAAGATTGCATTGAGTGCGGTACTGGAATCGCATGCCAGATTGACTGCGCAGTATGACCGGATTATTGTGGAAGGTGCTGGTTCGCCCGCCGAAATCAATCTTCGCGCGAATGACATAGCCAATATGGGATTTGCTGAGGCGGTGGATTGTCCGGTTATTCTGATAGCCGACATTGATCGCGGCGGCGTTTTTGCGCACCTTGTCGGCACGCTGGAATTATTGACTGAAAGCGAGCAGGCCAGAGTCATGGGTTTCGTAATCAATCGCTTCCGTGGCGACATGGCTTTACTGAAACCGGGGCTCGATTGGCTGACAGAGTATACCGGCAAGCCGGTTCTGGGTGTGTTGCCGTATTTTCAAGGGTTACATCTGGAAGCGGAGGATGCACTGCCGCAAACGTCAGTCAAAGAAGTCACGATAAAACATGAATCGCTTCAGGTTATTGTTCCGGCATTGCCGCGTATCAGTAACCATACCGATTTCGATCCGCTGCGCCTGCATCCGCAGGTAAATCTGCGATTTATTGGCCCCGGCGAGACGGTTCCCCCGGCTGACCTGATTATTCTGCCGGGATCAAAAAGCGTGCTGGCCGATCTGGAGTGGTTGCGCGAGCAAGGCTGGGAGCAGGCCATACAGCGGCATTTGCGTTATCACGGTAAATTGCTCGGCATCTGTGGTGGTTTTCAGATGCTTGGAAAACTGATTCAAGATCCTGATGGTCTGGAGGGTAAATCCGGATATGCTCAAGGATTGGCGTTTTTTGATATGCGTACGGTCATGCAACCTCATAAATTGTTGCAGAATGTGCGGGGTGCATTAGCCTGTAGTGGCGCGGCAGTTACCGGGTATGAAATCCATAACGGCGTTACGACATTTCATAAGCATTACAAGCCTGCGGTATATTTCGAACAAGGCAGCGATGGTGCGGTAAGTGAGGATGAACTGATCATGGGTTGTTATCTGCATGGCCTGTTCGAATCTGCTGATGCCTGTGCGGCGCTGCTTGCCTGGGCAGGGTTGAGAAGCGACGGCGATCAAATGCCGGACTATCATGCCGTTTGTGATGCAGCTATTAACAGACTTGCCGATAGTGTCGATCAATACCTGGATACAGGACGATTGAAACAGTTGTTGAATCTGAACAGTTGATACGTATGACAAATACAAAAATGCTGGTTTTAGGCGGTATCCGGTCTGGAAAAAGCCGTCTGGCGGAACGTTTTGCAATCCAGAGTCATTTACCGGTTATTTATATTGCCACGGCAACGATAGACGATGCTGAAATGCAGGCGCGTATAGCATTGCACCGTGCAAACCGTCCCAGTCACTGGCGAGTGATAGAGGAGCCGGTATATCTGGCCAATCTGCTGGGGCAATTGGCGGATGAGCACCACTGTCTGCTTGTTGATTGTCTGACACGCTGGCTTGCTAATTTACTGACCCACCGGAATGGTGTGTTATTCGATCAGGAGCATACTGCTTTTCTGTCGGTTTTGCCGGCCTTGCCGGGACGCATCATTCTCGTCGGCAACGAAACCGGCATGGGGATTATTCCGATGGGAGAATTGACCCGACGGCATTGCGATGAGGCAGGTAAATTGCACCAGCTGGTTGCGCGACAATGTGATCAGGTCGTCCTGACAGTAGCCGGATTGCCGCACTATCTGAAAGGCAACCCATGTGATTGATGCTGTGCCGGATCAGCCTGATTTGCCGCAGGTGTGATGGTGTAATGAAGAGATTACGGAAGTTGGTGTGCTGCTCGTTCAGGTACGATTTGATTCAAAGCACGGTTGTATAGTATAAGCTTTTCTGCTTTGACAGGGTTTTGCGTGGGCTGCCGTGCGTTTAGCATTCTGGCAACATGTGGCAATGACGGCTATCAACCTATTTTTTTGTATGCGGCAACAATAATCCTAAAAACCTCAGTTGACCGTTATCCGAGATGACTAACGATAGGAATACATGAAACAATTCGAGCAATGCCGGTTCATCCGGA
>CAZXBP010000226.1:0-4522 GCA_964639015.1 uncultured Nitrosomonas sp.
GTTTCTTCGGCGCGATTTGCGGCGTCCGGCCGATTACTTCGCTATTCTCGGACAGCCTCCCAGGTGTTCGCACGCGGCATATTCGACCAAACAAACTCGCCCGCCTTCTTTGCGCAGATAGTCAGCCTTACTCACATGGCAGGTTGTTATTCGGTCTGCCGAAACAATAGCCTTGCGCCAGATCTATGCCGAGTCTTCTGACACTTTCAAAGGTAGCTTCATCCTCGACATATTCGGCCACCGTCATCTTGCCGAGCGCTTTAGCCACTTCCACCATGGCTTTGACAAAAATCTGATTTTCCCGGTTGTTGGCCAGATCACTGATAAAGGCGCCGTCAATTTTCAGAACTTCCACTTCCAGATACTTCAGATAGCCGAACGTCGAAAATCCGCTGCCAAAGTCATCCAGGCACACGATGCAACCAGCCTGATGGATCGCTTCTATGAAGCGCTGGGCATCCTGAATATCCGATACAGCCGCAGTCTCAGTTAGTTCGATAATTAATCTGCCGGGATCAACCCTGTGCTCCATTAACAGGCTGCGTGTGTAGCGCGGCAAATCCGGTTCGTCAAAGCTGCGTCCGGAAATATTGATGGCCAGCGGCGGCAGATTGTCATGGGCAGCCAAGAGTTCAATGCTGCGCCGGATCACCCAGCGATCAATATCCAGAATTTGTCCGGTTTTCTCGGCGTATGGAATAAACTGCCCCGGCATAATAAGCTGTTCAGGCTGTTCGGCGTCGTGCATCCGGATCAGCACTTCAGCATGGCGAAGACACCGATCGGCTGTGGCGTAAACGCCCTGAAAATGCAACTCGAACAAGCCCTGATCCAATGCCTGCGCGATCCGGTCACGCCAGTTCATGCGCACCATCATGTTTTCGGATGCATCGCGCGCGGGATCATAAATCGCCCAAGTGTTTTTACCCTGACTTTTCGCCTGGTACATGGCCGCGTCGGCATGCGCGACCAAGTCTTCCGCAGTCTCGCCGTGTTCGGGAAAAATCGCTACACCAATACTGCTGGTCAACCGGATGTTAGTGCCGCGAAAACGTAGCGGAATCGAAGCAATCGCTGAAACAATACGGGATGGCAGAACCGAAATATCATCGCCGGGATGAATGTTGCTCAAAATGGCAAATTCGTCGCCTCCCAGACGGGCAAAGATTTCAATGTGACGAATAACACTCGACACTTCTCCGGCAGCCCGCACCAGCACGGTATCGCCGGTGCTATGACCGAAAGTATCGTTAATATATTTAAAATCGTCCAGATCGAAATACAGCAACGCAAATCGAGCGTGGCTGCGCAACGTTCCGGCAATCAGATTTTCCAGCTGTTCCTGAAAACGATGACGGTTATACAACCCGGTCAATGGATCGCGTTCAGCCAGATAAAGCAGTTGCTGAGCAGTCTGTCGCTCGCGGGTGATGTCTTCATAGACCCACAACCGCCCGAGCACCCGGCCCTCATTATCAGTGACCGGATAGGACAGCTGAGTCAGCATCCGGCCATCGCTCAATTCCAGTTCAAAACGCTCACTGATTTCATGAGTATTCATGACATTGAGCACATACCTGGATGCGTTCGCAGGCCGGGCAAAGCGCTCGGCGGAGCGTTCGAGTACGGTTCTGGTCGTCAGGCCGCGCAAATCATCATGTTCGCCGATCAGCCACATGCGTAAAAACGCCGGATTGACATATTCCACGCAATGCTGATTGTCTTCGAACAGGATGCCGATACTCATTGCCGCAAGCAGAGCGCTCATTCGGCTCTGTTCACGCTCGGCCAGAGCGTGCAATTCGCGCTGCTGCTTTTCGGCGATACGCAATTCGTCAAGCGCCTGGCGCAAAGCCTGCTCGGTTTGTTTGCGCTGACTGATATCCAGCATGACGCCCTGGATACACGCATGCTGGTGATCGGCATGCTTGATCCTGACCGCGTAATCGGCGACCCAGGCAATACTGTTGTCACGCCTGAACAGACGATACTCAAGATAAGTCGATGCAGAACCAAATCCGCTATCGGTAATTTCGGCCAGCACTCTGCTCCTATCCTCGGGATGGAGCAGTCTTTGCCACAGACCCGGATCATCCATCCATTCCTGCGCGGTGAAACCAAGCTGATTTTGAATTTGCGGACTGACATACAGCGTATGCCCCACCGGCTCCAGGGCCGCAATATAAGTCACCGCCGGGATTTGTTCGACCAGATTACGATACTTGTCCTCTAATTCCAGACGATCGGTAATATCGCGGGCATAACCCAGAACACCGTGAATGGCTCCATCATCGCGCCGCAGCGGCAACTTCAGGGTATCGAAACGCCGTAAACGGCCATCGGCCAAAGTAACCCAGTCTGACAGATTGTGGACGATCTCGCCGCTGAAAACCAGATCATCGTCGGCGTGAAAATCACCTCTACCCTCATACGGTTCGCCCAGGCGCAGATCAACAGACCAAATTTCCGTGTCGGCTTTACCGAGCATCTGTTCCGGGCTCAGATCCTGCGCCTGGGCAAAAGCCTTATTCACCAGAACAAACCTGTACGAACGATCTTTGACAAAAATCCAGTCCGGCGTGGCATCAATGACCTGTCTTAACAGAATCCTCGATTGCTTGAGCTGTATTTCGGTTGCTTTGCGCGCGCTGATGTCCTGCACAGTACCCAGGGCCGACACCGGTTTGCCGCTGTCGTCAAAATGAATCTGCGCTCTTTCCCGTACCCATTTGATTGTACCGGCGGCGTTGATGCGGTGTTCGATATCGTAAGGCGCGCCCCTTAACGCCGCCTGCCAGGCCCGATCGACTAAGTCACGATCTTCAGGAACAACATGCGCCAAAAAATCCGCGTAACTCATCGGCTTGTTATCGATAACCGCAAAAATCCGGAAGATTTCATCGGACCAGACCAGCATATTGTTTTCCACGTCAAGCTGCCAGCTGCCCAGCCTGGCAATCGCCTGCGCCTGGTTCAGTGCGTCCTGACTTTGCCGCAACGCATTTTCCCGCGCCTTGCCGTCGCTGATATCCGTGTACGTGCCGATCATGCGCAGCGGCTGGCCCTGCGCATCCCACTCGACCATTTTTCCCATGGAAAGAATCCATTTCCACTGGCCTTGCCGGGTTTGCTGGCGAAACTCAACCCGATAATCTTCGAGTCGACCCGCCACATAGTCTTGATAAATCCGATACACCGCATCACGATCATCGGGGTGCAAACGTTCACGCCAGCGCTCCCTGGTTTCGACAAAGCTTTCCGGATCGTAACCCAGCATCAAGGCATATTCGGGGCTTACCGTGGCAACGCCGGTCTGCACATTGACATCCCACAGACCCTGATTGGCGGCGGCCATCGCCAGCCGCAAACGGGTCTCGTTATCGTGCAATACCCGCTCGGCCTGTCGCCTGAATGCCTGAACGCCAATCACCTGCATGGACAGCAATGCGTTAGTCAGCACAAAAATACACAACGCCAATTGATCAACCTGCGAAGTACCTTCTATGAATGGCCCGCTGCCTTTCGCCGTACCCCAGACCGCAATCACTGAAATCAGAAATGCAGCGAGCGTTGCGCCCCGCGCATTGAAACGCAGCCCCGCCCAGATTAATGGCGGAAAAACGAGAAAAGCCAGCGATAAATGAAGATACCCCAGAGAAAAGCGCATGCCGAACACCAGCCAGGCAAGCGCTCCGCATAGTGCCAGACTCAGCGCAAACTCCACATGAGACCTTAATGTACGCTGGACGAATGGCTTATGCAGCGACCAGACCAGCAACAGCGGTGTCATGATCAATACGCCCACTGCATCGCCCAGCCACCAGTTCAACCAAGCCCGCACAAACATTGCGGAAGGTATCTGTTGATCGATGCTCAGCGCGAAAATACCCACGCTGGCATTGATTACCATGCAGGCCGGCCCGATCACGGTTAATGCCACGATATTCCGGCCACGCTCAAACTGTTGATGAAGCACCCCTGCGCGTTTCAGCAGCCAAGCTGCCGTTACTGCGCCCACAGTGTTACCCGCCGCGATAAGCACTGCCGACGAAAAAGCCAGATCGCCGGTGGTTGAGGTAATCGCCAAAGCCGCCAGAAAAATGCCCGGCCAGCAGGAAAATCCCCAAATCAGCAGACCCGCCAGCGCAATACCGCTTGACGGCCAGAACAACGTAATGCTGGACCCGATATACGGCATGCTGAGGCCCAGTTTCCCGCCGACAAAGTAGGCAAGACCCAGAATAAAGATTCTCAATAACAGTCTCATCGACAGGATAGGCATGAAAAATTCGCGCGGATAGCAGAATGGCGCTATTCCTTTACGCGCCGGAAAGTAAAAAAATGAGGATAATAACAATAAATATGCGCGGGGTGTGCCTGAAAGCCCCGGAAAAAAGAATACGCGAGCACGAAACACCGGGCATTCTCGCGTTACTGTTGGAAAACATACAGAGCGATTCCGGAAACTCAACAAGACGGGGCGGGAACAAAGGACATTGACGCAGCAACACGCCGCGCAAAC
>CAZXBP010000227.1:0-4470 GCA_964639015.1 uncultured Nitrosomonas sp.
GGCAGATATGAATAGCAGACCGGAAATTACCATTTCATCCATCGATTCGGAAAGGTTGTACGCGCTTATGGCGTCTCTGCCGTCAGGCGGATTTGTAGAAAAGGACGAGCTGGAGTCAGAGCTTGCACGCGCGAATGTCGTTGAGCCGACAGAAATTCCGCCGACGGTGGTTACCATGAATTCGACGGTCAGATTCAGCGTTGAATCGTCACGGGATGAGTTTGAGCTGACGCTTGTCTATCCCAAAGACATTGATTCAAGCGGAAAGAAAATTTCCATCCTCGCCCCGGTTGGGAGCGCGCTGCTGGGGTTGTCGCAGGGGGATGAAATAGACTGGCCGAAACCTGGCGGGGGACTGATCAAGGTGAAAATCAAGGAAGTTATTTATCAGCCTGAAAGGGCAGGGGAATATCACCGCTAGCGGCAGCATGAAAGCCACTCCGGTAAAACTGTTCAGGCCGGGCGCTCATCGGTTTCGTATTTCCCGCTAACCCGGAAGAATTGGTTTATGCATCCGTTTTATATTCTGCTTGCGCTGTTTGCGGTTTTTTCTCTTGCGGCGCTCGTGTTCCTGCTGCGCTGGGAGCGTCGTTATTTCCTTCGGCTGGGAAAGGGCGAAGCATGGTTTCCGGTACGGCTCGCGACGATTCCGATTGCGCTGGCTACGGCGATGCTCATCATTATTCCAGTGCGCAGCACTTCGGGTATGGAAGGGCTTGCTGTTTTTTACATTCTCCTGTTGATAATCGCGCCTGTCTTCTGGGTGGCCATGCACTGGCTGGTGGGGAAGTTTGTGCGACCGCCACTGCGCTTCGGTGAGTCTGTGCAGATCGCAGTGTCACCGGTCGCGCTGGTTATCGTGCTGAGTGCGGTTGCGCATTTGTTGCAGCCTTTAGCCTGGACATTGCTCAGGTCAATTGGAAAGGCGTAACGAGACCTTTGCACGGCTACTACGCGGCACGATAATTGCGTTAAAAATTTGCGTAAAAGGCTCATTTACCCCGTGTAAACTCCGCTTTTTCGCAAATTTTTGCCTTATTCTCGTACCGCGCATGACGCCGTGCAAAGGTCTCGTAACCTGAATGGTCTGGGTCCGGATGTCCGGATGCAAAAGGGTGTGTATCCTTGAAACATACTTGCGCGTGCAACAGCCTGGTAACGCTGTGATAAGCATCAGGGCTGATCGCAGCAAGTACAATAACCGCCAGGGACGACCCTGGCGTGTTTCTTCAATCGTGGGGACGACCCTGCATAGCCAGGAGTCACGCCATGAGTTGGTTGATCTTATTGCTTGCCGGTCTTTTTGAAGTTGTCTGGGCCGTTGGACTCAAATACACTGAAGGCTTTACAAAACTCACGCCGTCCCTCGTTACGCTTGCCGCAATGAGCGTCAGTTTTTATCTGCTCAGTGTTGCGCTGCGTACGCTTCCGCTCGGCGCCGCCTATGCCGTTTGGGTTGGCATAGGCGCGTTAGGTACGGCAATTGCAGGCATTGTTCTGTTCCACGAGGCAGTGACGCCGCTCAAGCTGGTCAGTCTGCTGCTGGTGGTTGCAGGCATCGTCGGCTTAAAGCTGTCAAATGCTGCCTGATGAGCGATGCCATGTAAGGACGTTCTTTGAATTTATCGAGCACGCATACTGAGTGATCGTCTTGATACCGTTTCAGGGTGGTGGCAAGCGTATTGCATTGGAACATGCGCGACAGGATTGGGTGTATGATACGGCCGGTCAAATACCTTTGCGGTGTTACTTGAATTTTGTGCGGATATAAGCGGAAATGACTACAGCAAATGTTTTTTTTGGTATAGAAATTTGAAGATTAGAAAAAAGAATCTCTGATTCAGAGTATTGCGAGTTTATCTAGTGCGCCTCGAAGGAGAGACCTTGAACCAATTATTCTGTGTCTTAGAGGAATGGAAGGGAAATCTCAAGAGGTGTTTTGAAGAATCTACTGCATTTGCTCCGCTATGTAAATTACCATATGAATATTCTTTAGATGTGTAATATGGGTCATTGAAATGAGTATCAACGAATGGACAATGAAATGATAAGGTTTATTCTGTGTAAGTCTGGAAACATCTTCAATTTTGCTGCTTACAATAAAAAATAAGGGATAAAAATGTTAGATTACGATACGCTAGATCATTTGCCTGATTTACTAGAATCAGAAAAGAATCTTGCAACACCAACATTAATTTTTAGGACAAATGTTGAGAACGGCACAGTTCATATTTTTGAAAGTATTGCAGAATCCTATACGGATGTATTTTTAACAGATGTAGCTTTTTTTACTGCAACCAAAGGCGCGACATATTCAGTTCTCAGTGAAAGTTTCGTTGAACCAGAACTCTTGAAAGTTTATGACCATCTAGGGAATGTAATTGCCGCAGATGAAGAAAATACGGTTATTAACAACACTTCCCCGATAAAGGGTACCTTCGAAGAACCTGATATGCCCTATGATATAGTCTCTTTTGTCGCTCCATATACCGGCAAATACTATATTGATGCAGATTGGCAACAGGGATCTACAATTGACAAACCACGAGTTTCTCTCAAAGTTTCTGAGGATATTCACACAATTCCAGCTAGTGATATAGATCGAGTCTATAATTGGGCAGAGAGTCAATATAGTGAGTTATTGCCAGAGAATCAAGAATCTGCCGATCATGTATTTGGTTATTACGCTAGATTATATTCAAATGGTAATGCGCTGGGAGAAAAAAACGACAACCTATATTTCTATTCAGCAGAAACAGATCAAATAATTCTAGTGGGAACAACATCAGACTTCATAGGAACTGCAGAGCTTGCTGGTTTTTAGCCTTGATTCGAAATAGAGCGCAGACAACCCACGTGCTCCGTCAGTACAAAGTACAGTTTTGATTTGGCTTTAAACGTAAAATTATCCAGTGAAATAATTAGACAACTGTAATAAAAGAAGTAAGAGATGAGGGTTGTAGGACTAGAGCCAGAATTCTATTGAGTTTAAGTTTGTTATTGAATTGCTCCTTATTTTTTCTCAAAGAAAGATTAGAATTATCCAGTAATAACAATGATGTATTAAGATGGTGCCCAGAAGAGGACTCGAACCTCCACACCCGAAGGCACATGGACCTGAACCATGCGCGTCTACCAATTCCGCCATCTGGGCAATGCCTGAAATCTGAGTTTTCAGATCAATAAAGAGTGGCACATTCTATAGGAAATCACTATTTTGTCAATTAAGAAGCAAAGCAAACTTAGAAACCAGGATCCTTTTCTTGAGCGTGAAAAGGCGCGCTACAGCCATCCTCTGCCGAGCCGGGAATACGTGCTTAAAGTACTCCAGGACAAGGGGGTCCCGATGCCGGAGACTGAGTTGCTGAAGCAACTGGATATCGATTCAAGTGAAGGGGAAATTTTTACGCGCCGGCTGGCTGCAATGATGCGCGAAGGGCAGATTTTCCGTAACCGCAAAGGCGATATCTGCGTGATGGAAAAGCTCGACCTGATTAAGGGAACCATACAGGGTCATGCCGATGGATTTGGTTTTCTGATTCCCGATGATGACGGCGGCGGCGATCTGTTTTTGCCCGCAAAAGAAATGCAGAAAGTGCTGCACGGTGATCGCGTACTTGCACGGGAATCGGGCGTTGATCGGCGTGGCCGGCGTGAGGCGGTCATCGTTGAAGTGCTGGAGCATGTCAATAGGCAGGTTGTTGGGCGATTATATATCGAGCATGGCATTTTGCTGGTGGTGGCGGAAAACAAGCGCATCAGCCAGGAGATTCTGGTGCCGAATGATCAGTCGCTGAATGCAAAAGCCGGGCAGGTTGTTACTGTTGAGATTGTTCAGCAGCCGAGCAAGCATGCAAAGCCGATTGGTCATATTGTGTCGATTCTGGGAGAATATACCGACCCCGGGATGGAGATAGATATTGCCTTGCGCAAATATGACCTGCCGCATGTTTTTCCGGCGGAAGTGGAGCAATTGTCTGCCGGTATGCCGACGGTTGTGCACAAAAACAGGCATGCCGAGCGCCGCGATATCCGCGAGTTGCCGCTGGTAACCATTGACGGTGAAACCGCGCGCGATTTTGATGATGCCGTGTACTGTGCGCAGGATGGCGACGGCTATACACTCTACGTGGCGATTGCGGATGTCAGTCAGTATGTTACGCCGGACGATGCATTCGACAAAGAAGCTTTAAAACGTGGCAATTCGGTTTATTTTCCGCAGCGTGTCATCCCCATGCTGCCCGAAGTGCTGTCAAACGAGCTCTGCTCATTGAATCCGAACAAGAATCGTCTGAGCATGGTGTGCGAAATCCGTTTTGATACGCATGGCGAAAGACAGGATTATGTTTTTTATCCGGCGTTGATGAAGTCTCACGCGCGGCTGACCTACACGGTCGTGGCCGATATTCTGGCGGAGCCGGAAGGCAGGCAGGCGACTAAATATGGCAAGTTGCTGCCGCATCTGCAAGC
>CAZXBP010000228.1:0-4402 GCA_964639015.1 uncultured Nitrosomonas sp.
TGCTGTATGAATACCAGACCATGATGGCTTCGCTGACCGGCATGGATGTTTCCAACGCCAGCATGTACGACGGCGCAACTGCGCTGGCGGAAGCCGCGCTGATGGCGGTAAGGTCGCACAAGTCTTCCCGGCGCATACTGATTCCTGAAACCGTTCATCCGGTTTACCGCAAAGTGGCGCGCGCCATTGTCAGTAACCAGAAAATCGAGATTGTTGAAGTTCCGTTCGACAACGCATCCGGGCAGGTCCGGCTGGAATCACTGGACGCCTTTGCTGCCGATGACATCGCCGCACTGGTTATTCCGCAACCCAACTTCTTCGGCGTGCTGGAACAGGTCGATGCACTGACCGATTGGGCACACAGTAAAAACGCATTTGCCATTGGCGTAGTCAATCCTGTCGCGCTGGCATTACTGAAACCACCTGGCGAATGGGGCGAAACAGGCGCTGACATTGCTGTCGGCGAAGGCCAGCCGCTGGGCATTCCTTTATCCAGCGGCGGTCCTTATTTCGGTTTTATGGCCTGCAAAAACAGCCTGATCCGCCAGATCCCCGGTCGGATCATCGGACGCACGAATGACCTGGATGGTAAACCCGGTTTTGTTCTGACGTTGCAGGCGCGTGAACAGCACATCCGTCGGTCAAAAGCCACGTCCAACATCTGCACCAACCAGGGGTTGATGGTTACGGCAGCGACGATTTACATGTCTTTGCTGGGTCCCGATGGACTTCGTCGGATCGCCGCGCAATCTCATGCAAACACGTCCAGCCTGATCAAAAAACTGACCGCGATACCGGGTGTGGAACAGGTATTCGGCAGCCCGTTTTTCCATGAGGCCGTCATCAGACTGCCGTCATCCGCAGCCAATGCGCTCGCGAAACTCAAGCAAAACGGCATACTCGGCGGTTTCAACCTGCAAACGCATTATCCGGAACTGGAAAACACCCTGTTGGTCTGCGCGACAGAAACAAAAACCGAAGCCGACATCGAAAATTATGTCAGCCAATTCCGGCAGGCACTTGGCTAAACAGATTGAATCTATTTCAAACACTCTACAAATCGAGGAAATAATTATGGTTACGCATTTAGGCAATCCAATTCGCATTGAAGGCACTTTTCCCAAAATTGGTCAAAAAGCACCGGCTTTCTCGCTGGTCAACCGGGATTTGAAAGATGTGACGCTGGCAGACTTTTCCGGTAAGAAAAAAGTGCTGAACATCGTACCCAGTCTTGACACGCCGGTCTGTGCGCTGTCCACGCGCAAATTCAACCAGCAGGCCAGCAACATGAACAATACCGCCGTGCTGATTATCGCGGCGGATCTGCCATTTGCCATGAGCCGCTTCTGCGACACGGAAAATCTGGATAAAGTCGTCACGCTTTCAACCATGCGCGGCGCTGATTTCATGAAAGACTACGGCGTACTGATTGCCGAAGGCCCGTTTGCCGGTATCACCGCACGCGCTGTTATTGTGCTGGATGAAACCGACACGATCGTGCATGCCGAACTGGTACCGGAAATTGCCGACGAACCCAACTATGACGCGGCGTTGGCGGCACTGAAATAATCCGACAGTCCATGACCTTGTGGCATCACATCCCGAAAAATTATTCAATCAAACGATAACGCTCCAATCATGCTGATATTCGAACATGGACGCCCTGGGCGTCGCAATTATTCTCAGGCACCGAAAACTTCCGCCAGTATCGATGACATTCCAGATCATCTGCTGCGAAAAAAACAACCGCTGCTGCCGGAAGTTTCTGAAATGGACACCGTGCGTCATTACACGCGGCTGTCACAGAAAAACTTTTCCATTGATACTGAATTCTACCCGCTGGGCTCCTGCACAATGAAATACAACCCCCGTGCGTGCAATGCACTGGCCATGCTGCCGCAGTACCTCAGCAGACATCCATTGGCGCCGGAAGATACCGGACAGGGTTTCCTTGCCTGCATGTACGAATTACAGGAAATTCTCAAAGACGTCACCGGCATGGCCGGCATCACCCTCGCGCCGATGGCCGGCGCTCAAGGCGAACTGGCAGGCGTGATGATGATTCGCGCTTACCACGAAGCGCACGGCGACTTCGAACGCACCGAAATTATCGTACCCGATGCTGCGCATGGCACAAATCCCGCCACTGCGGTAATGTGCGGTTTTAAAGTGGTCGAGATCCCTACTGACAAAGAAGGCAATGTAGATCTGAACGCACTCAAGGCCGCCGTCGGTCCGAAAACCGCGGGTCTGATGCTGACCAATCCGTCCACACTGGGTGTTTTCGAAGAAAATATTGCCGAAATGAGCCGCGTCGTGCACGAAGCGGGCGGCTTGCTTTACTACGACGGCGCCAACCTGAACGCCGTGCTCGGCAAGGTAAAACCGGGCGACATGGGTTTCGATGTGATTCACATCAACCTGCACAAGACTTTCTCGACGCCGCACGGCGGCGGCGGACCGGGTTCCGCGCCGATTGGCGTTGCAAAACGCCTGCTGCCGTTCATGCCGGTGCCGTTTGTTACGCTGGAAGACGGCAAATACCGCTGGGTGACCGAACAGGAAAGACCGCAATCGATTGGTCATTTATCGGCGCACATGGGCAATGCCGGCGTGCTCCTGCGCGCTTACATTTACGTCCGTCTGCTGGGCAGAGAAGGCATGAACCGCATTGCCGAGTTCGCCACCCTGAACGCCAATTACCTGATGGCGGAACTCAAAGAAATCGGCTTTGAAATCGCTTATCCGACGCGCCGGGCAAGCCATGAATTCATTGTCACCATGAAAGACATCAAGGATAAAACCGGCGTCACTGCGATGAATCTGGCAAAGCGCCTGCTCGACAAAGGTTATCACGCACCGACAACGTATTTCCCCATCCTGGTGCCCGAATGTCTGCTGATTGAACCCGCGGAAACCGAGTCCAAACAAACGCTTGACGCATTTGTCACCGCGATGAAAGAAATTCTCGATGAAATTGAGCAGCAACCCGACATGGTTAAAAGCGCGCCGCACAACATGCCGCTGCGCAAACTCGACGATGTCAAGGCTGCGCGCGAGCTGGATCTCTGCTGGAAACCCGGCGCGTAAAACACGCGCTATCGCAAAACGACCGGTGCGCCAGCACCGGTCAATCCCATCAGCTACTCATGCACAACGTACAAGACAGTTTGAGCAGCATTTTTTTCAACAAACCCATCATCCAAAATAACAGCTATGCGCACACTGATCTGCGGCTCGATCGCTTATGACAACATCATGGTCTTTCCGGACCAATTCAAGAATCATATTCTTCCCGAGAAAATCCATGTCCTGAACGTTGCGTTTCTGGTACCGGAAATGCGCCGTGAATTCGGCGGCTGCGCGGGCAACATCGCCTATAATCTGAAAATGCTCGGCGGCGAACCGGTTATGATGGCAACCGTCGGCGACGATATCCAGCCTTATCGCGAGCGTTTCGAACAGATCGGACTCGATCAGTCGAATGTGCTGCACGTCAAGGATACTTTTACCGCGCAGGCGTTTATCACCACCGACCTGGATGATAACCAGATCACCGCGTTTCATCCAGGTGCAATGAACTTCTCGCACCTCAATTCGGTCTCCGATGCGGACAATATTCGGCTGGGCATCATCGCGCCGGACGGACGCGACGGCATGCTGCAGCACGCGCTTGAATTTCATCAGAACGGCATTCCGTTTGTCTTCGATCCGGGTCAGGGCCTGCCCATGTACAATGGCGACGAACTGACCGACTTCATCGACAAAGCCGATTATGTCGCGGTCAATGATTATGAAGGCCAGCTACTGCAGGAACGTACCGGCCTTACGCTGGAAGCTATCGCCCAAAAAACCAGAGCGCTGATTGTGACGCTGGGCGCGCAGGGCTCGACTATTTATACCGATGGCCGGCAAATCGACATTCCCAGCGTGAAACCGCAGGACATCGTTGATCCGACCGGCTGCGGCGACGCCTACCGCGCCGGCCTGCTATATGGCATCGCGCATGGCATGGACTGGCAGACAACCGGACGGCTCGGCTCACTCATGGGCGCATTGAAAATCGCGCATCGTGGCGGACAGAATCACCAGTTTACCCGCGACATGATTGATCAGCTCTATTTCGATCACTTTGGCAGCCGCATCCTCTGACAATCCGGCTCCATCCCGGCAGCTTAATGAAGGCTGAAGCGCGTAATCTCTCCGCTCTGCGCGGAGATATGCTGAGCATCTGTAAGTCTGGCTTGCGCACGACATGGATGAGGCGAATGCGTATAACAAGTGCATAACCCACTAATCGATACGGGATGCGACTTTCCTCATGAGCGCGCAGCGTGGATTCAAGAATTAAACCTAAAAACCTCAGTTGAATGGGATTTAGAGTGCGTTGATTTTTATTTCC
>CAZXBP010000229.1:0-4396 GCA_964639015.1 uncultured Nitrosomonas sp.
GTTGCAATTCGTTGTAATAACGCGTTATTACGCCTCATCGCGCCTTGCCGGAAATAAAAATCAACGCACTCTAAATCCCATTCAACTGAGGTTTTTAGGTTGAAAGGTATGCTCGGTGATCACATCAACCCGCTCATGGCGGTCTATGCTTGGAGCCTGAAGCAATGGCTGTTAGCCATTTTTTGGCTCTTAAGTACGGCAGAACCAAGCATTACTTCCGAAAATTTATGAATAAAAGAGAATGCAAGGATGAGATTGCGATTTCAGTCTTGTATTGCTGTTCTGATATATTTGCAGTAGAAATTTTTTCAGGGTCGACAAAATAGCTTATGGTAGCGAGAAAGATATGTTCGGCACATTAATAATCCACATTTCTTAGCTTCATATTTATGAGCGATAAGACAGTAATGCCTTTGTCTGTAAACAAGCGGATGCATGATGAAATAGATCATACTGTAATGATGCATCCATTTGTTAAAGTTAGTCTTTATGATTCAAATGGAGAAAATTTACAGATATTTGGTTTTTCTCATGCATTTACTGTAGGTCGAGCATCAGATAATGATATTGTTGTTTCAGACAAACTGGTCAGTCGTCATCATCTTGAGATCAAATATGAGTCGCACTGGTGTGTTTATGATTTGAATAGCGCCAATGGTATTTATATCGAAAATAGGCGAATTCATGAAAAATTACTCCTCAGTTTTCCAATTACTATCACCTTAGGTAAGTCTGGCCCTTTTCTGGTCATGGAAGCTTTCGCTCAGTACGAGCATGACAATTTAGCTGGCTTTAATGCTGAAGCACAAGATAGAAATTTAGTTTCAACAACTTCCAAGTCTATTAGTCCAAAGAAAGATTACAGTAGCGAAGAATTAAAGGTGCGCTTATTGTCAGAATCTGACGTGGAAGATTTTGGGCATTATACACGTATGGTGCGAAGAATTATTCATGAAGACCGGCTTGATCATGGTAAAGGTTACAAAAAGAAAATCTGGTTGCTGGGTATCTTGTTCTTGTTTTCATCCATCATGGTAGCCTATCAGCAGATTACGCTTTCTAATGCACGGAGTCTTGCAATTGATATGTTTTATGATATCAAGACACTGGAAGTCAGCTTGTCACAAGCTGAAATTAGACTTTCAGAAAGCGCCGAGGTGTTGAGTTTAACAATGGATGCCATTCTCAATAAAAAACTAGAAATTGATCGACAGCGAATTACAGAAGAGCAAAAAAAAATAGAGACTGAACGTAAGTTGGTTGCACAAAAAAGGCAAAAACTTAACGAAATGCGTAATAGATATCAGAAGTATGTTGATGAGGCAAAGGCATACGGTTTTCCATTTTTTAATAAATCTCAGTATGAAGATGACTTGATAATGAAAGTGGCACGTGGATTTGGAGAAAGCGAGCTTGAGCTTCCGGATGGCTTTATAAACGAGGTTAAGCGCTATATCACTTTTTGGCAAAAAACTGAAAGATTGCCGCAGGCTATGGCACATCTTGAAGTTAATGGATATTTTCCGATAGTAATTAATGCACTTGAAAAAGAAGAATTGCCATTATATTTTGCTTACCTGCCATTGCAGGAAAGTAATTACGATTCTAAAGCAATTGGTCCGAAAACAAGGTTTGGTATCGCTAAAGGGGCATGGCAATTTTTGCCGACTACTGGACAGGAGTATGGCCTCACGCCAGGGCCATTGGTAAATGAACGGAAATATGATGAGCGCGATGAACGTTTTAATTTTGAAAGGGCCACCTTGGCGGGTGCAAAATATCTTAAATATTTATTTAGTACAGAAGCTCAGGCATCGGGTTTGTTAGTTCTGGCAAGCTATAACTATGGACACTCCCGTATAAGGCAGGTGTTGAATCAGATGCCTGATAATCCTCGGGATAAAAATTTTTGGAAATTTAATAAACAATTCGAATTGCCAAGAGAAACATATGACTATGTGTTTTATATCTTCGCTGCTGCTGTGATCGGGGAAGACCCGTTGCATTTTGGTTTTGGTTTCAAGCCACTTTTAAATTAAAATTCACAGAAAAGCGATTGACTTTTTTAAGTAGACTAAATTCCATTGCCTACCACTACTGCAACTATAAAAAGAGGAGTAACGTCGATGAGTGATGTAACTGAACGTTCGGTCATGATGTTGGGGGGACGGGGAGCTGGGAAATCTACCCTTTTGGGCTCAATCTTTGATCAATCTGCTACTCTAGAAAGTGAAACCGGTTTGCGTATAAAAGTTGACCAGTACTCAACTGGGCCGTTAATCCAGAAAGTCGAAACGATGCGTGCAGTCACTCAACAAAAATTAACAGACACTGTTAATCCTTTCGAATTTCCTCGCCGCCCGAATGCGGATATAGAAAGCTTTACATTCGAAATTGGCACTTCATCACAAAATTCCAGATTAGACTTAACTTTTGTAGATATGCCAGGAGGATGGATGTCGGAAGATAAGCCGAAGCTTTACGAGATTGCCAAAAAATCTCATGCAGCGATACTGGCTATTGATACAGTCGAGTTAATGGAACAAGAAAGTTTTCCGACTGAAGCGCTTACAGAACTTAGAAATCAGCCCAAGCAGCTAAGGGAGACCGTCAAATATTGGTTGGATCATTTTTTGGGCGATGGTAATGAATCGACTTTTCTCCTGTTGTGCCTAGTACTCGTGAAAGTCGAAACTTACCAACGTAAATATGTTGGAGATAACAATAAGGCAAGAAGCTATGAAGCTGTACTTGAAAAGGTGAAAGATGAATATAAAGAAGTTTTGGCAGAATTAAAGAAGCGAGAAAAAAATGTAGCGGTTGTGATTACGCCAATTGAAACACTGGGTAATGTTGTATGGGATCATTATGAGTCGGCGGGTATGGCGTATCCAAAAGAATTTTTCCGTCGAGTAGAAGGTAGTACGGAAGGTGGTCGCAAAGCATTGGGCTATAGTCCCAATAACTGCGATCTCCCATTAAGATACATTCTGAATTTTTTCCTGATTCAGCAAATTCGCAGTGAAATTTTAAAACGTGAACCGAAAAAGATTGAGTCTATCATTGATTCTTTCGTAAATTATGTTTCAAAGTTATTAATAAATATTTTCCCTGATTTTAATAAAAATAAGCTGGAAAAAATTTTTCGATCATTTTCAGACGTATTTTCCCCGGAAAGATCATTAATTAGTGCTGTATGGGAATTTACAAGAGGTGTGGATAATAATATGGTCAGAATCATACAGGGAGAGCGATTGCTGATCAGAGACAAACCAATGTTCCAAGATTTTCTAAACCGATTACAGAAAATTGGGAAGTAGTTGTTTTGAAGAATGTTATTGAAACCATTTATTTCTTATCTGCAAATTCACGAGTAGAATTTAAGTGGTATCAATTTATTGATGGTGAAACAAGACTTTTTCAGGAAAATGAACCCGAGTGCTGGTTTATTCTGAACCACAAAATTTGTAGAATTCATACTCAGCACGCTGGTTTTGCGCTGATTTATGATTGTGAGAATCGGCCTAATACAGTTTTTACCGGACTACTCGCTGGAGATAGAGTGAATAGCGGTGGCAAAATTCAAGACACCTTAATTCTTGTTTCACCTGATCAATCGTTGACAGAAAACCAGATAGTGCTCATGCAGGCTTTTTTTTACAATATTGGTAAAACCATGCCCATGGAAGATGCTGAGTTCTATAATTCTTCTTGTCTGTCCTCGCTAAGCAAGGCGATAGAAGATAAGGCGGAGCATGGCGTAAGTTTAAATCCGCATAATTTAATAAAAGAAATTAATGACATTCGGCAATTGGTACAAGCCAGCCAAAAAATCACAGGTATTTCGCAACATCAGCATGAACAAAGGAATGCTGATTCATTCTTGACCGAGGGCATTTACCTGCATACCGCAGAAACGCGCCATGCTTTAGCAAATATATTGCTGACAAAAGAATTGCCTTTGGGCCACTCTGGCAAGCCCGTCGTCGCTATTATTACCCAATTTGTCAGAGCGAAGAATCTGGGTAAAGACATAGTCTGGGGATTAACAGATGACCCAACAGCAGGATCAAACGTAAGCGTCCAGTCCAGCCATCTAAAAATTTAGTTTTAACCTGGTTATCTTCGGTTATTTCTGGAGGGTAACGTATGACATCACGGGAACCGTAGTAACCCGTCGGCGATTTCTTCGTTCTCAGCGTTACGCACCGATCGATAGCGATAGCAGGTTTCAGAGATGCCAAATGCTGCACAGGCCAGAACGATACTCACAAATTTCTCCTGTACCGCCCACTGCGCCATTGTGAGGGCTTTACCACTTCTTTTTTTCAAGCGTCCTCCTTCAACCTAAAAACCTCAGTTGACCGTTACCCGCGATGACTAACGGTATGAATAA
>CAZXBP010000230.1:0-4383 GCA_964639015.1 uncultured Nitrosomonas sp.
CCTTGCCGGAAAAAAATCAACGCACTCTAAATCCCATTCAACTGAGGTTTTTAGGATGAAGCACTGCAAGCGGCTGACCCGTGAGCGAAAACACCAGATTTCCGGTTTGAAGAAGATGGGATTTGACCTGTTCAGAACAAAACTTGTTAAAGGCTAGAAATCCTCGGTTGACTGTTATCCGAAAGATTAATTGAGGTAACCTTTGCACCTGTCAGTCAAAGTAAAATTAATGTATCTCATGCAGGGAAGCTAAATGTAGTCGTGGATGCCTATTCCGCACCGGCCCGGATTGGAAAAGCTTTCAGGTAGGTTCGTAACGAGACAGCAGCATCTTTTAATTCCGCTGGAATGTGCTCGAATTCGATGCGGATCGGGTCATCGATACCGGAGTCATCGCCAAGTACTCCAGCGGGTTTGAGTTCCGCATCAATATAAACATACAATTTTTTTGGTTCTGATTCAGTCACTTCAAAATGAAGATTGGGCTCAAAAAAATCTAATCGCGCAGTTGTATTTTTCCCATTAGCCACGGCATCGAGCCAATCGGCGAGATCTGCCACCTCGCCTGTCAGCATACACGGGTATGAGGCAGACCACGAATCTTTTGCGCGTGTTGCCCGGATTTCGATGATAAGCCAGTTTGAATCATATCGATCGTCATGTACTTGCGGGAATTCATAGTCGATGACGATTATCTCGAAGTGTGAGTTTTGATTTTTGAGTAACATGAAGAATGTTTGTGGTAAATAGCAGAAGTTGTCGATAGCGCGTAATGATCGCGACTGCTGAACTTAAAAACCTCCGTTGAATGGTGTTTAAAGTGCGCTGAGTTTGTGTTTGGCAAGACGCAATGAGGCGTAATAACCCATTATTACAACGAATTGTTACGCAGCAAAAATTAAAAATCGGCTATCGTATGATTCTCCATTTGGATGGACTGTTATTGTTCAAGTTATTCTATTTCTTCATACTTTATAATCATCCACAATTCATGATCGGCAGAGGATTGCGTTGTGATCAATCAGCAAAATCCACTAAAACACGTAATACCTCGTCAATATCGTATGTCGTATGGTTGGCGTTGATTTGAAAGCGGATTTCTTCTTCGCCTGATGGTACGACCGGATAATTCAAGCCGGTGGCCAGTATTCTGTTTTTGAATAAATGCTGTATCAGGCGTGCTGTTCTTTGTGAATCCCGAACGACCAGCGGGGTGACCGGGTGTTTTCCGGGTATGGTTTCAAAGCCTAAATCGGTGATTCCGCTTTCAAAACGGGCTGATAATGCGCGAATTTTATTCAGACGCGCGAGACCTTCGCTGCTTTCCAGAATGTCGATAGATTTTTTTGCGGCAAGCGCTTCGGCTGGCGTAATAGGGTTTGAGTACACATAAAAAGGCGATATTTCACGCAGGTAATCGATCACCGGCCTGCTTGCCGCGACATAGCCGCCGTTGACACCAAGCGCCTTGCCGAGTGTGGCGATCAGTATGTCGACCTTACATTGCGTATATTCTTCGGTACCATGTCCGGTTTCGCCAAATGCGCCTACACCGTGCGAATCATCGGCAATCGTGATAATGCCTTCGGCAAAATGCTGTTCATATTTTCGGCAGATTTCCGTGATCGTATTGAGCGGCGCATGATCGCCGCGCATGCTGAAAATGCCGTCGGTTATCACCAAAACCCGCCGGATCGGCGCTGCGCCTGTTTGTGGGGCGGATGCGTATGTGCTCAGGATATGCTCGAGTTCAGCCATATCCAGGTGTTTGTAAATGGCCTTTTGCGCGGGCCGTGACAGCCGTATGGCATTAATGATGCTGCTGTGATTCAGTTCATCGCTGACAATCAACGTTTCTTCGTGTGTCAGGGCGGGCAGTACGCCCATGACGGTTGCGAATGCTGCGCTGAAAATCATCGCCGATTCACGCTGATGAAACGTTGCCAGCCGATTCTCCAGTTCGATATGGGATGCGTAAGTGCCCGAAATAAAACGCACAGCGCCAGGTCCCGTGCCATAATTCCGCACGCCTTTTTCTTCCGCGGCCATGACATCGGGATGCAGCGACAGGCCCAGATAGGAATTGGAGTTCATCAACAAATAAGGATGATCATCGCCAGCCAGAAAATAGCGCGGGCCAGCGTCTTTGTCTTCCTTTGCATCCGGCAGCCAGCCTTTTTTTATCCACTCGGGCGTGACAATCCGCGAAATCACTTTTTCATTGCCTTTTAAAACACCTTTGTTTTGCAGTGCTTCCAGTCGTGATATGCAATAGGCGTTTAATTGTTCCAGTGACATAGCGATTTCCTCGGTTATACGGTTCACGATTTAAATTAAAGTTTTGCGCTTAATTTTGCAGAGAGCTGAGTCAGCATATGCGCAGTCATCTGTTCCAGATCAAATTGCGGCTCCCACCCCCATTCCGTTCTGGCGGCATGATCGTCCATGTGACGTGGCCAGGAATTTGCAATAGCCTGCCTGACGGGATCGACATTGTAGTCCATTCTGAAGCCGGGAATATGTTTACGGATACTTTCGGCGAGTTCTTCAGGCGCAAAACTCATTGCGGTGATATTAAAAGCGTTACGGTGCTTGAGCCGGCTGGCATCGGTTTCCATCAATTCAATGGCGGCGCGAATGGCGTCGGGCATAAACATCATGTCCAGATATGTACCCTGTTGTAGAAAACAGGTGTAGCTTTTGTTCTGAATCGCATGATAAAAAATTTCCACTGCATAATCCGTGGTTCCGCCACCGGGTGGCGTTTCGTACGAAATCAGGCCGGGATAACGCACACCACGCGTATCGACGCCAAAACGGGAAAAGTAATAGTCACATAACAGCTCGCCGGAAACCTTGCAGACGCCATACATGGTGTTCGGCCGCTGCAAGGTGTCCTGTGGCGTATTGTCCCGCGGCGTATCGGGTCCGAATGCGCCGATCGAACTGGGAAAAAATACAGCGCATCGCTGTTCCCTGCTGACCTCGAGCACATTGAACAGGCCATCCATATTGACTTTCCAGGCCCGTTGCGGGTTTTTTTCCGCAACCGCCGATAACAGCGCCGCAAGATGAAAAATGGTATCGATCCGGTAATGTTGAACCACGGCGTTGACAGCTTCGATGCACGTTACATCCAGTGTGGTAAATGGCCCCTCTTCGACAAGGCTTTGCTGCGGCGCTTTCTGATGTCCGGCGGCAACGACGTTATCGCCGCCGTAGCGCAGGCGCAGCGCGTGAACCAGTTCGGAGCCGATCTGGCCTGTCGCGCCTGTCACCAGTATACGTTTCATAACGATTACTCCTCGATAATGAGCACCAGTTTTCCTGCGGGATGTTGCTCTTCCAGATACCGTTGCGCAGCTGCGGCATCATTCAGACCGAATTGCCTGTTGACTTCTATTTTCAATTTGCCTTCGTCGATCAATGCAGCGCAGCGCTGTAAAATTTCACCCTGATGCTGTTTCGCCTCGTCGAGATCAAGAATGACGGGCGTCAGCATCAGCTCGAAACTGAAACGGATATTGCGCAGGCGGACTTCGCTCCAGTCCATGTCAGCCGGCGGTTGCAAAATGGTGACTATGTCGCCGTAATTTTTTACACACTTGACACAATTTTGCAGCACCGGCGGGCCAACGGTATCAAACGCGATATCGACGCCTTCTCCGGAAGTCCAGCGCATGACTTCATTGGCGACATTATGTGTTTTGTAATTGATTGTCTTATCAGCGCCAAGGCGTTTGACAAAGGCGGCTTTTTCGTCGCTGCTCACGGTGGTGATAACCCTCGCACCGGCCAGTTTGGCGAGCTGGATCGCGACATGGCCGACGCCGCCCGCGCCGGCGTGGATTAAAACAGTCTGGCCGGAGGCAATGCGTGCGCGGTCATGCAATGCTTCCCAGGCTGTGATCAATACCAGTGGCGCAGCTGCGGCGTGAGCAAAATCCAGTGATAGTGGTTTGCCGGCCAGCAGACTTTCATCCACACAGGTAAATTCAGCGTATGTGCCCTGCCGGAAATTAAAACCGGGCTGCGAAAAGTACACTTCATCACCGGTTTTGAATCGCCGGACAGCGGAACCAGCTGCTGTTACGATGCCTGCGCCATCGCAGCCGGGAATAACCGGAAAGGTGACCGGAAACCGGTCCGGTGCTGCGCGGATTTTGCTGTCGACCGGATTGATTCCGGCAGCCTTGAGCCTTATCCTGAGCTGTGTGTCGCCGCATTGTGCAGGTTCATTGACATCACCGTACCGCAATACATCCGCTGTACCACCCGTTTCAAAATAAATTGCTTTCATAACAATCGTCCTATGCTGTTTTATCTTCTTCTGCCGCCGAGCAATGAACCCAGCAGGCCGCGCACGATCTGGCGGCCGAGTTG
>CAZXBP010000231.1:0-4325 GCA_964639015.1 uncultured Nitrosomonas sp.
ACCATCCGGATGAACCGGCATTACTCGAATTGTTTCATGTATTCATATCGTTAGTCATCCCGGATAACGGTCAACTGAGGTTTTTAGGTTTAACCTAAAAACCTCAGTTGAATGGGGTTTAAAGTGCGTTGATTTTTATTTTTGGCAAGGACAACAGTGAACACTTTTTCAAAATCATCGTTCGTAGACCCACTGCAATACTGCATCCATTGCGGCGCGCGACTGCGTGACGAGCGCATGGTTGGCGAATATCACCACGACAACACGCTGCCCGGATTTATCCAGCATATAACCCGCGAGTGTCCTGACCTGATTGAGAGAACCGGTTTTAATATGCGCAAGACCACTGACCGCCGTGCCGTGCAACCGGTTTCTCATCGTTCCGTCAACAGCGGCGATCGGCATTGACGCGATGAATTCCGGCATCACCGGACTTCTAAATGCGGCGAGTAACAGCTGTCCCATATGGCGGGCGCTGATACGTTCAATCCGCGACAATCCGGAGCCATTTTCGATAACGAGTTCGGGGAAAAACAATTGTTTTGAGGCCAGCCAGCGTTTCAGTGCTTCCTCCGACTTGTTGAGTGTCGCAGGGGATTGATTCTTGTGATTTGATCCGGCTGTGCCCAGCGTCAAATATAATTGCCGTGCGGCGATGTTATTGCTGAATTTATTAATGCCCCGGATAATGTCGGCCAAAGGCGGCGAATGATAAATCTTGATCGGTGTTAATCCGCTCGGCGCAGTGCGCAGAATGACATCGCCCTCGAATACGCCACCTTGCTGCTGCCACAGGCGCCTGAACAGTTCACGTGTGTACGTCGCGCTGTCATGCAGACCGAGCAGCATGGATTGCCGGCCGCATCGCGCTGAATACGCGCCGTTGACGGCAATCAACGCGGCGCCGCGCGTATCCTGGCCGGGCTGAATATCGACAGCGACACCATTGCGCCAGTCGCCGTTGCAGGCAGCGTCGGTCATTTTCACATTGTTCACCAGCATCACCGAATCGGGAATAGGCTCCGCGATGATTCTGACCGATCGGGTTTCGGTTTCCGGTATAAAATGCAATTCGGTTGAACGGTAATTAACCAGCAATGCTTCAGGCAGAATGTTATAGGTTCTATAGGGTTGGCCGTCGAACGCGCCCGGATCACCCTGCGGGATATCATAATAAGTATGATCCAGAATCAGATTGCCGGTAATTTCGTACAGTCCGGTATGACGCAGTCGGTGAATCAGCAGCCAGAAATTTTCCAAATCAAGTTTGGGATCGCCATACCCTTTGATCACCAGATCGCCATGCAAAACGCCATCGACGATTTTGCCATGTGCGTATAAGACAGTTTGCCATGAATAGGCCGGACCGAGAATTTCAAGACCGGCATAAGTCGTCACCAGCTTCATCACGGACGCCGGATTCATCGCCACATCTGCATTCACCGCCATGATTGGCTGTTCTGCGCCGATCTGATGGATATAGATTCCCAGTGCTGTTTCAGGAATGCCCGCCTGCTCGAATTTCCGCTTCAGTGCGTCAGGCAGTTGCTG
Organism: uncultured Nitrosomonas sp.; assembly: GCA_964639015.1. Classification (GTDB taxonomy): domain Bacteria; phylum Pseudomonadota; class Gammaproteobacteria; order Burkholderiales; family Nitrosomonadaceae; genus Nitrosomonas. The sequence continues at coordinate 1,552 of CAZXBP010000231.1, forward strand.
TGCGGACGCAATACCGGGCATCAGCCATTGCAATACTGCAACAATTAACAGCATGCAGCCATACTTCAGTTTTTTCATACGCGTTGTATGAGCCGGTGCATAAACCGTCGCTTTAGCGTTTGCTGCCACAGATGAAAAAACCATCATCCCATCCCATACGGTATTGCGCATCAGACTGATAGCGTTTCATATCCTTAATACCCCATTGCGATTTCTTCGCAGTTTCGCAGCCATCAATATAACCTTCCTGCACAGCGGGTGGATAACCCATCAAGTTATAAGTTGGTCTCGTACTGGGCGGCAGTGGTCCGGCCGGCCGCTGCAATTTGCCTGGCGGAAGCTTGGGCGGCTTGATAACCGGTTTTTCCGGTGGTGTCTGCACCGGCGCAATTCCGGCGCATCCGGCCAATGCCAAAATAATACAACTGATAAAAAGCCGGTTTTTAGTATGCATCATAGTGTCCAGAAAAAAAATTCCTAACCCAGAGTTGATTTCAACAGCTTTCCCATCTCGGCGGGATTACGCGTTACTTTGATGCCGCATTCTTCCATCACGGCCAGCTTTTCCTGAGCCGTGCCTTTGCCGCCTGAAATAATTGCACCGGCATGCCCCATGCGTTTGCCGGGCGGCGCCGTCACACCGGCGATAAAACCAACAACCGGCTTGCGCATATGCGCTTTCACCCAACGTGCACAATCTTCTTCGTCGGTACCGCCGATTTCACCCACCATCAGCACCGCGTCGGTTTCATCGTCTTCATTGAATAATTGCATGACGTCGATATGTTTCAGGCCATTGACGGGGTCGCCACCGATGCCGACGCATGTCGATTGCCCCAGCCCCTGCTCCATCAACTGTGCGACAGCCTCGTAGGTCAGCGTGCCTGAACGCGACACGACGCCGATGCGTCCTTTCTTATGAATATAACCCGGCATGATACCGATCTTGATTTCATCGGGGGTGATAATGCCGGGACAGTTCGGGCCGATCAGGCGAGTTTTCTTGCCCAGCATTTTATAGCGCGTACGGATCATGTCGCGTACCGGGATTCCCTCGGTAATACAGATAACCAGATCGAGCTCCGCATCGACAGCCTCGTCAATCGCTGCAGCCGCATACGGCGGTGGTACATAAATAACCGAGACATTCGCGCCGGTTGCTGCTTTGGCTTCCTTCACTGTCGCAAAAACCGGAATACCTTCAAATTCCTCACCGGGTTTACGCGGATTCACACCCGCCACAAAACATTGATTGCCATGGGCATATTCCCGGCACATGCGGGTATGAAACTGACCGGTCTTGCCGGTAATCCCCTGCGTCATCACACGACTGTTTTGGTTAATCAGAATGGACATTGTCAACTATCTCTCTTGGTAAATAAAACAGAATTCGCGCCACTACATTCAGGAAACAGTCTATCCGTGCGCTGCTGCGGCATTGACCGCCTTCTGCGCGGCATCCGCCATATTGTCGGCGGAAATAACGGCTAATCCGGAATCGGCAAGAATGCGCTTGCCGATCTGTACATTGGTGCCTTCAAGCCGAACCACCAGCGGCACGGTAAGCTGCACTTCACGCGCAGCCTGTACCACACCTTCAGCAATCACATCGCATTTCATAATGCCACCGAAAATATTCACCAGAATCGCGGCCAATTTCGGATTTTTCAGCATCAGTTTGAATGCCGCGGTCACTTTCCCAGTCGTTGCGCCACCGCCGACATCAAGAAAATTCGCCGGATTACCGCCATACAGCTTGATAATATCCATGGTAGCCATTGCCAGTCCCGCACCGTTAACCAGACAGCCGATATTGCCGTCAAGCGGGATATACGACAGGTCATGCCGGGAGGCCTCGGTTTCCGCCGGGTCTTCTTCATCCAGGTCGCGCAGCGCGACAATCTCGGAATGGCGAAACAGCGCATTATCATCAAAATTCATTTTTGCATCCAGCGCGAGCACGTGGTTATCCGCTGTCAGCGCTAAGGGGTTGATTTCCACCAGTGACGCGTCTTTATCATCAAAAGCCTGATACAGATTTTTTAACAATACAACGGTCTCATTCCGGCTGATATCGGGCATACCGATTTTTCCGGCGACAGCGAGCGCTTCCGAATCGGTCAAACCGGCAATCGGATCGATATAAACCTTGTGGATTTTTTCCGGCGTCTGCGCTGCAACCTGCTCAATATCCATACCCCCTTCGGCGCTGGCCATCAAACACACGCGCTGACTACCGCGATCAACCACCATGCCGACATAAAATTCCCTGGCGATATTGACACCTTCTTCAACAAACAATCGGCGCACCGTTTGTCCGTCAGATCCGGTCTGATGCGTTATCAGGCGCATTCCCAGCATATCGCCCGCCAATTGACCCACTTCTTCAAGTGACCGGGCCACTTTGACGCCGCCACCTTTACCGCGGCCACCGGCATAAATCTGCGCCTTGACTACCCAGACTTCACCGCCGAGATTTTGCGCCGCGCTGACAGCCTCATCCACGCTGAAGCAGGCAATTCCCCGGGGTGTTACCACGCCATATTGCCTGAGAATTTCCTTAGCCTGATATTCATGAATCTTCATAAAATCACCCTGATTATGTCGATATGCGCCTCAGTATAGCGCATATCGGTGCATAATTAATCGAGCGCCTTGAAAAACCGCCTGACGTGCGGTTCTCGGGCTGTTCGTGCGCGCGATGGTTTTAAGTATGCAGCTTTAAACCTAAAAACCTCAGTTGAATGGGATTTAGAGTGCGTTGATTTTTATTT
>CAZXBP010000232.1:0-4322 GCA_964639015.1 uncultured Nitrosomonas sp.
CGAATTGTAACGCAGCAAAAATTAAAAAGCGGCGTGCTATAAACACCATAGTTTGACTCACCATCCGGATGAACCGGGATTGCTCGAATTGTTTCATGTATTCATATCGTTAGTTATCCCGGATAACGGTCAACCGAGGTTTTTAGGTTCAATAACAACAAACCTGTGAGGAATTGAATAATTATTGTGTTCTTACAGGATGTATTTTTGTCTTTTTTTATACTTAACGTGCTTCTAAATCCGGTTTCTCGACTCTCTCCGCTGCGAGAAGGCAGATGAGGATATAAAAAACCGGATTTAGAAGTACGGTGTGTCTGTATAGCGCACGATGCACTTTTGAACAACGCGAAGTTAGCAGCATTGCGTTGCATTTTTATGACAAACTGAAAATACTACAGAAGTTTTCATCCAGGGTGGATGTGATCAACGGCCAACAGCAGGGCGCGGCGTATTAAAATGTATAGCTGAAATAAACCGGCGGCTTTTCAACAGTTAGTTATTCCTGGAAATCTATGTTTTGTTACAATACGTCGTTGTTCGCAAAAATATTTCCCTACATATCAGTCATATGCCGCGTCAATATTTTTTGTTCCCGCCTCGTCCTGCTTAAAACGCTGAATTTTTAGAGGCGCCCTCAATCATATCGATCATAACGGCGCTTTAAGATTTTTGCGGCATTCCGGCGGAATCAGAACCCGGATAGCATTCGGGCTGATACTGAAATTTATTGTGTTGTCAGCTGCAATGTCACGGTTGCGAAAATAATCACCATCAACCTGCAATGGATAGGCTTTTTCATGCACAGTGCACGCAATCATCTTGCCTGAAAAATACTGCATGGGCAGATTGGCCGGTTTGCGCTGGAGAATTCGCATGGCTTTAATGAGTTCATGCTGATGCTTTGCGCCAGGCAGAAAACCGGCTGTCAGTTCATTCTTTGAGGGGCTGGCGCCGGGCACCAGTTGCAGGTTTTTTGCATAGGCCTGGCTATTTGCTACGATGATGTATCCCGACTTGCGGTCGACAACAGTTTCGCCGTCTATATTGATGGACACAATGGGATGATGCAATGAACACAGCGCCTTTAAGCCGTGCCAGACGTAAATGGCGTCGTTGAGCGGCCCATTACGCTTGCCGATATTTTTGACCGTCAGCGAATCAAGCCCCATTGATGCCATATTAAAAAAGGGCTTCTTTCCGCTGATATCCGTGCCACTGATCAGGCCGTAATACTGTTGCAGGCAGTAGCTGTCCGCAATGGCTTGCAGTAAATCATCGCTGTCGGTGCTCATGTTGTAGGTGCGGGCAAACAGCGATTCGTTTCCTCCAGGAATTACGTATAACGGGGTGCCGGTTTTGTTAACAATGTTCAGCAGCTTTCTAACCGTGCCGTCGCCGCCGACAATAACAACCAGATCGCAGGCAGCAATTGCACTGCGCATTGATTTGTACCCCTTCATTTTTTTTTCGGAAGTGTGTATCTGGGCATTTTTTCCGTGCGCATGGAGTGCGGCTTCCAGTTGTTTTGCTGTTTGTTCCGTATTTCCGGCGCTTGAAATGGGATTGTAAAATATCAGTATATTCCGGGGTGATGGTATCTTGATCAAGACCTCGCTGGCTTGATCCTGATTAGCGTTCGTCAAAGCTGGTGTACTCATTTATGATATTTCTGCATTATTTTTCCCGGTACTATTTTCCGGTCTAAGTTAGAGATCAACGGGAATAACCTGAACATTTGACCAGACCTGATCACACCAGCCCTGGTCAATTGGCGGCATTCCGTTTTTGATCCATCCAACCAGGTGTCTGGCGGTATTCGGATAAGTGATACGTAGGGCTTTTGTTTCATGCAGCCACTGTTCAATGATCGCGCGATCCAGTCTTTTCATAGCCTGGCCGTAGCCGAGCTCGACCAGCGCGGCTGCATTCGAAGTCTGTTCCATCTGCGCGTGCACCGGTTTTACCAGTAGTTTTTTGCCGAGATATAAAGCTTCGCTGGCCAATTCAAAACCGGCATTACACATGATTCCTGTGCAATCATGCAAGTCCGCTTGAAATCCGTGCAAAGAAAGCGGCTTACAGTGAATATGCGCATAAGCGTGATTTTGCTCCGGTATAAATGAATAAATATTGAATTCATAATCCCCGAATGGCGCCAGCAGTTCGATTAAATGTTGCTGGTTTTCAAAGGGCAGATAAACAACGATTTTATTTTTCTGCGTATGCTGCGGAATATCCGGTGTTGCGATAATGGGCGGCAATATGGGCTGCCCGAAATGATGCCAGTGTAAACCGATGCCGGTATCCACAGGCGCGAAATTTCTCATTACGGCTTCGGAAATCGGATCGCCGCCCGCACGGGGGATTTTATATTGAAACGCATATTGATGACTGACGCCAACGGTTTTCTTTTTCTGTTGACGCGCCGCCCAGGCTGTGACGGGTTCGTAGTCGCAAATGATCAGATCATAATCGTTCAGATCCAGTTGGCGAATATCCTTTAACAAACGTACCGGACTTGAATTCAGCACCGTCTTTAAATGATTTATTTTTCCGTTTTTAACGCTGAATGTCAGTCCCTCACGCCATTGCTGGTTTTTAAAAATTTCCATATCAAAGAACTGGTCCTGAGCCCTGCCCGTAAACTGGTAGGTGACAGCAATCTCGGCGGCGTGCAGTTCGCGGGCCATAATCCGTCCACGCGTGATATGGCCGTTTCCCGTTCCTTGAATCCCGTAAAATATTTTCATGGCAGGACCTTCAATCGGTAAAAAAGTGATAAATCGTATTCATGCAGGGTTTTCAGTACTTTCATCGTCGATGCGTTGTAATCAAATCACGAGGATTTTAGGCAAGGGCTGTTACAGGAAAATGACGGTTTTTTGAATGTTTGATGACAGTTACATTACCTGCGCAAGCGTTTATACAGACTGCGCATGCTGTGCCATATCCGGCTGCTGTGGCGATTCCTGTGTACCAGCCGAAGCGTCAGGCGTTTAACCTTATTGGAAGCCTTCAGCATGATCGACAGGCCGATGGCCATGGTGGGGATGCCGAAAGGTCCCGGCAATGGAAAAAGCATCACGCCAAGCACAAAAATCGTCATTCCCACACCTAACAGGAAGGAGCGGATGATCATTCAGTAATTGCGCGTTTGAATCGCCGAGAAACTGAACAACCTACTGTTGATCATCGTGGGCGCATTTTTTTATGCAGCGCTCACGGCGCTTTCGGGGTATCCGGACAGCCATTTTAAAATGCGCCCGCGATTCTGCGCATACCACATTCTGCCGATTTCCAGTGATTTGCGCTGATTATCCGGATGGTTCGCTGAATCCATGTGGTCCGCCATGGCGTAGTTTCTAAGATAATCGTTGATATACAGCACATGCTCGCCCAGCATTGCTTCAGTCATGCGTGCATTGGCCATCATTTTCTCCCGCAGTATCACTGAGGCGATACCCTTGGCGGACCATTGCATGCCACCGTAAGCGCATGCTTTCGCGCCGTTAAAATCAAAACTGCGCCAGCCTGAGCCAATGGAAAGCACTTTAACGTCATGATTCGGCCAGATTTTCCGGGCATGCAGGTATGCGGCCAGCGCCGGATTGTTCATGCCCACGCCGCCATCGATTCGCCAGCCGCCATCTTCCATTTGTACCGGTGGATAGAAAGAAGGCGCAGCTGTGCAGGCATCGGCAATCTCGCTTAAAAGAAAATTCTCCCGGCAGTGATTGGTGAAAATTTCCAGTTGATCGCGATCGAGATTGAAGCAGGGAATAAATAGCGACTTATCCAGTGACGCGAGCCTCAGATGACCGAATTCACGTTGTAGTACCCGTTTTTTGGAAACACCTGAGTACTTCGGACGCATTTGCAACCGGTTCAAAAACCGGTTCATCCAGTGTCCGGTCATCATGTTTTCCAGCAATTTTTCCTGCTGGATCATATGCATGATTCCGGAAGCACTCATAGCGCGTCCCAGTATCAGGCAGGCAATCATGCCGCCCGATGAAGAGCCTGCCACCATGTCGAACTGATCATAGACCGAAATGCCGGTTTCCGCTTCCAGGCTGGCGAGCACACTGAGCTGAATCAGCAGATGACTGCCGCCGCCATCAAGGCTCAAAACAAATCTGGGTTGCAAGGATAGCCCCTGATGTTGACCGGTTTTTCAGGCTGCTTTTTTCGCCGCGACCATGTCTTTGATATTTTTGAATTGTTCGAATCTTTCCGCCCAGTAAACCAGCTCAAGCGATCCGTCGGGATGTTCCAGCAGGGTGGTGCAGCTTTCAACCCAGTCGCCATCATTGCAATACAGG
>CAZXBP010000233.1:0-4258 GCA_964639015.1 uncultured Nitrosomonas sp.
TTCTATTCAACGAAAAGGATCGGAAAATCCAGCCAGCCAGAATCGTCCTCAGTAGATCAGTCTATTCTCGGACAGTCTCCTAGAATGCGTTCGGAATCAATTACCGGGACTTTCGGCATTTTTTTAATGTATGATCGGTAAAATTCGTGTTATACATTTATGTACAGTCAGATCATACTTGCTTGGCTTAGTCTGGGTGATTATAAAATATTCAAAATTTAAAAGTTAGTTAGTGCGGAGACAGCATCATGAGTAACATAATTAAAAAAGCAGGTTTTGTTTTAGTTGGCGCAATTGCGGGCGTGATGCTCAGCCTGAATTTTTCCGCTATTGCAAAAAGAGATACCGTAGAAGCGATTCATCCGCTTCCTATTGAAGAACTCCGCACATTTGCTCAGGTATTCGGACGCATCAAAAGTGATTATGTCGAGTCGGTAGAGGACAAAAAACTTATCACGGAAGCCATTAATGGCATGCTGGTCGGTCTGGATCCCCATTCTTCCTATCTCGACAAGGATGAATACAAAGAATTACAAATTGGCACTCACGGTGAATTTGGAGGTCTTGGCATACAGGTGACCATGGAAGACGGACTGGTCAAAGTTATCTCTCCGATTGAGGATACACCTGCATTCCGTGCCGGTATTCAAACAGGCGATCTGATCATTAAACTTGATGATACCGCGGTAAAAGGCATGTCTCTGAACGAAGCCATTAAATTGATGCGCGGAAAACCGAAAACACCGATCTCGATTACTGTTATCAGAGAAGGCGAAATCGAGCCACTGGTTTTTACATTAATGCGTGACATTATCAAAATCCAGAGCGTCAAATCCAAGTTGATCGAACCTGGATATGCCTACATTCGTATTACACAGTTCCAGGAACACACCGGAGAAAACCTCGCAAAAGCCATCAGAACACTCTTTGCTGAAAGCACAGAACCGATGAAAGGCCTCATACTGGATTTACGCAATGACCCCGGCGGCTTGTTAAACGGCGCAGTCGCTGTCTCCGCAGCATTTTTACCTGAAAATGCCCTTGTTGTGTATACCGAAGGACGCGCCATCGATGCCAAGATGAGATTGCATGCTAACCCTGAATATTATCTGCGCGGACATGGCCGAGATTATCTGCAGGGCTTACCACTGGATGTTAAGACAGTGCCTATGATTACATTAGTCAATGGAGGATCTGCGTCCGCTTCGGAGATTGTGGCAGGCGCCTTACAGGATCACAAACGATCTATTGTCATGGGTACACAGACCTTTGGCAAAGGTTCAGTACAAACCGTTCTGCCATTAGGCAACGAGACCGCAATCAAACTGACTACAGCCTTATACTACACGCCAAATGGCCATTCCATACAGGCCACGGGGATTACGCCTGATATTCTGGATGAATCCGCCAGCGATGAACAACGGCTGCGCGAATCCGATCTGAATCGTCATATCACCAATGGTCAAAAAGCTCAGCAGCAAAATACGCGTGAGAAAAAGAATCAGGATTCAACAGCCAATAAAGATGATGCCGCACCGGAAAAAAGCAAGAAAAACACAGCACCGATTGAGTTTGGTTCCGAAGACGACCAACTACTGACTCAGGCAATGAATTATTTTAAGGGCATCACTTTACCGTCTGAAAAGAAAAGCGGTCAATCCGAAAGTTAAAGGTAATGGTTTTAGTTGAACCATAATACCAGCACGCAAAGCAGCTGCGACTTGAATGATCAGCAGCTGCTTCGGTATAGCAGGCATATACTGCTACCCGAAATTGATATTTCAGGTCAGAAGACTCTACTTCAATCACATGTATTGATTATCGGTGCGGGCGGACTGGGCTCTCCGGCAGCACTCTACCTGGCGGCAAGCGGCATCGGGAAACTGACCATTTGTGACGGAGACAAAGTCGATCTGACAAATCTTCAGCGACAGATTCTGCATCCAACAACAGCCGTTGGTTTGTCCAAAGCACTGTCAGCCAAACGTACGTTGACGACAACCAATCCGGAAGTCAGTATCGTTACTATTCCTGAATTTGTTGCCGAAACTGAACTCCAGAAACTTGTTCGCGAAGCCGACGCAGTTGTTGACGGCAGCGATAATTTCATCACACGACATCAAATCAACAGGGCCTGTGTGAAACATCAAAAACCGCTGATTTCAGGCGCAGCTATTCGCTTTGACGGACAAGTATCCGTTTTCGATTTACGGCATTCTGGCAGTCCCTGCTATCATTGCCTCTACCCGGAAACTGAAGAAACCGACAACATACCTTGCGCTGTGATGGGTGTCTTTGCACCCCTGGTTGGCATCATTGGCAGTATGCAAGCTGCAGAAACACTTAAAGTACTGCTTAACATCGGCGAAACACTCAACGGTCGAGTTCAGTCTTTAAATGGTCTGACCATGAACTGGCGCACGACCCGCTTACACCAGGATCCAGCGTGCTCAGTATGCCTATCCATTGGGTAAAATAAACTTAACACGGTCATGATGATGGGCATGCGTTACTTTGTTTGGCCTCTTGCACCGTTAATCAGCACAACGTGGTTTTTGCAGTAGAAAGATTCCCCATGCCAGGTAACCATTCTTTCCACCATCTATCCAATACCTGAGTCCCTTTTTCATGCGTTCGATATACGCCGGATCGACTTTTCCGGCAAGGTCGCTGGTTTTTTTCTCGGTTTCTTCCAGTACACGTTGATAGTGGTTGACTAATTGATACGTCAGATCATCAAACTGCACCACATTGAATCCAGTCCGCACAGCTGTCTGGCGGTAAAAATCCGGTGATCCAAGTGAACTCAAATGAATACGGTCGTAAATCGGTTGCAATATACCCTGCGGACAATCATTTGCCTGCATTGGGTCGGTGAAAACAAAATATCCGCCAGGCTTCAATACACGAAATGCTTCCGCCAACACACGCTCACGTCTGTCACTGTGCAGAATCGCATCCTGCGACCAGACAACGTCAAAGCCACTATCACGTCCGGCTGTTTCAAAAGGCAGGTTCTCAAAACTGCCGTCAATAACCTGAATTTTTTCAGACAAACCGGCAACAGCATTCAACGCGCGCGCACGTTCATTCTCAACTTCACTCAGATTTATCGCGTTGACAAGCACATCGTAATTTTCAGCCAGATAACGCGCAGAACCACAATAACCGGAACCGAGATCCAATACAGTTGACGCAGCGTCAAGCCTGGGCAGACATTCGGCCATCGTCCGTACCGTCCTTTGACTCGCATTCGTTATCGACTCGTTATTGTTCCGGTACAGGCCGATGTGAATATCCTCACCACCCCATATCGTACTGTAAAAGCAATCCGCATCTTTACTGTTGTAATATTCCCGCGCTGTTTCAACAGCGGCCGACGATTTGTTTTCCGTGCGCTTGTTTTTTTCTGAGGGTTGATATGCTTTCTCAGCAATATGAATAAAGAAATCAGGCTCACTATCCCGGTAAGTCTGCTGAAAATCACCAAAAGTCTCTATATGCTGAAAGCCAACCTCACGCATCAGGCGTGTCGTATAGCTCTTTCTCAGCGGATACATATTCAGAAAAAAAGATTCGCCGTCTAAAAAACAGTATTCAAATCTTGCCAGCCCTGTATCAACGTGCACCGGTTTAACGGAAACATCCGTACCACAATAATAATACGCTTGATTGCTGGAAAAACCATAGTCCAGCAAAGCGTCATAATTGCGCTGATCCAATATTAATACGCCGTTATGGCGCAAAGCGGCATAAAATTCAGCCAATGCTTTACGGCGATCATTCTCATTGAACAAGTGAGTGAACGAATTGCCAAGGCAAATAATCGCATCAAACTTCTGATGGATATCACGGTTCAGCCAGCGCCAGTCTGCCTGGACTGTTCGTAAAATATGGCCGCGGGTGCGGGCATTTGCAAATGCTTTGGATAACATTTCTGCGCTGCCATCGGCGCTTACCACTTCAAATCCTGCTTCGAGCAACCGCACAGAGTGAAAACCGGTGCCCGTTGCGACATCGAGCACTTGCCTGCATCCACGCTCCTTAAGCTTATCGATAAAAAATGAACCTTCAGAATTTATACGTGCATTCCAATCGATCAGTGAATCCCATTTTTGTACAAAGGCATGCACGTACTCTGCACGATACTGATCTGTTTTCCGTACTGAGACAGGGTCACTTCCATAATCCTGTCCTGCTTTTTTAGATGTATGAACCATATGATTCTCCGTGAGTATTCGTGTGGTTTAAAAAATTG
>CAZXBP010000234.1:0-4257 GCA_964639015.1 uncultured Nitrosomonas sp.
TAACAATTCTTGCGTACGCGTTTTTCATTACTCGGCAGTGCCGCACGACCCATATAATTTCCGCAATCCTCGGAGCTGCATTAATCCAATAAGCGAGTTTCATTTATGTCTTTTAGTATTTCCGCATTATTAGAAAATCATCACACTGAAAAATTTGAGCTGCACGAAAAGCATCTCAATAACCAGATGGTAAAGGTACTGAAAACCATCGGCTATGACCGAAACTACAAAAAAGCTGTCGGGCAATACTTATATGATTACGAAGGCAATGAATACCTCGACTTGCTGAGCGGATTTGGTGTTTTTGCGATTGGCCGCAATCATCCGACGGTCATCAAGGCATTGCAGGAAACATTGACTTCGGAACTGCCTAACCTCGTGCAAATGGATGTATCGCTGTTAAGCGGTCTGCTCGCTAAAAAACTTCTCCAGACCGTACCGGACAATCTGAATCGCATGTTTTTCTGCAACTCGGGTTCTGAAGCCGTCGAAGCCGCGATCAAATTTGCGCGCTATGCCACACGGCGGCCGCAGATTCTGTATTGCGAACACAGCTTCCATGGTTTGACGCTCGGTTCGCTATCGCTCAACGGGGAAAAAATTTTCACCGATGGCTTTGGCGCGCTGCTGCCTGATTGTAAATCAGTTCCTTTTAATGATCTTGCCGCGTTGGAAAATGCACTGCGCCATAAAAATGTCGCGGCGTTCATCGTTGAGCCGATTCAGGGCAAAGGCGTCAATGTACCCGACGATGATTATCTGTCCGGTGTTGAACAGCTTTGCCGCAAATACGGCACGCTGTTCGTCGCCGACGAAATCCAAACCGGTATCGGCAGAACCGGCAGATTCTGGGCGATTGATCACTGGAACGTCAAGCCGGATATGATATTAATGGCCAAAGCGTTATCCGGCGGATTTATACCGGTAGGTGGTGTCGCCATGACTGAGAAAGTCATGGATGCAGTGTTTAACCGCATGGACCGCGCGGTTGTGCACGGTTCGACTTTTTCCAAGAATAATATGGCCATGGCTGCCGGTCTGGCGACATTGCAGGTGATCGAAGACGAAAAGCTGACTGAAAACAGCGCTGAAAAAGGCAGAATGATTATCGACGGCATTAACGCAATGGCCGGCAAGTATGAATTTCTCCGGGAAGCGCGCGGCAAGGGATTGATGATCGCAATCGAATTTCACGCGCCCGGGAGTCTATCGCTTAAAGCCGCCTGGACGATGCTGGAAGCGGCCAATAAAGGCCTGTTCTGCCAGATGATCACCATCCCTTTGTTCAAGGAGCATCGTATTCTGAGCCAGGTTGCCGGGCACGGCATGAATGTCGTGAAATTACTGCCGCCGCTGAATCTGAACGACATGGATTGCCGGAAAATACTCGCGGCATTCGAGCATACGATAGCTGAAACACACAAAGTACCGGGTTCAATCTGGAATCTTGGAAAAACGCTTGCTGGGCACGCCATTAAAAAATAATAATAAACAATAGGTGGTTGTAACTATTACAGAGAGTTCTAAACAAGGCGCGCTAAAATCAAGAAATGTTGAAACCCAGCATGGGATAGATATCCAAAAATATTTATTGAACAACAACGTATTGTTATGAAAAAAAAGATTTCCGGAATGCCTTGGTATCACTGCTGAATTTTTCGCTTGATGATATGTTTTGGAATTCCGATCAAATCAGTTCGATCAACTTGATCAACAAAATCAATTCCTTCACTATTTAATGATTCCCAGGAGAACGATTGCGATGAAAATTTTTCTGACAATGCGCGATTCATGCTTGCTCATGCTGGTTTTTCTGTCCATACAAATTCCGGTGGCAAAAGCCGATGCCGTTTCAGACTGGAATAAGCGTGCCGGAGATATCGTTGTCAATGCCAACATCGGCCCATTGCCTGCCGAACGAGCGCTGGCGATTGTACAAACCTCGGTTTATGAGGCGGTAAATGCCATTACGCGACGTTATCCTGTTACTGATCTCAATCTCCAAGCCACAGCCGGAGCATCCATTGACGCTGCGATTGCCGCAGCTAACCGTATTGCGTTGATTCAACTGGTTCCAAATCAAGAAGTGGCCATTGAACAAGCTTATCGTGATGCGATTAATGACGTCAGTGAGGAATCGGCCAAGCAGGCAGGGATTGCGATAGGAGAAAAGGCGGCGCATGCTGTTCTGGCGATGCGCGCTGATGACGGCGCATCGGAAAGAGAATCTTACCGCCCATTCACACGCGCGGGCGTATACGTTCCGACAGTTATTCCCGAAGCACCGCAGTGGACAAAGCGAAAGCCTTGGCTCATGACTATTGCCGCACAATTCAGACCGGCACCACCGCCCGACTTGAAAAGCGAGCATTGGGCGCGTGATTTCAATGAAGTAAAAATGCTTGGCCGTTCAGACAGTCAGACGCGGACAGCGGAGCAAACCGCGATTGCACTTTTCTGGGAAGAAGTGATGCCGCCCATTTATCATGGCATTGTCCGTTCCATTACAACGCAATCAGGCAGGGAAATTACGCAGAACGCCCGCTTGTTTGCCGCTGTCACACAGGCCGTCGATGATGGTTTGATTGCCGTATTCGATGCAAAATATCATTATGCTTTCTGGCGCCCCGTCACTGCAATCCGCAATGGTGATATTGACGACAATGACGCAACCGAAAGTGATGATTCCTGGACACCGCTGATCAATACGCCGATGCATCCGGAGTATCCTTGCGCGCATTGCATTGTTTCAGCAGCGGTAGGCACGGTGCTGCAAGCGGAAATCGGTGACAATACCGCTCCTGAATTAACCACCATCAGTCAAGCTGCGGGTAATCTTTCCAGAAGCTGGCAAAGCATTGATGAATTTATGCAGGAAGTAGTGAATGCCCGTATTTATGATGGCGTTCACTACCGTAACTCGGGAGAAGTCGGTTCGCAAATGGGCAGGCAGGTGGCGCAGCTTGCCATCAAGAAATACCAATTGAATCAGAATTAAAGCTCATTGCGTACAATCGGTTCGTGTCGTGTTGATTATTTAAAACCTGTCATATTTTGATTGTGTCGATTACTGCGATTCCGAACTGCCGTTTTTCCTATTTCCGGCTATGGTTTGCTGATGATATCCTGTAACGACCCGGGTCATCGTCAGCGAAGCACATCACTCGCGTGCATGAGTCATCATTACGTTTGCGTCCAGGGTGGTTAAAAAACCTCAAAACATCAATACCATGCACCAGCGTTTACTTGTCGCACTCAACATACCGCCGAAGCAACTCACCCGATATTACTCAGGGAATATCAGCACGGTAGTGGCCCGGGCGACGGATGGACGCACCATTCGCTTTCCCGCTAACATACTGCGCTCCATCGTACAGACAAACGGCGTGCATGGTATCTTCGAACTGATTCTCGATGAAAACCGTAAATTTGTCTCAATTAAACGCCTACCCGATGTATAAGTGTAAACAACATTTAATCTTCTTTTGCGCGCAAGCCATTCGCTTTCAATGCCGGAGCAGCTGGGTTAAACTTTGAACCCTTAAATGTATCACCATTTCGAATTTTTCAAACTCATTCTATAAGATCAGATCAATGGCCCAATACGTCATGTCCATGCTCCGCGTGAGCAAAATTGTTCCACCCAAGCGTCAAATCATCAAGGATATATCATTGAGTTTCTTTCCCGGCGCGAAAATCGGCCTGCTCGGCTTGAACGGTTCGGGAAAATCCACCGTGCTGCGCATCATGGCCGGCGTGGATACCGAATTCGACGGCGAAGTACAGCGGTTATCCAATATCCGCATTGGTTACCTGCCGCAGGAACCTCAGCTCGACCCTGAACATACTGTGCGCCGGGAAGTCGAGGCCGGCATGGGCGAAATCATGGAAGCACAGCAAAAACTCGATGCAGTGTACGCCGCGTATGCCGAAGAAGGCGCGGATTTTGACGCGCTGGCCGAAGAACAGGCGCGGCTGGAAGCCATTCTCGCCACCGCGGGCAGCGACACCGAGAACCAGATGGAAATCGCCGCCGACGCCTTGCGCCTACCGCCGTGGGACGCCGTCATCAAAAACCTGTCCGGCGGCGAAAAGCGCCGCGTGGCGCTGTGCAAGCTGCTGCTGGAAAAACCCGATATGTTGTTGCTCGACGAACCGACCAACCATCTCGACGCCGAATCGGTCGAATGGCTCGAACAGTTCCTGGTGCGTTTTCCCGGCACCGTGGTCGCCGTTACTCACGATCGTTACTTTCTC
>CAZXBP010000235.1:0-4239 GCA_964639015.1 uncultured Nitrosomonas sp.
ATACGCTGATCCAGTTCTCCGAGATGCTCCCATTGCTGCTTGATACAGCTGACGAGAAATGTGGGCGAGATCTTCATAAGATCCTCAAGCAAAGCGGGAATTGTGTTGTGCAGTGCTCTACATCCTATTGGGGCTGTTAAGCCGAATTCAGTCAATAATCCGCGCAGCTGATTTATAGTCGCCGTTCGCTGGCCTATCAGCATCTCGCGCACTCTATGCAGACTCAGAATCGCCTGCTGCTCGACGGTTTTTACTGGAACAAAATGCATGTCAGGACGTTGCGCCGCTTCGCAGATGGCACGTGCATCGTTACGGTCGTTCTTATTGGATTTGACGAATGGTTTGACGAATTGCGGCGAAATCAGGCGGACTTCATGGCCCAGCAATTGACATAACCTGCCCCAGTGATGGGCGCTTGCACAAGCTTCTATTGCGACCGTAACGGGCTCGCTGCGATGCAGATACTCGGTCAGTTTCAAGCGTGAGAGCTTGATTGCCTTGACCTGCCTACCAGTACTGTCGACGGCATGCAGATGGAATACGTTTTTTGCCAGGTCAATGCCAGTGATGGTGATTTTGCTCATAGTAGTCTCCTCGATTTTGTGTGCCTACGCGTGGAATAAGTACCCCATTTGAGAGTTATACGTCAACGTCAGATGGAGGCGTCCATTCCATTGACCGCCGACCGAAATGACAATGGTATTTGTCGATCAACACAAGGAACAGTATGGGGTCGAGCCGATCTGCAGGCAAATTCAGATTGCCCCATCGAGTTATTACGAACACAAGGCTCGTGAACGCGATCCTGACCGGCTACCCGATCGCATCAAACGAGACAGAGCGCTTGAACGGGAGATACAGCGCGTATGGGACAGCAACTTTAAAGTCTACGGCGCCAACAAAGTATGGCGGCAACTGTTACGTGAAGGGATTCGCGTAGCGCGCTGCACCGTCGAGCGACTGATGAAGAAGCTTGGAATACACGGCATCAGGCGTGGTAAAAGGTGTTGGACGACGATTGCAGATGACTTGCTTGACCGGCCAACAGACAAGGTTAATCGACAATTTGCAGCGACCCGCCCAAACCAGCTATGGGTTGCGGATATCACTTTTGTAGCGACCTGGGCGGGATTTGTTTATGTGGCTTTTATTATCGATGTTTTTGCACGGTGTATTGTTGGCTGGCGCGTCAGCCGGTCATTGCATACAGATTTGGTACTCGATGCACTGGAACAGGCGCTGTGGGCACGGCGAGATACTAACGGGTTAATCCATCACAGCGATCATGGCAGTCAATATCTGTCAATTCGCTACACGGAACGCCTGGCGGAAGCCAATATTGAAGCTTCTGTTGGCAGTGTTGGCGATTCTTACGACAATGCGCTGGCTGAGACAATTAATGGATTATACAAAACAGAGGTCATTTGGCATCGCGGCCCATGGCGCATTATTAGTGAAGTGGAATTTGCTACCCTGGAATGGGTTGACTGGTTCAACAATCGTCAGTTACTGGAGCCGATTGGAAATATTCCGCCGGCTGAGTTTGAAATGGCACATTATCGTCAACTGGAGGAGTCAGCTGATGCAGCCTGACTCAAACTAAAATCTCCGGAAAAGTCGGGCCGATTCAGGGCTGTTTCCGATCAGTCTGAATATATTAGGAACAGTTTCCAGCAGCTTGTTGACTGCTTCGAGAGAACCTTTTGACGCTTCCGGTGCGGCGTCAATGGATACCGGGGTTGGGATTCGAGACATGTTTTTTCTCCTAGTTTTATTAAAATT
Source organism: uncultured Nitrosomonas sp. (assembly GCA_964639015.1). Classification (GTDB taxonomy): domain Bacteria; phylum Pseudomonadota; class Gammaproteobacteria; order Burkholderiales; family Nitrosomonadaceae; genus Nitrosomonas. Next base: position 1,783 of record CAZXBP010000235.1, read on the forward strand.
GAGGTTTCAATACACAATTAATTTATATCGAAATAATTAGACAAATTAAGAATATTCTATTACCTTGTGTGAAAGAATAGAGACAAATGATCAGCAGGCTCATACAGTGGACAAACTTGAAACTATACGGGTGTTTTTGGAAGCGGCCGAATGCCGGAGTTTTGTAGCAGCAAGCCGTAAGCTTGACTTGTCCGCGCCTGCTGTCACTCGTTCGATTGCACAGCTGGAGCACACCTTGGGTGTACGTTTGTTCAATCGAACTACTCGACAGGTTCGCCTTACTGATTCCGGTGCCCGGTTTTTCGAAGATGCCAAGAAAATCCTGGAAGATCTTGAGCAAGCTGAAGCTGCCGCATCAGGAAGTTACGCGACTCCCAAAGGTGTTTTATCTGTAACTGCGCCCGTTTTATTTGGGCAAAAGCATATAGCGCCTATTTTGACTGAATATCTGGAACAGAATCCATCTGTCGAAGTGAGGGCAATATTCTACGATCGCGTTGGTAATATTCTTGACGAAGGACTGGACGTGGCGATCCGGATCGGACATCTAAAAGATTCAAGCTTATATGCAACCAAAGTTGGGAATACACAGCGGATTGTGTGTGGTTCGCCTGACTACTTCGATAAACATGGTGTACCAGAATATCCTGAAGACCTCGCTAACCATGAAATTATTCTTGCGTCCAACGTCGAGCCATCGACGACGTGGCGGTTTGAATCGCCTAATGGCAAAATCTCTGTAAAAGTTTCTCCTCGTCTTTATTGCAACCAAAACGGCGCCGCCATTGAAGCGGCTAAGCAAGGCTTTGGTATCACACGTTTGATGTCCTACCAGGTAGGTGATGAGTTTCAGAAGGGGTCATTGAAACGCATATTGCAAGACTTTGAAGCAGAAGCTCTTCCCGTGAATATTATTCATCTTGAAGGAAGGCAGGCTAACGCCAAGATCAGGTCGTTTATCGATCTGGCTGTTGCCCGCTTAAAGGCTAATCCCCACATCAACTAATAATCCTAGTTTTACTCGTAGCGATATGCCTTCGATCTATTTCGCAGGGATAATGGCAATCAAATCTCTGACCGTTCCTATTATAATGATCTCAGCATTCACGCGGTTTTTTCATGAATTCTCATGCGATCAGAAATCAAAGCAGTTAAGGACTCACCGTCTGCCGCTTGCGTGCTCTTCATTCAGTGGAGATTGTGTGTTGAAGATAAAGCGTGTAAGAACCCGCGATAAGGTGCTTTAGGCCATCCGCTATTTCAATACGACCTTTCTTCTATTCCGATATTTATTTGGCTTATCTGTTTGTGCTCCCTTTGTATGGTGCTCATTCAACAGAGCAGAACGGGATTTGAGAATGGCAAAGGTTAAACAAAAAGTTTTGGTTGCTTCTGATTAAAAGTTAACAAGGGATATGACCCACTTGTCATTATACAGATCGCTTTGGTAGGCGGAACTCATGAAATGTGAAGTGAGCAATGACCTTTTATTTTACCAAATGGATGAGTGTATTTATTTCAATATCTGCAATGAATAATTGTAATGATAACCAATTATTAAACAGCCGCTGACTTATATAATTTTGGTAGCTGGCGACGATGTAATAGTCGTTAGGCGTATCGTTGTAGCTGGATTCTGGTTATCAATTTTTTAGGAGGCAAAAATGGCACGTATCGAAATAAATTCAAACTTTGAAAATGGGTCCAAGGAAATTCTGGATCGTGTGATGGAACTGCGCGGACAAGTACCCAATATCTTCAAGACAGCTGCACACTCACCGGCTGCCCTAGGATTTTTGCTGGATGGTTACACCGCCCTTGGTCGTAGTAAAATCTCCGCTCAGCTCAAGGAAAAAATTGCGTTAAGGGTCGCAAGTCTCAACGACTGCGATTACTGTGCTTCAGCTCATGCCGCTATGGGTAGAAGATTGAAATTTGATGAGAATCAAATTCACGATAGTCTTAAAGGCATTGCAGTGGACCCCAAAACCAAAGCAGCCTTGATTCTCAGCGAACAAATTATCGAGAAGCAAGGCAAGCTTTCAGATGACGAGCTGGCTAATGCAAGGAGTGCCGGTTTTAGCGACGCAGAAATACTGGAAGTTCTGGCTGTGACCTGCATCAATATTTTCACCAATTATTTCAACCATATTGCGGGAACGGATCTGGATTATCCATTTGTTTCGGCTTCAGGAAAATAAAGCCTGACAATCTGTGGTTAAGGACAAAGTCAGAGAGGTATTACTGCTGACCCGGAAGGGATTCTAAGGCCAAACCTGTCAATCGGTATTGAAGCTTTTGAATGCCGATTGACAAAGTTCAAACTAATCCCATTTATTTTAGCTCTAGATTTGGCTCAACTGTTGCAACAGTTTGTGTTTATTCATTATAATCAAACACAGTATTGGAATCAGTTCTGAATCGGCCCGGTTTTTCCGGAGACTTTTTAGTTTGAGT
>CAZXBP010000236.1:0-4222 GCA_964639015.1 uncultured Nitrosomonas sp.
TATCATATTATTCAATATAATCATGTTGTTATAGTTTCTGAGTAAGCTCTATCTAAGAATGCGTTAGAAAGGTGGTCTAATCCCTTGGTCGTTGGTTCGAGTCCAACCAGACCCACCAATCATTGTTTGCCCTTGCCTCAAGTCCTTCAAAGGGGCGAACGGCAGGGCACATATCGAGGTCTAAACCCCTCTGTCTGTCGGACAGTTCCTTCCGCAAAAGCCAGTTTTAGTACTGTTCTTTTGTCTTCCAACCTGTCGGAACAGCGGATTTTATGCGGGTTCGAGAGAAACGAGAACGCGGTTCTAAATGTTTCGTCAAAATCCGGCAACGCTATGCTGCATTTCCTGATTTTTTTCATTCAGTCCCGCTTTACGGTTTTCCAGCTCCCGGTACGGTTCGAAAAAATACGGATTTAGCATGTGTCAGTACAGGATCAATTTTCTGCGATTTGTATCCATGCGTTACGTTGTTTGTTCGGTTCTGAGGAGGATGTGGGGGAGACCAGTTAATGCATTGCCAGACGTTGCAGTTCTTTCTTTTCCTCCGCAGTTAATAAGTTAAGCGGCTTGCTGTGTAATTCGGCCATGCGTTTTTTTCGCTGTAAATCGGCGACATTTTTTAGTGCCCCGGAGAATTCCGCATCAAGATCCAAATCGTCATTCCATTCGAGTGTCTCGCTCTCTATTGTTTCCAGCAATGTTTTAAATGAAGTTTCCTGCAGATAATTCAACAACGAGGTTGTTGGTGCATCATTGACGATTTCGGGAGTTTTGTTCAGAAGCTCAATTAAAGCTTTTAAGGCGGAGAGCTCTTCGCTGTTGTCGTCGCAGTCCAGAATTAATTTCTGATCCAGATTGTTAAGATATCTGGGTTGATGCAGTAAAATCAGCAGTAGCCAGCGATAGGGTGATATGGGTTGCTTTCGGGGTATGTTTTTTTGAGAATGGCGGGCGGTTCTGCGTTTGATTTCCATTAGCAGTTCCAGTTCATGTAACTCCATATCGCACATTTGGGCGATACGTTTTAGCAGCAAGATCGACAATGCGGGCGCACTAATGCTTTGTAACTGTGGTTTTATGTCATGAATAAATTTGGCGCGATCTTCATTGCGGTGGAGATTCAGTTCCTGTGAGTATGCCGTCAGTAGAAATTCGGATAACGGTATACACTGTGCGATAAGCTGTTCGAAAGCATTCTTTCCGTGATGATGGATGAAACTGTCCGGATCTTCATTTTCGGGCAAAAATAAGAATTGAATTGTTTTGCCGTCGGAAAGTTGCGCCAGACTGTTTTCCAGGGCGCGTCGGGCTGCTTTTTTCCCTGCATTGTCACCGTCGAAACAAAAAATAATCTTATCTGAGTAGCGCAGCAGTTTTTGGATATGGAAAACGGTGACTGCGGTTCCCAGGGTTGCCACGACATAATCTATGCCGTGTTGGGAAAGTGCGACGACATCCATATAACCTTCGACAACAATGACGCATTTTGCATCACGGATGGCTTTGCGAGCAGAGAATAGATTATAAATTTCATGGCCTTTGACAAAAATATCTGTCTCAGGTGAATTCAGATATTTCGGCTCGCCATGATCTACGGCGCGACCGCCGAATGCAACGATCTGGCCTTGCTGATTTAAGATCGGGAACATGATGCGATTCCTGAATCGATCATAGTACTTGCCATTATCGCTGGCAATCATCAGACCTGCACGAATCAGAATGTTTCTGGTTTTTTCCGCGTTGTATTCAGGAAAAATTGCAGCCAGATTCTGCCAGCCTTCCGGCGCATATCCTATCGCGAAACGCGCTGCGGTATCGCCGGTGAGTTTACGGTGTTTCAGATAACTGATGGCGCTATTCGACTGCTTGAGTTGTTCGCGGTAAAACCGGGTTGCAATTCGCATGGCTTCATATGCATCCTGAATAGTGTGCGTTGCAGTTTTGTCCGGTTGTGTGCCTGTTGTTGGGCGAATACCTTTGTTGGGCGTCGACTGCGGCTCAGGCATGGGCATGCCGGTAAAAGCGGCGAGATGCTGCACTGCCTCAACAAAACTGTATCCGCTATATTCCATCAGGAAATTGATGGCATTACCATGAGCACCGCAACCGAAACAATGGTAAAACTGTTTTGTCGGGCTGACCGTGAAGGACGGCGTTTTTTCATTGTGAAACGGGCAGCATGCTATGTAGTTTGCTCCCGCCTTTTTGAGTGAGACATGACGATCAATCGCGTCAACAATATTAACGCGATTCAATAGATCGTGAATGAAAGGCGGCGGTATTGTCACGATTCGAAAGCAATCAAATAATACCCTGCTGTGTCAGTGGCGAAGAAAAAAGAAGGAAGTTTTAGAAATTAATGGCAATCATACCTTTGGCAGTTCAAAAATAGTGGAATAATTATATCGATTTAGCCGGATATCTTTGCTTTAACAAGCGCAGATACTCTGGTCATGTCAGTGCGCCCGGCAAGTCTTGGTTTCAGAGCAGCCATGATTTTGCCCATATCCTGCATATTTTTTGCACCCGTTTCAGTGACGGCCTCGGTTACAAGCGCTTCAACCTCATCGTCTGAAAGCGCTGCGGGCATGTACGTGCTGAGAATATCGATTTCATCCTGTTCGGCGCTCGCAAGATCATGGCGTTTTGCAGCTTCATAGTGCGCAATCGAGTCCTTGCGCTGTTTAATCATTTTCTCGATGATGGCAATAATTGCCGTGTCATCAATTTCAATCCGCTCATCAACCTCTTTCTGCTTAATGGCGGCTTGCAACAGGCGTATCGTATCGCGCTGTTTAATCTCTCCAGCGCGCATGGCGGCTTTCATGTCATCGGTAATTTTTTGCTTCAAGCTCATGATGAAATTTATCTGGAGGGTTGGTGCGTGTGCATCATTCCTGAGTCTTGTTTATAACACACAGTCAAATGGAGAGCTTGCTTCAGTAGAGCTTGGGTGGCAGCAATTGACTACGCAGTCTTTTGTAGTTGCGTTTAACCGCTGCGGCCAGTTTGCGCTTGCGTTCGGCGGTCGGTTTTTCATAAAACTCGCGTGCACGCAGTTCGGTTAATAAACCCGTTTTTTCAATCGACCGTTTAAAGCGACGCATTGCAACTTCAAAAGGCTCGTTTTCTTTGACTTTTATCGTGGTCATAAATAAAAATTATCTCCAATTATTATAAAATACAAAAATAAATTAAAAAAACGTTCCGGGAATCCATGGTGGATCCAGCAACGTATTAAAAAAAGCTTTTCATTATACCATGTATGCAGGGTTATGTAATTATGACGATTCTGGAATGATTGTTTTAGGTATCGAAACTTCATGCGATGAAACCGGTGTTGCGTTATACGATAACGAACGGGGTCTGCTGAGTCACGCGCTGTATTCCCAAATTGAGATGCATCGTGAATATGGCGGCGTCGTTCCGGAGCTTGCTTCAAGAGATCACATTCGCTGTATCGCGCCATTGATAAGGCAGACTTTGCTGGAAGCGAGTTGTCCACTCGACGCAATTGATGCGATTGCCTATACGCAGGGACCGGGGCTGGCCGGCGCATTGCTGGTTGGCGCCAGTGTTGGTGCATCGCTGGGTTTCGCATTGAACATTCCGGCCATCGGTATTCATCACCTGGAAGGTCATTTGCTGTCGCCACTGCTGTCAACGCCCGCGCCGCAATTTCCATTCATTGCATTACTGGTATCCGGTGGTCATACGCAGTTAATGCGGGTTGATGGGGTTGGGCAATATCAATTGCTGGGAGAAACGGTTGATGATGCTGCAGGCGAAGCATTTGATAAGACGGCCAAGTTGCTTGGACTGGGATATCCGGGGGGGGCGGCGTTGTCTATACTTGCTGAGCGGGGTCGTCCAGGACGGTTCAAGCTGCCTTTTCCCATGCTTCATAGTGGTGATTTCAACTTCAGTTTCAGTGGCCTGAAAACCGCAGTGCTGACTTTAATTCATCAGCAGCCGGATGATCCACAGACATACGCCGATATCGCGCGGGCATTTCAGGATGCGGTGGTTACCGTGCTGACCGGCAAGGCGTTAGCCGCAATCGCAGAATCGGGGTTAAGTCAGCTGGTTGTTGCCGGCGGGGTAGGCGCGAATAAACAATTACGCCGTCATCTCACTGAAAAAGCCGGGGCTGCCGGCGCAGCTGTGTTTTATCCACAGCTGGAGTTTTGTACAGACAATGGCGCGATGATTGCTTTGGCCG
>CAZXBP010000237.1:0-4196 GCA_964639015.1 uncultured Nitrosomonas sp.
GGACCGATTCTGACCGATTCGGGCGGATTCCAGGTTTACAGTCTCGGCGATCTGCGCAAGATTACCGAAGAGGGTGTGAAATTCAGCTCACCGGTGAATGGCGACCGGTGTTTTCTGACACCAGAAGAATCGATGCGAATTCAGCGGGTGTTGAATGCCGATATTGTGATGATCTTTGATGAATGTACGCCATATCCGGCAGACGAAACGACAACACGTGTTTCCATGCAACTGAGCCTGCGCTGGGCTGAACGTTCCAAACGGGCGCACGGCGACAATCCAAATGCATTATTCGGCATCGTTCAGGGCGGCATGTATGAACATTTGCGCGAGGAATCGCTCGCCGGATTGCTGTCGATCGGTTTTGACGGTTATGCTATCGGCGGTTTGTCGGTCGGCGAGCCGAAAGGCGATATGCGCCGGATACTCGAACATACTGCGCCATTGCTGCCCGCAGACAAGCCGCGCTATCTGATGGGAGTCGGCACACCGATGGATATCGTTCATGCGGTAGCGCAGGGAATTGACATGTTCGACTGCGTTCTGCCGACCCGTAATGCCCGTAACGGTTGGCTGTATACCCGAAATGGGATTCTCAAATTGCGTAACAGTCGTTACCGGCTGGATACCGCGCCGCCAGATGAAACATGCGGCTGTTACACCTGCCGGAATTTTACCCGTGCGTATCTGCATCATCTGCAACGCATCAATGAAATGCTCGGCGCGCAGCTGAATACCGTGCACAATCTGTTCTATTACCAGCAATTAATGGCGGAAATACGGGGCGCAATCGAAATGGGGCAATTCAATGAATTTGCACAAAAATGCGTAAGTCAGTTTCAGGCATAAGCCTGCGTCATGTTAATATATGAATTTTTATTCATTGTTTCTGGAGGAATAGCATGCTGATTAGTGAAGCTTTCGCGCAAACTGCCGGATCCGGCCAAGCCGAAGCGGGTTGGGCGAATCTCATTCTGTTGGTAGGTATCTTTGTCATTTTCTGGCTGCTGCTGATTCGTCCGCAGGCTAAACGCGCCAAGGAACATAAGAAAATGATCGAAAATCTGCAAAGAGGCGACGAAGTCATCGCCGGCGGCGGTATTATCGGATTAATTCTGAACGTCAGTGAGAACTATGTGGTGATTGAAATTTCACCCGGTGTCGAAATATTGTCGATCAAAACCTCGGTGCAGACATTACTGCCGAAAGGCACGCTGAAAAGTATAGAGCCGTCTAAAGGCGGGAAGCAGCCGAAGAAGGTCGCTAAAGGAAGTGCTCCAGTGCCGGATGATAAATCCGCCGCCGACAAGGAAACAACCGCAGCAGACGAATCGGAAGGCAGTAGTAACGCGGAAACGCCGAAGGCCGGTGAGAAGAATTAGCTGACTGCGCATCAATCGAGATGGCCGGGTTGCAACAGGCCATCTACCTGCATGTTGTTGGTATCCATTTATCCATTTTTTTAATCATTTTCTGAATAATCATGAACCGCTACGCGCTTTGGAAATACCTGATTATTGCGGTTTCCTTGTTTCTTGGACTGCTCTACACATTACCGAATTTTTTCGGTGAGTCGCCTGCTGTGCAGATCTCGCCACTTAGAATAACCAACCAGGCAGACACCGCTCTGCTGCAACAGGTTGAAGATAGCCTGAAAAGAGCAAATATCCAGAATGACGGTCTCTTTCTTGAAGAAGGCAGTATTAAAGTCAGGTTTGTCGATACGGATACACAGATCAAGGCTAAGGATGTATTGCAGTCATCACTGGGCGATGATTATATGATTGCGCTCAATCTGTTGCCGAATTCTCCGCAGTGGCTGGCGAATCTGGGTGCGCTGCCGATGTACCTCGGGCTGGACTTGCGCGGCGGTGTTCATTTCATGCTGGAAGTCGATATGGATGGTGCGATCAGCACAGCGCTTGATCGCTATAGTGCGGATATCCGCGCCGCACTGCGCGAAAAACGTATTTCTTACGCCGGTGTTGAACGGCTGGGCGAAACGCTGACGATCAAATTTCGCGACGGTGAATCGCGTGAACAGGCGTTGAACATGCTCAAGTCGGATTATGACGATTTGCAGTTCAGGGAAGAGCGCGCCGAGAATCGTTTCCATCTGTTAGCGACGATCAGGCAGGAAGCGCTGGTGCAAATGCAGGATTCCACGGTGCAGCAGAATATCACTACGCTGCGCAATCGCGTCAACGAACTGGGTGTGGCCGAACCGATTATTCAGAAAGCCGGCGCTGACCGTGTCATCGTGCAATTACCGGGCGTTCAGGATACGGCTAAAGCGAAGGAAATTCTGGGCCGTACCGCGACGCTGGAAATTCGTATGGTTGACGAGGAACGCGATCTGGACGCGGCAATGCGCGGACAGGTTCCGTTCGGTTCCGAGCTGTATGAAGAGCGTGGCGGCGGCCCGATACTGGTCAAAAAACAGGTACTGCTGACCGGCGACCGGATAACCGACGCGCAGCCGGGTTTCACCGAGGACAATCAGCCTGCGGTGCATATCCGGCTGGATAATAACGGTGCGCAGATATTCAAAAATCTGACACGCGAAAATGTCGGCAGACGCATGGCAATTCTGCTGATTGAACGCAACCGGACAGAAGTTGTTACCGCGCCGGTGATTCGCGAGGAAATCGGCGGTGGCCGCGTGCAGATCAGCGGCAGCATGACAACACTGGAAGCGCGCGATGTCGCATTGCTGCTGCGCGCCGGGGCACTGGCCGCACCGATGGATATCATCGAGGAGCGTACCGTCGGCCCCAGCCTTGGCGCCGATAATATTGAACGAGGATTCAATTCGACGCTGTACGGCTTTCTCGCGGTTGCGATTTTCATCATGCTCTATTACATGTCGTTTGGCGTGATTTCGGTGCTGGCGCTCAGCATGAATCTGCTGTTGCTGGTCGGTTTGTTATCGATTCTGCAGGCCACGCTGACCCTGCCGGGGATGGCCGCGCTGGCGCTGACCGTCGGTATGGCAATTGACGCCAACGTGCTGATTAACGAACGGATACGCGATGAGCTGCGCGAAGGCCTATCGCCGCAGATGGCGATCAATGCCGGATACGAGCGGGCAACCGGCACTATTCTGGATTCAAATATTACGACCCTGATTGCGGGAATAGCGCTGTTCGCTTTTGGTTCCGGGCCGGTCAAGGGTTTTGCCGTGGTGCTTTGCCTGGGTATTCTGACTTCGGTGTTCACTGCCGTATTTGTATCGCGCGGCTTGGTGAACTTTATGTATGGCAGCCGCCGCAAACTGGAGACTGTTCCGATCGGTAAAATCTGGATACCCGAAACCAGCCGGGCTAAAAAGAAATTCAGCTATGAGGCATTGGCAAAACCGGCGGATAAGACAGCCGCTGCCGCGCAATCCGGGGCAAAGATACCTGCCGACGACACTGGACTAGCGCCTGACAAAAACAGTCCACCGGAAGATGCGTCTGTCGTGACTGGTACCGCTGCGCCGGAACGCATAAAAGAATCTGAAGCACCGGTTGCAGATTCAAACAGCCCGCGCGCTAGAACGCAAGGCGGGAAAAGGGCAGCCGTCGGTAGCGGACGCAAATCCAGAAAAAAATAATTCACCCGAAAGCCTGATCAAGGCATTCAGCAAAGGAATCAACCATGGAATTTTTTAGAGTTAGCCGAGACATCCCTTTCATGAGCTGGCGGCGGGGCGCGGCTGTTATTTCAATTGTGACATTTGTTCTGTCCGCATTCTTTCTGACCACGCGTGGATTGAATCTGGGCGTCGATTTTACGGGCGGAACAGTGCTTGAAGTCAGTTACGAACAGGCTGCGGATTTGAATACTATCCGATCAGTTTTGTCCGGATTGAATATGACCGACGTCACCGTGCTGAATTTCGGTACATCGCGCGATGTCATGATCCGGTTGCCGGTCATGCCGGATTTTTCCAGCGCGCAACTGTCGGAAACCGTACTCGATGCATTGCGCCAGGCAGACAATACCGTTGAAATGCGACGGGTAGAGTTTGTCGGTCCGCAGGTCGGCAAGGAGCTGCTCGAAAACGGCGCATTAGCATTACTGTTTGTCTCGATCGGTATCGTGGCGTATCTGGCGGTGCGGTTTGAGTGGAAATTCGGTGTTGCGGGTATCATCGCCAATCTGCATGATGTGATTATCATTCTTGGCTTTTTTGCATTCTTTCAGTGGGA
>CAZXBP010000238.1:0-4191 GCA_964639015.1 uncultured Nitrosomonas sp.
GGTTGGCTACGAAGATTTTAACTTTTTTGGTTCCGGCTTGTCCGGCTTAGGATTATTGAGAACCCAGTCGTCGACCAACTCGCACAAGCGAACGGGGTGTGATGCCGGAATCCAGTGCTCGGTTTCTATTTCAACAAATTTCATCCCAGGCAATTGACTGAACAAAGCTTTTGTTTTGACTGCATCAGTCAGGCTTTGCCCACTGGCCTGTATGATCAGGCCAGGGCACTTTACATGGGTGACAGGCAGCGGTTCCATCAATGCGATAAAATTATTGATATATTGTGCCGTTGGTGTGATTTTTATATCCTGCCAGGGAGAGCCATGATCCGATAGCGCCTGCAGGCGGTTTTCAGGGTTGGCCTGATGAACCCGGTAATCCAGTTTCTTGAGATCAATGGTTTTCAATCGGCGCCGGTAGAGTCCTGTCTGGTTGAGCAGATTGAGAATTTTTACAATAAATCGAAACAATGGCACAAACGGTTTAAGCCGAGCCAGAATGCCGGTCAGCGCTTCGTTTGCCATCGGCTCCACCAGGATCAATCCGGCGCACATTTCCGGGTAGCGCACAGCAAAATTTAACGCGATATTGGCCCCCAGGCAATGTCCCAGGACGATGGCGCGTGTCTGTTGCTCATGACGTAACATGGCCGCAATGTCCTGAACCCAGTGGTCTATGCCAGCTGTTCCTCGCCACATGGATTCACCACTGCCACGTAAGTCAGGGCGCAACAAAACCCTGTCGGCACTCAGGCGCGTATGCTCGACAAAGTGCCACCAGCGGGTCGAATTACTCGCCGCGCCATGTAACAACACGACAGTATTCCCTGTTGCCTGCTGCGCAGGCATTGAGCGCCGGTACATCAATGTAACGTCATCATCGCTTTGAAAAAACTGTTGTTCATCCATTTGTCTGGTGTCTTGGATCATGAGTGAGGGAATTTAATAGGCATTCACGTACAGCATCAGCCATTCATTACCCTGCAACCGCTTTCACGCTTTTCTTCTTTTCTCGAAAACAATTAACCTTGATCTACATCAATATTAATTTCAACCATAATTGGCAGCATAGCCATATCTGAGGCATGTCAGCTTCAGGTTTACTAAAATAAAAGGGATAAAATGAAATTAATAGCATTAGTTACTATCATTATGGTATTTGGATTGACCGCATGCAGTAAGCCAACTGTTGATTCACCTGATCCAGGATCATATGGACAAACGATTAAACCAGACCATAAGGTTCCTGAAGAGCATCGTAATTAGTTTGATCCAATATTATAGAGTCAGCCATGAAGGGTGGAGTGCGGAGATTCCAATCAATCCGTTTTATGGTGGATTCTATAATTTGGCCGGTTGTATCACTTGTTTTTTTGTCCGGCAGAAGTTGAATCGGCATGTTTTCGCGAACTGAAGAAGTCAGCTGATGCAGTTTGACTCAAACTGAAAAATCTCCGGAAAAGCCGAGCCGATTCACCATGGAATATGAGAAGCATCGCATGACAGAAAGTAATGTTTTTAAACTGAACAATCCTGAACAGGATGATCAATGAGGATCAGGCTTAATCATGTTCACGCCCAGATCACCATCTTGAAGCGCTCTTTGACGATGCCAAAGTAATTGCATTTCCAGTCGCTTTGTGCGAAGAAGTCGAGATGGTGCCACTGGTCTTTCTGTTTCAGGATGCTGGTGGCGGCATCGTCCCAGTCAATGGCGGCAAATCTGGCTTCCAGTTGCTGCTTGCGGGATTGGACTTCGTCGTATTCAAAGCCGTCATATTCCCAATGCAGCACCTCGAACACGTTACCGTCGCGGTCGGCATAGTCCATGCTGAAATCGAGCCCCCATTTCGGGCGGATGCGAATAATCTTGTAAATCAGCGGATTGGCTTTTGCCCAGCGCTCCAGTTGCTGCAATGCCTCTCCAGTATAACCTTTGCGTTCAAACAATAAGCTATGATTCAACACGGCGCCCTCAACCCGGTCCGGCTGCGTGAACCACGACGCCTTAAGTGCGTGTCGGTGTTCCCGGTGCGCGTGCGCGCGTGTCTGATTGGCTTCCGCATAGTGCTGTTCCAGGTCAGTCAGGTCGTAGCCGTTCTGATCGAATAGCGCCAGATCGCGCGCCAACGGTATGCGCGTTGTCGCCAACGGCTGGTCCCAATGACTGATGGGATTGAATTGATGGTTGGTTAAATCGAGGTAATTCATAGGTAATCAAATGCTATCGGGTTAACAGATATTCACGTAAAAGAATTCGGAGTCTGTCGGACATAAGGCTAATCTACTGCGCCAATGGGATAGCGGTGCATATTTTCTCAATTTTTCGTTACATCGTCTTGCCATGTACCTCAAAATTGAGAAAAGCCGCGCTCGTTCTCCCACTCGGTTTGCTACGATTGCCTAAGTCCGGCAGGCTCCTGGAGATTGTGACAGGCTGAGTGCAAAAAAGCCACGGATGCGTATCAGAAACGATCAACTAATCGCCGTAACGCGCCTTTCCATACAATGTGCGCAATTCATTCTTGGCTTTTTCCAGTACTTCGCGTTGTGTTGCGGATAAATGCTTTCCGGCCCGGTTGATATAGAAATTCAGCATCGACATGGCGGAGGCAAACGGCTCTGCTTTGCGTCGCTTGCTGCAGTCGGCGGAATGTTTCAGCGACAAGGCGATTTTGCGTGGATCGCTCCAGGTAAAAACTCCTGGTTCGAGATCAAGGGCGTTACTGGTTTCCGTGATTTGCTGAGACCAGTGATGAAAATCTTTTGAAGGCAAGGCATTACTCCTGAATGACTGATCGTTATCGGGTACATCAAGGAAATACGCAAAGTAATGATAATCTGTGAAAAAAGGTAATTGTGTCCAAGATGGTGAGTCAAACGATGGTGTTTATAGCACAACGCTTTTTAATTTTAGCTGCGTTGCAATTCGTTGTAATAACGCGTTATTACGCCTCATTGTGCCTTGCCAGAAATAAAAATCAACATACCTTAAACCCCATTCAACTGGGGTTTTTGGGTTGAAGCATTTGCGCAAGTATGCGGCTGCTATTTTTGATTTCATAAACGGAAGCCGGAGCAATACTGATAATAATTTACATTTATAATCAATAATATAATGTTGTTTCTGCGTTCGGTTATCCTTATAATGGGAACCTCATATGCTGACAGCATAGCGCTGCAACTGAAAAGGTCAAGCTGTCGGTTATTCTGGGAGCTTGAAATCAAGAAGGTCATGAAACGCAGTATTATCATGCTTCGATATTTTAGGCAGAGGTTGTTTTAAAAAGGGAAAAAACCCGGAAACAATCTTCAATCCGATTTTTCGTCACGAAAGGAAAATGTCTTATGAAAGGCAACATGAAAATTATCACCACCTTGAACGCGCTTCTTGCTGAAGAGCTGACAGCCATAGATCAGTATTTTGCGCATTCGCGCATGTATGAAGACTGGGGGTTGGCCAAGCTTTATGAGCGTATTGACCATGAAATGAACGATGAAAAACAGCATGCCGATCTTCTGATCAAGCGTATTTTGTATCTGGAAGGCGTGCCTGTGCTGGGAAATCGCAGTCCGCTCAGAATTGGCCGGGATGTGCCGGAAATGCTGCAAAATGACCTTGACCTCGAGCGTTCAGTGATTGTTGCGCTGCGAAACGCCATAGCCGATTGTGAGCAGGAGCGGGATTATCAGACCAGGGAAATTCTTGAATTACTGCTGGCTGAAACGGAAGAAGATCACGCCTACTGGCTGGAAAAACAATTGTATCTGATTGATAAGATCGGATTGCAGAATTACCTGCAATCACAGATGTAACATTTACCGTCGAACGTCGATAAGCTGGCGTGGGACTTCCGTCAGTGTGGTATCGGCAATCTGCCTGCCACGTTAATCATGTGTGTTTGTCAGCCGATCAGACCGAAACGCGGGTTGGTAAAGGCGATAAACACCGGTGCCGGGGGCGATTTTTTTACGCTAAGTTTCCCGAAGGATGCCTGATTAAGACGTCTGATTAAGACGTCGGTCGGCAATTACAATCCGGATTGGGCTATTTCTTTCATGGAAGATTCGATCCAATACATCTATTCCGTTGCCGAGGCCATCAGTCCGCTGTGAGTATGGCACTGCGACCGATTGAATAGCGAAGTAATCGGCCGGACGCCGCAAATCGCGTCGAAGAAACACAAAGTA
>CAZXBP010000239.1:0-4188 GCA_964639015.1 uncultured Nitrosomonas sp.
TGGGCTTTCCAACGGCCAACGTTCAAATCCGGCTCAATCGCCCGCCACTGTCGGGTATTTTTGCAGTCAAAGTGCGCGGCGCGATTAAAACATCGCCGCTTCAGGCCATCGACGGTGTCGCCAGCCTGGGCGCGCGGCCTACCATACGCGACAATGGCCAGCCAACGCTGGAAGTCCATTTGTTTGATTTTGACCATACGATTTATGGCGCTCACCTTCAGGTTGATTTTATTCACAAATTGCGCGACGAGGAAAAATACCCAGACATCACTACACTCGTGGAGCAAATCAAAAAAGATGTTTCTGCGGCGCAACATTTCCTGCGGTACCAGCCTGTTGTATCTGAAATGACACGATGAGTCCAAACACCCTTTAGCACCCAAGACAAATTCGTATATCATTACAAATCTGGCTTATTGTACTTACCGGTCGCTTCCCCATCAAACAGCTTTCAGACAGAAACCGGTTTCAAACGTTTTTAAACACTTTTCATGACAGATTATAAAAAAACACTTAATTTACTTGACACACCTTTTCCCATGCGCGGCAATCTTGCACAGCGCGAGCCAGGCATGCTGGAATCATGGCAACGCAAGCAGCTTTACCGGAAAATACGCGCTGTCAGCAAAGGTCGTCCTAAATTCACCCTGCACGATGGCCCGCCGTATGCCAACGGCGACATTCATATCGGTCATGCCGTCAATAAAATCCTGAAAGATATTATTATCAAAAGCAAAACACTGGCGGGGTTTGATGCGCCGTATATACCCGGCTGGGATTGTCACGGCCTGCCGATTGAACACCAGATTGAAAAAAAACACGGCAAACAATTACCGGCCGATACAGTGCGTGAACTGTGTCGCCAATTTGCAAGTGAGCAAGTCGAACGGCAGAAAGCTGATTTCATTCGCCTCGGTGTACTTGGCGACTGGGAGCATGCTTATCTGACGATGGATTTCAATATCGAAGCAGGAATTATTCGCGCGTTGAGCAAGATCTATCGTAACGGTTATCTGTACCAGGGTCAGAAGCCGGTCAACTGGTGTACTGACTGTGGCTCGGCACTTGCAGAGGCGGAAGTAGAATATGAAGACAAGATTTCTCCCGCGATTGATGTCGGCTTTGAAGTCGCAGACACGACCCAGCTTGCTGCGTTTGGTGCAA
Organism: uncultured Nitrosomonas sp.; assembly: GCA_964639015.1. GTDB lineage: Bacteria > Pseudomonadota > Gammaproteobacteria > Burkholderiales > Nitrosomonadaceae > Nitrosomonas. The sequence continues at coordinate 1,165 of CAZXBP010000239.1, forward strand.
ATGCCGCTGAAATTCCTGCTGACAGTCGCACTATGGCGGTTATCTGGACCACAACACCATGGACATTGCCCGCCAATCAGGCTGTATGCGTGCATCCCGATTTTGATTATGTGCTCATTCAAACTGAACAGAGCCTGCTCATTCTTGCCGCAGAACTGGCGCAAGCCTGTTTAGAGCGTTACGGATTGCAGGGTAGAAAGATGGGATGCTGCAAGGGAATTGCTCTGGAACACCTGCCGCTAAAACATCCTTTTGAAGATCGTATCGTCAAAATAATTTGCGGCAGACATGTCACGCTGGAAGCCGGTACAGGTCTGGTGCATACTGCGCCCGCTCATGGCCTGGACGACTACTTTGTCGGTCAGCAGTATGATCTGCCCAGTGAAAGTCCTGTCGATGGCAACGGCAAATTTATTGCCGACAAACCGCTGGTCGGCAATCTGTCTGTCTGGAAAGCCAATGATGTCGTTATCGAAACGCTGAAAAACACGCATCACCTGCTCGGCTGCAAAAAAATCGAGCACAGCTATCCGCACTGCTGGCGACATAAAACACCGATTATTTTCCGCTCAACGCCACAGTGGTTTATCGGCATGAATTTTCAGCAAAGTCCGGATACGCTAGAATCGCCAGGAACTCTGCGTGATCTTGCCATGCGGGCAGTCGACGCTACCCGGTTCTTCCCGGCATGGGGACGCGCGCGCCTGGAAGCCATGATTAAAAACCGGCCCGACTGGTGTGTATCGCGCCAGCGCAACTGGGGTGTTCCCATGGCAATTTTTGTACACAAAGAAACACAGAAACCACATCCACGCACACTGGAGCTTTTCGAACAGGTAGCGCAGCGTGTGGAGCAGCAAGGCATAGAAGCCTGGTTCTCACTCGACGCCGCAGAATTGCTGGGGAATGACGCGAAGGACTATCAGAAACTCACCGATACTCTGGATGTCTGGTTCGACTCAGGCACAACACACGATACAGTAGTCAAATCCAACGACTCACTGAATCATCCGGCCGATCTTTATCTGGAAGGTTCCGACCAGCATCGCGGATGGTTTCAATCCTCGTTGCTCACCGGCTGCGCCATTAATGGCCGCGCTCCGTATCACGCATTACTGACACACGGTTTTGTCGTCGACGGCAACGGCCATAAAATGAGCAAGTCGAAAGGCAATGTCATCGCACCTCAGAAAGTCATGGATACTTACGGCGCCGACATTCTCCGGTTATGGGTTGCTTCGACCGATTATTCAGGTGAACTTTCGATTTCCGACGAAATACTCAAACGTGTGGTTGAAAGTTATCGACGCATTCGGAATACATTGCGTTTTATGCTCGCTAATCTAACCGATTTTAACGCCGAAAAAGATATGCTGCCTGTCGAAGACTGGATGGAAATCGATCGCTATATGCTGGCCTATACAGCAACCTTTCAGCAGGACTTAACGCAAATCCTCGCGCAGTACGAGTTTCATCAGGCCGTTCACAGACTGCACAATTTCTGCTCGGAAGACCTGGGCGGTTTTTATCTGGATATACTCAAAGACCGCTTATACACCGCCGCTGCCCAGGGTCGACCGCGCCGTGCTGCTCAGAGCGCGCTTCACCATATCACACATAGCCTGGTACGCCTGTTTGCGCCGATAGTCAGCTTTACAGCAGATGAAGCCTGGGAACACCTTACCCGGCAACCTGAAGACAGTGTATTGCTGCACACCTGGCACCGATTTCCGGAACAATCCGATTCACAGCAGTTACTTGATCGCTGGACTAAAATCCGAGCACTGCGCGCGCAGGTACTTAAAAAACTGGAAGAATCCCGGATAAAAGGGGACATCGGCTCATCCCTCGCTGCAACTGTTGAGATCCATACCGGAAAAGCTGATTTCGAATTGCTGAATTCGCTCGGTGACGATTTGAAATTTGTGCTGATCACGTCTGAAACACGGTTACTGCAAACCGATAACCTGCCGGCGATTGAAGTGTTTGTCACACCAAGCAGGCATCGGAAATGCGAGCGTTGCTGGCACTACCGGAATGATGTCGGCAGCAGCACAGAACACCCGACACTTTGCGGGCGTTGTGTTGCTAATCTTTACGGCAACGGTGAGCAACGAAAATTTGCCTGACACCGGGAAGACACAGTAATGACAGACTCAACCACCTAAATTCAACCCTATAAATACATACACACATGGATACGCATTCATGAAATTACACTTTTCTCTGGGCATTGCCTTGATCGTGCTGATCGTGGATCTGACGACCAAGTTCTGGATCGAATCAATATTAAGCTACGGACAGCGTATTCCGATAACCGGATTTTTCAATCTGGTGCTCACTTACAATACTGGAGCAGCATTCAGTTTTTTAAGTGAAGCGTCGGGCTGGCAACGCTGGTTTTTAAGCGCTATCGCAGCAATCGCTTCAATCGTCATCATTTATCTGCTGCATAAATACCGCACAGAAAAGTTGTTCTGTCTTTCGCTCAGTCTAATCCTAGGCGGCGCACTGGGAAATTTATGGGATCGAATCACACTGGGGCATGTAGTCGACTTTCTGGATTTCTATATTGGTGATTATCACTGGCCGGCTTTCAATATTGCCGATTCAGCAATTTTTATCGGCGCGGCCCTGCTTATCATTGAAAGCTTCAGCAGCGCAGAGAAAAAAGATGCTGCGCAGTTGTCCGAACAAAAAGAAAAAACCGAATAGATCGCCTAACAATGAAGTCGCATTAATCGGATTTTTTCTCTGAATTTTTCTGCTTGGTTATCGGGCTTTGCACCGTATAACCCTTTTCCTTCATTTTATAACCGCCATAAGCACCGGCACCTGCTGCTACCGCCATCCAGCATCCCGTTAAAAACGGCAATACAGCGCATAAAACAGATAGACTAAACAGATACTTAGTTTTCATGATGGTACCCCCCGTCATCAATTTCGAATGATTGAGCCTAAAAACCTCAGTTGAATGGGGTTTAAAGTGCGTTGATTTTTATTTTTGGCAAGGCACAATGAGGC
>CAZXBP010000240.1:0-3659 GCA_964639015.1 uncultured Nitrosomonas sp.
TGCTGGATCTGATCGAAATCAAGATTCTGCCGCATTTTAACTTTAACCGCATGACTCGGCTGGCGATGGGAAAGCACTGGTCTGACGCGACGCCTGAGCAGCAGAAGACAATCGTCGATGAATTCAGAACGCTGCTGGTCAGAACTTATTCGAATGCGTTGACCACCTATCGTGATGAAACCGTCAAGGTTAATCCAGTTGCAAACCTTGGCGACAATAAAGATGCGACGGTCAGAACAACGGTTTTCCAGAGACAAGGCAGAGAACCTGTTCCAATTGATTACAGTATGGAAAAGAGTTCAGAAGGCTGGAAAGTCTACGATGTAACCGTCGCCGGTGTCAGTCTGGTGACAAATTACCGCGGTTCGTTCAGCAGTCAGATCCGCAGAGGTGGCGTTGATGGATTGATAAAAACCCTGGCGGATAAGAATCGTTCCCTCGAAGGTAGTCGGTAGCAGGCAGCCGGTGGCGCGTTATCGCCGGCGAATCATCACGCAAATGGACACAGCATGATATACCGCGATGGCAATACACTTGTAGTTGAAGGTGGAATAACGGTTCATAATGTTACCTGTCTGACGCGGCAAGGCATTGAGCTGCTGGATACCTATCCGCTGCACGTTGATCTGCAGAAAGTCACCGAGGTTGATTCAACCATTATCAGCATGTTGTTTGAGTGGCAGCGTGCGGCCGACCGGAAAGGTTGTCAATTGAAGTTCATACATTTTCCGGCCAGCCTCGAAAGTCTGATGCAGCTTTATGACGTCACATCGATTCTGGTTCCTGAGCAGGATCAGCCGGATCATTAATCCGCACTCCAGTCAATTGCCGGCGCAGATACCTTTTCCCGGTTTCATCAATGACAGCCGCGATTGAAGTCAGGCAGGTATGCAAGTGTTTTGGCCCGGTCTGCGCGCTCGATCACGTCGACCTCGACATTCATGAAGGTGAATTCTTTGCCTTGCTGGGTCCCAACGGTGCCGGCAAGACCACGCTGATCAACGTTATTGCCGGGCTGGCCAATGCCGACAGCGGATCTGTCCGCATCATGGGCCGTCATGTAACCCAGCAGTACCGGGAAGCCCGACGATTACTCGGCGTGGTGCCGCAGGAGCTGGTTTTTGATCCGTTCTTTACCGTTCGCGAAACGCTTCAGATTCAATCAGGTTACTATGGTATTCGCGGAAACGGTGCCTGGATCGCTGAAATTATCGACCGACTGGATTTGAAGGAGAAAGCGGATGTCAATATGCGTGCGCTGTCCGGCGGCATGAAACGCCGTGTCATGGTGGCGCAGGCATTGGTACACAAGCCGCCGGTCATTATTCTCGACGAACCGACGGCGGGCGTGGATGTGGAACTGCGCCAGTCACTCTGGGATTTTATCCAACAACTCAACAAAGCAGGTCATACCATTGTGTTGACAACGCATTATCTGGAAGAAGCCGAGGCATTGTGCAGTCGTGTGGCAATGCTGAAGCAAGGTAAAATTGTCGCCTTAGACAGCATGCAGCAGCTGATTGCCGCCATGATAGCAGGTTATACGCTGCGTCTGCGTTTGCAGCCGGATCTATTGCCCGAAGCTGCGCAGGAAAAACAAATCGGCTATCACAATGGTATTCATGAATTGAAAATCGACGCGTATGCGCAGATTGAAGGAGTGCTTGCTGAGCTGCGTCAGGCGCGTGTTCAGATTCTTGAAATGCAATTACAGCAACCTGATCTTGAGGACGTGTTTGTCAGTTTGATGCGTCATTATGTTGAACCTAAAAACCTCAGTTGATCGTTGTCCGCAATAAATAACGATATGAATAAATAGAACAAACTGAAAAATACCCGTGCACCCAAATGGTGAGTCACACGATGGTATTTATAGCACGCCGCTTTTTAATTCCGGTTGTGTTGCAATTCGTTGTAATAACGCGTTATTAAACCTTATCGCGCCTTGCCAACTATACAAATCAACGCACTTTAAACCCCATTCAATCGAGGTTTTTAGGTTTAACGTGGTTTTTAAATTTCCCATTAAATCCTGTCAGATGTCCGACTGAATTGGGGCTAATCTGAACGATTTTTTAACCTTTAAAAATGATTGGATGAATCGATCCAAATCTATCAAAACACTTCTGTTTTTAATAAGTTACCCTATAAATTCAGCGAGTAATTTTCAGTATGTAAAATTCAAAATTACTTTTAAATTCACTTTTAACATTTGTTTAACTGAAGATTAACGCGTTCCTGACAAGCGCATTATTAGTATGCAAGAGAGGAAAACGCAATAGTGTCAGAACCGTTATTTCATCAAAACTCGCAGTTAACCGGATGCGTGCTTGTAGTCCCTGACACTTTTGCGATTTCTCAATCCGATTTTCGGGTCAAAAATTAAGCATAAGGAGTGACACAAATGTTAGAGGAATTTATCAATAATTTCACGAGTAACTTGTTCAAACCATTGTTGTTGTTTTTTTATCTTGGATTCCTGATCCCCTTGTTGAAAGTGCCGCTGGAATTTCCACCTGCGCTCTATAAAGGAATAACCATCTATCTGCTTATCGCGATTGGCTGGCATGGCGGCGAGGAACTTGCGGAACTTACTGCGGATGATTTTCAGCTTGCTCTGGGATTTATGGCGATAGGCTTTGTTACAAACACGATTATCGCACTAATGGCTTATTATGCGTTGCGGCGAGTGACTCATTTGCGGAAAATTGATGCCGCAACTGTGGCAGGCTATTACGGCTCGGATTCGGCTGGGACGTTTGTCACTTGTGTCGGTGTACTGGTTGCCGCCAATATCGCGTTTGCCGCCTATATGCCGGTGATGCTTGCTGTGATGGAAATTCCGGGCTGCCTTGTCGCGCTATATCTGGTTTCAAAAGCCCGTAATTCTGGTTTAATGGATGCAGCGGGTAATTTACCTGGAGAGCCTGGATACAATCCTGCAACCTGCAAGAATAACGGCGATGGCAATGGCAATGGCAACGGTCAGAGTGTTCTCAGCAAAAAGGTATTACATGAGATTTTTTTCAATCCTGGCCTGTTTCTGTTGTTTGGCGGTATTTTGATTGGATTTATTTCCAGATTGCAGGGCGTAAAAGTTACTGAGGCAAATGACCAATTCTTTATTGTGCTGTTCCAAGGCGTTTTGTCTCTGTTTCTTTTGGAAATGGGCATCACAGCTTGCTCGCGTCTTAAAGATCTGAAACTTGGCGGACCGGGTTTTGTGGCATTTGGACTCATTGCGCCCAATATCTTTGCGACCTTTGGAATACTGACTGCGCATGCTTACAGTATGGCGATTGGACACCCGCTTGAAATAGGAACCTACGTGCTTTTTGCGGTATTGTGTGGTGCGGCTTCGTATATAGCGGTTCCGGCCGTACAGCGTATGGCGATACCTGAAGCAAGCCCTACGCTGCCGCTGGCGGCATCGCTTGGATTGACGTTTACCTATAATGTGACTATAGGTATTCCGCTCTATATTTTGTTTTCCACTGCATTGACCACGTTGATACCAGTGGTGTAACTATTTCTGAGTCAACAATCAGGTATCTGGTTGTTTTTTTCAGGCAAGGCGAAGCGGGTGTTGAGCTTGCAAGCCTTGCCGGTGCCTAGGAGGCTGTCCGAGAATAGACTGATCTACTGCGAACGAGCCTGAT
>CAZXBP010000240.1:3669-4173 GCA_964639015.1 uncultured Nitrosomonas sp.
ATAGAACGACTATTCGCCTCAAGTGATCGATAAATTCCGCTCAATCAACCTCGTTCTCGCTACGATCGCTTTTCTCGGACTGCCTCCTAGAAAGGCAAAAGATTTTCATCGTTTTCTTTAGACTGGCTTCAGGCAGGCACCGCATCCTTTATAGCATTCCGTTTCCGAAATGCCTGCTGGTATGTATCCATGACGGTCTGTCGGATTTAGGGCTAATCTATTGCGCTATTGAAAAAGGGGCGCATTTTTCCTCGATTGTTGCATACCGTTTTACGATACGCCTCGAAATTGAAATTCCATGCACATTATTCTGCTTGCTCCGTTGCGATTCTTATAGTATTTCCCTGTTCTTCCGGCATTTACAAAGAACAGCCGGTGAAAGCTTTTAACCTAAAAACCTCAGTTGAATGGGATTTAGAGTGCGTTGGTTTTTATTTCCGGCAAGGCGAAATGAGGCGTAATAACGCGTTATTACAACGAATTGCAACGTAGCCGGAATTAAAA
>CAZXBP010000241.1:0-4157 GCA_964639015.1 uncultured Nitrosomonas sp.
CGTTGCAAAAACTGATTCGACTGGGTTGGTCGTTCTAATGTGTTGCCAGTTTTCTGCGGGATAATCATAGAAGGCCAGCATGGAATCTTTATCCTTTTCCAGACACTCCATCGCTTTTGGATATTTCGGACCGAAACGTTCAATACAGTTATCAAATGCTGCATACGCTTTTTCCCTTGTTTCTGCCTGCCAGATATTGTGCAGTGCTTCCTTGACCTTGGGTTGCATGGCTTTCGGCAGTTTCTCCAATACATTAGCGGTTTTGTGTACCCAGCAGCGCTGTTGATCGGTGTCCGGCCAGCATTTGGCCACGGCCTTCCAGAACCCCAGAGCGCCGTCACCTACTGCCAGTTTGGGCGCTTCCTCAAGGCCTCGTTGCCTTAAATCCATCAATATTTCCGTCCAACTTGCTTCAGACTCACGATAGCCATCCGACAACGCCAGCAATTCTTTACGTCCCGTTTCATCGGAACCAATAATCACCAGTAAACATAACCGGTCATCCATTCGCACCGTACTGTAGACGCCATCAGCCCAAACATAAACATATCGCTTGCCACTCAGGTCACGGCGAGCCCAGTTTTGATAATCCTGTTCCCAGTTCTGCTTTAAACGACTGATCGTTGCAGACGACAATCCCCGCGCATCCATTCCCAGCAGGTGTTTCAGCGTCTCGGTAAAATCTCCCGTTGAAACACCCCTCAGATATAACCAGGGCAGGAATTCTTCAATGCCTCGAGTGCGCTTCAAGTATGGGGGGATCAGACTGCTGTTGAATTTGATGCCGGCTCCCGAGCGATCCCGTACCTTCGGTACTTTGATTTCTATATCTCCAAGCCCCGTTTGAATGGTACGTTCAGGCAAATAGCCATTTCTGACAACTGCTGTTTTACCCCCAGCAGTTTTAGTATAGCCATGTTGGTCGATAAAGTTGGTCACTTCCGTTTCTATCGCCGCCGCCAGCATTTTGCGTGCTCCTTCTCGTAACACTTCCTGTAGCGGATCATTTTGTCCTGGTTTATTCAGCTTAAAAACATTACTATCTGTCATGCGGTGTTTTCCTCTTTTTAGTGGTTGATCTGCCGAGATCTATACCAACAGGTTACACCGCCTCCCTCTCCCTTGTCATACACCAGAAATAATCATAGCTCTACCCTGAAGCCGATCAATCTTTGATTTTTGCAACAGAGACTGCTATTCTCAATCCACCTAAATTTTAATACTTTCCTACGTAATGATGCAATGCGACCATCAATTGCCCTAAATCTCAAACGAAGTGCCGCCCGAGAGACGGTGAGTCGTTTTCGCGCAGCAAACCTCCGTGTTTTTGGTTCGGCACTCCATGGCACCGACAAAGACGGCAGTGACCTCGATTTGTTGGTTGATGCACTTCCTGGTACAACTCTGTTTGATCTAGGTGGTTTGCAGGTCGAGTTGGAAGACCTGTTGGGTGTTCAAGTTGATTTGTTGACACCTGGCGATTTGCCACCAAAGTTTCGCGATCAGGTGTTGACTGAAGCTCGTCCAGTATAAGAATGAAGCGTCGTTCTGATTACCTCAACCATATGAAACAGGCTACTATCGATGCAAGTAGTTTTGTTGAAGGTTTGGAAAAAGACGATTTCCTTGCTGACAAGCGAACACAACAAGCAGTTATAATGAGCTTGGTTATCATAGGTGAAGCTGCAATGAAAGTAATGGACGATTATCCCGAATTCGTTGAATCGCATAAAGAAATACCTTGGAGAAGCATGCGTGGCATACGCAATCGTATTGCGCATGGTTACTTTGAAATCAATCTTGAGATCGTTTGGGATACGGTACAAGTGGCATTGCCAGAATTGCTGAAGCAATTATCTGCCGCATGCGGTAATGCTGACGATAAAGAGTAAAGTGATTTGAGTGTGGAAAAAAGACGCAAAATGATTGTGTCAAATTTGTGCCAGACTGCGACTGAAATACCACCATTTGAGGCTGTGTGACATTGGTTTTGGCTGTGGCAAGCGTTGTAAGTGTTTGATTTATAAATATCTATAATTTGCAAACATGCTTCGTAATCAGTAGGTCGGAAGTTCGACTCCTCTCAACAACACCAATCATAAAGCTATTGTTCTAATTGGATTATTTTCCTAATATTTTGGGGGAAAGGAAAAAATATATTATCCAACATATTGAAAAATAGTAAAATTATTGGTTTGATTCCCGCAGGCTATTTTTATATGAAAAGCTAATCTGGATCAAAGTAGTTTAATACATCTATGGCTTAGTGCGGTATGCCGATAATGTGAATACAATTCTCGCCAATTGTGTAGAATATCAAATGCGATCCTTGTAAATAGCAGTATTAGCCTTCTTCGATATCAATTCTACGCTTGCCTATTTTAGGATTTTCGGCTAACCACCTGAAACGTTGGTCAAGATCACGCAAATAGCTGTCTCGTTTCTTTTTACCCCATTTTTGCAACGTGTAACGCCCGATATTTTTGAGCTCTTGTTGTGCGCGTGGCGTAATTTTGACGGTGAATGTCATTCCTCAGTATCCAGTTCCTCAATGATCTTATCAATAGAATAATCTTTCACGAACTCACCGCGCTCTGCTTGTTCTGCACCTTCTTTTAAATATACGCGAAGAGCTTCCAGCTTACTCTTGCGCTCTTCCATCCCACGTAATGCATCACGAACGACTTCACTTGCCGAACCATATCGTCCGCTTGCGATTTCATTTTTTATGAATGTTTCCCAATGTTCGCCTAAACTCAAACTCGTCGTTGCCATTTTTAATCAACCCCTCATAGTATTCATATATAACAAATATGAATATATCAAAAGAATACAATAGATGGAATAGATTTTAGAAAGATTCAGAATTCAGGCTCAGGCATATATATCCATAAATATATCCCCGCTAAGCTCTTGCAATATGCGCTCCCATTCTTCTAATATGCTGAAAACTTGGTTCGACAACGCTATGTCTTGGCGCACCATTGAAACAACAAGTTATCAAATTATTCTGGGTGAATTTTTTCATTGTGTCACCAGATGAAATAGCAATGGCGAATACAAAGTAAAAAATAGTTATTTTTTCTCACTTCTTTCACTCAAGACCCCACAAAAAAAGAAGCTTGAAAGCGACAAAGGGAGCCGGGCTGTTAATCCGCAGATCCCTGGTTCGAGCCCTGCCTGGTCGAGGAGCCATATTTTTCTTGGAGTCACGCTGAAGCCATTGATCGCCGAGCTTCATGACTGAGGGTCGGCGGGCAGGCCTGGATCTATTAATTTGACTCCAATCGAATAACTACAGCAGCTCAGATTCCACAGACAAAAAATCATTTTTTATCTTGTTCTGGAAAATGTTTTTTTGCCTTTTCGAATGCTTGTTGCATGGATTTTAGGGACAATCCAAGCCCATTTTGAATGTCTTCCCAAGCACTTTCCGAACTGTTTTCAAATTGGTCCCATTTTTCCTTTGCCTGTCTCAATTCCTGCTCGAGCTCATCAAGATGCGGTTGAATTTTATCCTGCGCCTCTTTCGCTCCCAAGTACATTTGCAACTTGACTTCATCTACTATTGACTGCAAGTTTTGCAATTCAGCTTGCAATTGCTCTTTCATTGTTTTTTCGCTCATTTCATTTTCCTCTCGATTGAATTACACTTAAATTTAACCCATTGTACATAGCGGAGTAGAAACGCATTAAATTACGCGATTACCATCGGTGGCAGATGTCCCTTGCTCAACACGTTCCATGATTATAGTGTAACCTTTGGCTTAGCACCTGTCGCGCATTTGCTGCAACTGATCAGGTATAAACCAGTCTTTTTCAGCTTGCTTGACCGTGAAAACGCGAGCATAGCGCGCAATTCGCGTATAGTTTAATTCCTCGCGGCTTAATTTCTTTTTTATAAATGTATCGGGTGAAAAGACTACTCGGCCTTTCATGCAATCATCTGACGCACGAATTCCAGCAATTCGGCTTCAAGATTTCTGCTGTTTTCCCAGTCTTCCAGCTCTGGATCAGCTAATGACTCTGTGTGTATCATATTTCCAGTTTCCTAAGGCTTTTTGCTTTGGCTGATCAATAGGCAGTTAATCAGCTATCTCCTTTAAACCTAAGCCGGACAAGCCGGAACCAAAAAAGTTAAAATCTTCGTAGCCAAC
>CAZXBP010000242.1:0-4132 GCA_964639015.1 uncultured Nitrosomonas sp.
CCGGTCTGAAGATTATCGATGTCCGCTATGTCACCAAAACGCCGGAGGAAACAGAATTCGCAACAAGCTGGGGCCAACTTGCAGGGACGCTGCAGAAAGTGCTGAAAGACCGCGAATACGCCAATATTTATCAAGTGGTTGTCAAAGCCGTACCGCTCGATTACCCCGGTACGGCATTGTCGCTGACGAAAGCGCCCCAGCATGCCGTAACACACGGAATATCATGGAAACATCGTATCTCCAGACATTTAAGCCAGAAAACCAAGCAACGCATTCGGACAAGCCTCGGTTTTTTTAACATCCGAATCTGATCATTGTTTTATTTGCATTGCCCATTACCGTTTATTCTCGAAATTTAAATTCATGAAACAGCCCATGCCGTCTCGAGCATCGCCGGAAAGCCAGCCCGCACCACGCTTGATCGCTTTTTATCTGACTCAGTTCCACCCGACGCCGGAAAATGATCAATGGTGGGGAAAAGGCTTTACAGAGTGGACAAATGTAACCAAGGCACAGCCGCTGTTTGATGACCACTACCAGCCACATTTACCGGCGGATTTCGGTTTCTACGATCTGCGCGTTCGCGAAACCCGGCGCGAACAGATCGCAGTAGCCCGGCAATACGGCATATCCGGATTTTGTTATCACTATTACTGGTTCTCAGGCAAAAGAATTCTAAACCTGCCGCTTGATGACATGCTTGCCGATCCGGAAAGCGATATGCCATTCTGCCTGTGCTGGGCGAACGAAAACTGGACACGCCGCTGGGATGCGGCTGACCACGAAATACTGATCGCCCAGAAATATCTGCCTGATGATGACTTGAATTTCATCAAGTCATTGATACCGTTTTTCAGCGATCAGCGTTACATCAAAGTCGACAGCAAGCCTTTTCTCATCGTATACCGGCCGCAACACCTTCCTGATGCGAAAAAAACACTGGAGATCTGGCGCGAATACTGCCGGTCAACCGGGCTTGGCGAGATACATCTCTGCGCCGCTTTAACCCATGGCAACGAAAATTATATTCAGTATGGATTTGATAGCGGCGTTGAATTTCCGCCCCATAATCTAAAAAGCGGTAACATCAATGATGAGATCGCGTTTCACGAACCCTTCCAAGGTAATGTTCTGCAATATTCCGTGATCGCACAGTCCTATCTTGACCGCACCTATGGCGCGGACGAGGCGGCGCGAGTCTTTAAAACAGTGTTCCCTTCCTGGGACAACACCGCCCGCACTAAAAACCGCGCACTGGTCGTCCTGAACGGCACACCCGAGAATTACGAATACTGGCTATCGTCCACGATTGATTCAGGCATTCGTTGCGGCGGCGACAAAGAGTCACTGATATTTATCAATGCCTGGAATGAATGGGCTGAAGGCTGTCATCTTGAACCAGACCGCCGGTTTGGTCGCAGCTTTCTGGAATCAACATTAAACGCCGGAAATGGTTTGCGCAGATTCACTGCATTCATGCACACTGATTTGCCTCGAACGGAAGAAACGCCTCACAGAACATTCTGGCAGGATATCGAACATGTCATTCACTATCATGTTTCCATCAGGCTGGGAAACCTGAAGCTTGCCATTAATCGCCGCCCATGGCTGCGGAAAATATTATTACCCGCCGCCAGGCTTCTGCGTCTTCATCAAGCGAGAAAAACAGGATAACGCGCCGGATTTAATGCCTATATCACCCGTGTCAATCATTGTTGTCAATTACAATGCCGGTCGGATACTGACCCAGTGTGTTACGCATGCCTTAAAACAGGCGCGACAGGTCGTCGTCGTGGATAACGACTCTTCCGATACCAGCATCGCTGATCTCAAAGCACATTTTCCCGATGAAAGCGGTCTGATTATCCATCACTCCGCTCGCAATCTCGGATTTTCCGCCGGTTGCAATCTCGGCTGCCGGCAGGCAACCGAACGCTATATCCTGTTCCTCAATCCGGACTGCATTCTCGAATCCGGCAGCCTGCAATATCTGCTGCAAGCGCTGGAAGCCGATCCGAAAGCGGGCATGGCCGGCGGTCATATACAAAACCCGGACGGCTCCGAGCAGGGCGGTGGACGGCGGAATATACCCTCCCCCTGGCGCGCATTTGTGCGCGCTTCAGGTTTATACCGCCTGGAAAATTTCTGGCCAAAACTGTTTCCCGATTTTCATCTGCATAAAAAACCCTTACCGGACAAACCGGTTGAAGTGGAAGCCACCACAGGCGCAATGATGCTGGTACGGCGCGAGGCGCTGCAGGCGGTCGGCGGCTGGGATGAGGGTTATTTTCTGCATTGCGAGGATCTCGATCTGTGCATGCGTTTCCGCCGGCAGGGCTGGAAAATATTATTTGTACCGGACGCCAGGGCAATTCATTATCAAGGCACTTGCAGCAAGGCGCGGCCCGTTTTTGTGGCCTGGCATAAACATCGCGGTATGATACGCTTTTACAGGAAATTTTTTGGCCCGGAATATTCCCCTTTGTTAATGGGACTGGTGATATGCGGCGTATGGCTGCGTTTCATGCTCACCGTTCTGTTCCATTCAGCCCGGCATATTCAGCAATCGCTGAAATCGAAACATGGATAGCCGGCATGTCGGCGTACTGGGTGCAACCAGTCTGGTTGGCATCTGCCTGCAACAGCTATTGCCGGAAAACGGCTGGCGCGTCACGGCATTCTCCCGCAAGCCGGTCACCCCGCATGCTGATACCGCGCAGATAACCTGGCGGCAGCTTGCGCGTGCTTCAATACCAGAGTCTTCTGCACCGGATTCCACTGACGAAAAAATCAGTCTGTGGATTTGCGCGGCGCCGATATGGGTTTTACCCGAACATTTCAAACTTTTGTCCGGCTATGGTATAAAGCGCATTGTCATACTGTCTTCGACCAGCAGTATTACCAAACAAACGTCCACCGATGTCAAAGAACAAAAGATTGTGCAACAACTGATTGAAGGCGAAAACCGCGTCGCCACATGGGCTGCCGCTCATCAGATCGAATGGATTATTCTGCGCCCCACACTGATCTACGGCCTCGGCCGCGACAAAAACATCAGCGAAATCATCCGGTTTATCCGGCGCTTTGGTTTTTTTCCGCTCATCGGCAAAGCCACGGGACTAAGGCAGCCCGTACATGCCAGAGACGTAGCGGCCGCCTGTATGCATGCATTACAGGCTTTAAATTTAAGAAACTGCGCTTATAATCTGAGTGGGGGTGAAACATTGTCTTACCGGGAAATGGTCAGGCGGATTTTTTTAGCGCTTGATCGTAAGCCACGCCTGGTAAATCTGCCATTCCGGCTCTTCCATTATGCAGTCATCGCCGCGCGTTGCCTGCCGCGATACCGGCACTGGAACAGCAGCATGGCTGCACGCATGAATCAGGATATGGTTTTTGACAGCTCAGCGCTATGGCGGCAATTGCGCATTTCTGCCCGGCCGTTTACGCTGTCGAGAGAGGACTTGCGATAAAAAACCAGGTCTATTTAGCTTTTGCTTGTGATTTTTAATAACAAATTTTAATGAAAACAAAACCCAACCGGCAGAATGAAATTGCTGAAGTGCTGTTAGGCTTCAAGCAGGCTTTTCGTTCGATCGGCGTGTTCAGCGCCGTGATCAACGGCCTTATGCTGATGCCCGCCATTTATATGCTGCAACTCTACGACAGCGTGCTGACAAGTCGCAACGAAATGACATTGCTGATGCTGACGCTGATCGTCATCGGCGCGTACATTTTTCTCGGCGCGCTTGAATTTATACGCAGCTTTGTGCTGATCCGCGTCGGCGCAAAACTTGATCTGAAACTAAACAAACGCGTCTACACCGCAGCTTTCGAGCAATCCCTCAAGCATGGTGAAAGCAATGCCGGACAGGCTTTAAAAGATCTCACCAATATCCGCCAGTTCATGACCGGCAATGCGTTATTCGCTTTTTTTGACGCGCCCTGGTTTCCGATCTATATCTTTGTCATTTTCATGTTTCACCCCTGGCTGGGCGTCTTTGCGCTGCTGGGCACAGCGGTGCTGATCGTATTGGCCTATGTCAACGAAAAAATCTCGCGCAAACCGCTGGATGAGGCCAACACCATGGCTGTGGTGTCAACCAATATGGCATCCAACAATCTGCGCAAC
>CAZXBP010000243.1:0-4095 GCA_964639015.1 uncultured Nitrosomonas sp.
GACAGTTTTCATCGCTATGATCGCGAAGCTATGAAGGCAGCTGTCGCTGAGTCAGAAAAAAACGGAGATCGAGCGATCAGTCATTTTGGTCCGGAAGCGAATGAATTTGAAAAACTGGAGGCCTTATTCAAAGAGTATGGCGAAAGTGGTTCCGGTCAAACACGGTTATATCTGCATAATGAAGAAGAAGCGGCGCCTTGGAATCAAAAACCGGGTACGTTCACACCTTGGTCGCCTGTCTCACCGGGATCTGACCTTCTTTTTTATGAAGGTCTGCATGGTGGTGTAAAAAGCGCTACTGCTGATGTTGCGAAATATGTGGATTTGCTGGTGGGAGTTGTACCAATTGTCAATCTGGAATGGATACAAAAAATATTCCGAGACACCAGCGCACGGGGTTACTCGGCGGAAGCCGTTACGCATACCATTCTACGTCGCATGCATGATTATGTGCACTATATTACACCGCAGTTTTCGCGTACGCATATTAATTTCCAGCGCGTACCTACTGTTGATACATCCAATCCATTTATCGCCAGGGAAATTCCCACACTCGACGAAAGTCTGGTTGTAATCCGATTCAGAAATCCTAGGCAGGTTGATTTCAGAAATCTTCTGACGCTTATTCATGGTTCTTTCATGTCACGTCCTAATACGATTGTTGTTCCAGGCGGGAAAATGGGTATGGCTATAGAATTAATTCTGACCCCATTAATTATAGAACTTGTTGCTAAAAGCAGAGCCTAGTTTCGATTTTTCGATATTTCTGTTGCAGTAATGCATACACGAATCAGGTTAACAGTTTACCATCGTGACCATTGATCTGATTCGGAATCAATTTCCGGTTCTTTAAATTCAAGGAACCGATTTAATGGAATTAATCCATTGATTTGTAGATTATTTCTATGACTTCCTCGCTGCTTGCTGACTTAAATCCTCAACAACTGGAAGCCATTACGCTGCCAAAACAGTCAGTGTTGGTGCTTGCCGGGGCTGGTAGTGGAAAAACCAGGGTACTTACTACCCGCATAGCCTATTTGATTCAATCCGGTCAGGTCAGTCCATACAGCATACTTGCTGTCACGTTTACCAACAAGGCCGCCAAGGAAATGTTGATGCGTATTAACGCCATGCTACCGATCAATACGCGCGGTATGTGGATTGGAACATTTCACGGTTTATGCAATCGCCTGTTGCGCACACATTATCAGGAAGCTGGATTGCCGCAAGCATTCCAGATTCTTGATATTGCTGACCAATTGGCAATAATCAGGCGGGTTCTGAAAGGTCTTTCGGTTGACGACAAGCGGTTTCCGCCGCGTCAGGTGCTGTGGTTCATCAACAACGCGAAGGAATCCGGCCAACGAGCAGCCAATGTTGTTGCAGATGATCCATATACCCGTCATTTACTCGAATTTTATTCAGCGTACGAACGGCAGTGCGAACGCGAGAGTGTGGTTGATTTTGCAGAACTGCTATTGCGCAGTTATGAAATGCTCGGTCGTAACAAAGCTTTGTGTGACCATTACAGAGAACGTTTTGATCATATTCTGGTAGACGAATTCCAGGATACCAACCGTCTTCAATATGACTGGCTGAAATTGCTGGCCGGAGTTGGTACTGACCATCCCGCAGCGGTCTTTGTCGTCGGTGACGACGATCAAAGCATTTATGCTTTTCGGGGTGCGGATACTGGAAACATGAGAAGTTTTGAACGTGATTTCGGCATTGCCAAAGTTATTAAACTGGAACAGAATTATCGTTCTCATGGCAACATCCTTGCCGCTGCCAATGCTGTTATAGCACAAAATACCGCGCGACTGGGAAAGCATCTGTGGACAGCGGATGATCAGGGAGAGCTGTTGCGTGCCTATTGTGGCTTGACTGATTTTGATGAGGCCAGTTTTATTGTCGATGAAGTTAAGGTTTTGCAATCGGAAGGCATACCGTTGGCGCAGATGGCGTTGTTATACCGCTCCAATGCGCAATCCAGGGTGCTCGAACATAGCCTTTTTAATGCCGCCCTGTCGTATCGTGTATACGGCGGCATGCGTTTTTTTGAACGCATGGAAATTAAGCACGCATTGGCGTATCTGCGTCTAATTGCTCATCCAGATGATGATAATGCCTTGTTACGTATTGTCAATTTTCCTGCGCGCGGTATCGGCGCTCGTTCGCTTGAACAATTGCAGGATGCTGCACGCCAGCAAAACTGTAGTTTGTGGATGGCGGCGACTCAAAAGTGCAGTAGTAACGGCAATAATGCCGGAAGTAATCCTAAAGGTGTGACCGGATTCGTTAGTCTGATCATGTCGATGCGCCAGGATTGGGAGAGTTTGCCGTTGCCACAGATTGTGGAGCGCGTGCTGGTACAGAGCGGCTTGATATCGCATTACAAAAACGAACGTGACGGTGCAGACAGGCTTGAGAATCTGCATGAACTTGTCAATGCGGCAACCAGCTTTGTTCACGAAGCAGATGACGACAGTTTGATAGCCTTTCTGACGCACGCTTCACTTGAAGCTGGCGATCATCAAGCCGGGAGCGGACAGGATGCCTTACAGCTTATGACTGTTCATGCAGCTAAAGGACTTGAATTTCATACTGTTTTTCTGAGTGGATTGGAGGAAGGGCTTTTCCCGCATGACAACAGCCTGAATGATGCCAATGGACTGGAAGAAGAGCGGCGTTTAATGTATGTTGCTATGACACGCGCACGTCGCCGTTTATACTTGACCTTCGCGCAGAACCGGATGCTGCACGGACAGACACGTTACAATATTCCATCACGATTCCTGACCGAAGTGCCGCAAAAGTTTCTGAAATGGCTAAGTCCAACTGCCGGAATGAAAGCGGATGATAATTTTGTTGTCGCAGATTCGGATAATGATTTCCGTTTTTCCCGTGCATCACGAAAAGATTCGTTCAATCAACCTTCAAGGATTGCAGCACAATGGCAAATCGGCCAAGTTGTTCGGCATGCCAAGTTTGGGGAAGGCATGATTGTCGGTTATGAAGGCGCAGGCAATGATGCGCGCGTGCAGGTAAAATTTAACGAAGCTGGAACCAAGTGGTTGATGCTCGAATATGCAAAACTGACACCATCATAATTCTATTCGTTTATTACAGGGCAACTGCCCAGCCTGTTCTTTCTTCTTTCCTTTTGGAAAAAGCAGCAGAACAGACGCTGGAGCAAAGTATCAATGCCTGTCGCCTGTGATTCGTTTATTTCATTAAAGCATTGCATTTATCAATGAATGCCTGACGAGCGGCTTCGTCATTTTTAAACTCCGCCAGTGATGTTTCCATACCTCTTCCCGAGCAGTTCACCGTGTTTGCTTCTGGTAAGCTGTCGCAACCGGTTAAAACGATACTGAGACCAAAAATGCAAACGACACTTGCTTTAAATTTCATTTAGTTTCTCCTGGGTGAATTTACGATGACTGATGCTATGAATTCGATTTTTTTAACCGTTTTGTAAGACCCGACCATACGAACCGAATAAATCGTATTCTACCTGAATCCCTGCAGCCTGAGAATTTTGATGAACAAACCGGAGCAGAAGCGTTTGTGGTTAATGTTTAAACGTGTAATGCCGATACCAATAAAACGTATTTTCATGGTTTGTATCCAAAATGCCTACGTTACGTTTCAAAATCAATTTATCGAAAAAAAAGGAAGCATCTGCGCAAACTGATACACATTTACGCAATCTGAAGCAAACTATCAGGAAGTTGTTTAACCAATTTATCAACAGTGATTTACTGCCTTACGTGATGGCACCTCTGGCTTTTCTGGTATTAATGTATCTGGAGTGGCTTTATTTGACCATTTTATAATGCGCAACATGTGCGTTTGATGTATCAACAAGTAAACAATAAAAAAGCCAACTTAAGTTGGCTTTTTTATTGTTCGGTCAATCTGTCATGAATTCAGGATACTGTCAGGCAATTATTTTGATGTACATTGCTTAACCTAAAAATCTCAGTTGACCGTTATCCGAGTTGACCAGCGGATTAAATAAACGAAACAATTCGAGTAATGCCGGTTCATCCGGATGGTGAGTCAAACGATGGTGTTTACAGCACGCCGCTT
>CAZXBP010000244.1:0-4077 GCA_964639015.1 uncultured Nitrosomonas sp.
GAGGCGTCATATCGGCCCGCAATCCCATCATGCGCCCACTCAATTGATCAATCACCTTAAACATTTGCAGATCCATATCGCTGCCGCTTCCAGATAACAACGACTCGACAAATTCAAGCAATGGCGGTGAAACAAGTCGATAACCATGCACCGTCAGCAGATCAACCATGCTGCGCCGCAACATCTCGATGTGATATGCCTCGGCAGGAAGAATATCCTCAATATATTCGGGCAGCAACCAATTACGCATGGCAGTAAAGCAATGAAGTGAAGTCAGGCAGGGTCAAAGAAGAAATTAACTAAGAATCAACTGAATACGAGAAACAGCGCCAAACCGATCAGCATGGAAGTCAAACCAATAAAACGAATCTGGCCGTCATCAAGTTCGGTCATCTTCTTAAAAGCTTCGCGCCATGCCCGAGGGGATAGAAAAGGAAGAACACCTTCGATGATCAACATTAATGCAAATGCCATTAGAAAAGTATCCAGCATCTCGCTCTTCCCTCTCCTGTGTTCACTACCTTCACCGAACCTGTCATAGATCCAAAACCCAAACATGCCCGGCAAAAATTATCCTTAGACACGCTTGCGGACGTCTTGAAAAATCATGTCGCAAATTTCCGGTCTGATCGATGAATGCAGTTCAAACATAATACCGATGGTTGATTTAAAATTTAACATATCCGGACATGCATACGTGCGTGCATGTCCGGACACGCCAAATTCGTTCACCTAATTGGCTGCCGGATTCTTCAGATACTTGAAGAAATCGGAAGTGGGTTCAAGTACCAGCATGTCATTTTTGTGTCTGAAGGCATTTTTATAGGCATCCATACTGCGCCAGAAAGAATAGAACTCCGGATCACCTTTGAAAGCTTCTGCATAAATTGCTGCGGATTGTTTATCGCCATCACCCATCGTTTTCTGTGCTTCACGATAAGCCTCAGCTAAAATCACCTCACGCTGACGATCCGCATCCGCACGAATTTTCTCGGATTCAGCGGCACCGGTCGAACGCAGTTCATTCGCCACACGCTTACGCTCTGCCTCCATCCTGCGATAGACGGATTCACTGACTTCCTGTGGCAAATCAACACGTTTCAAACGCACGTCGATGACTTCCACGCCAATTGTCCGCGCATCCGAATCCGCTCTTTGCCGCATGATTTCCATGATGACATCCCGCTCGCCGGATACAACATCATGCACTGTGCGGTTACCGAACTCATCGCGCAAACTTGAATTTATAGTCTGTGCCAGGCGTATCTGCGCCAAGCTTTCATCACCCCGCACACTGATAAAATATTGCCTCACATCAACAATACGCCATTTTACAAACAAATCCACGAGTACATTCTTTTTCTCTGATGTGATGAAGCGCTCAGGCTCTTCAGAGTCCATTGTCAGGATTCGTTTATCGAAATAGCGCACATTCTGTGCGATAGGAATTTTGAAATACAAACCAGGCTCGGTTTTTACATCAACAACCTCACCTAGCTGAAACAGAATCGCCTGTTGTCTTTCATCTACAATATAAATTGCTGTTGTAGCCAGAAAAAAACCGACTACGGCGATTCCCATTAAAATGGATGTTAAACTTTTCATTTACCTCACCTCCCTTTCACGCCCGCGAAATGTTTCTCGGGCGCGCATATTACTATCCGGCATCACTTCCTGAATCACGGGTGATTGCATCTGCGTCGCAGACGGCATGGGATTCGACCCGCCCGCGCCAATTAATCTATCCAGTGGCAGGTACAACAAATTGCTGCCACTTTGCTGATCCACCATGATTTTGGTTGTGCTGGACAATACTTGCTGCATCATATCAAGGTATAAACGTTCACGCATAACGCCCGGCGCCTTGCTGTATTCTTCCAGAATCTGGCTGAAACGGCTTGCGTCACCTTCTGCGCTTGCGATGACACGTTCCTTGTAGCCCTGCGACTCTTCGATCAGACGTGCTGCATTACCTCTTGCCCTTGGAATCACATCATTCGCATAAGCCTGACCTTCATTCTTCTGGCGCTCTCTGTCCTGACCTGCTTTAACCGCATCATCAAACGCGGCTTGAACCTGCTCAGGTGGCTGGGCATTCTGCATTGTTACCCTGCTGATCGAAATGCCGATCTGGTATCGATCCAGAATTTCCTGCATCAAAACAGTTGCTGCAGACGCAACCTGTTCCCGGCCTTCGTAGAGAACGTAGTCCATCTTGCTTTTGCCGATAATCTGCCTGATCGCTGTTTCCGCAGCCTGCAATGCAGCATCATCAGGATCCCGGTTATTGAACAGAAAACTCTCCGGATTATTAAGGATATATTGCACTGCAAACTGGATGTCGATGATATTCTCGTCATCCGTCAACATCAGTGCTTCTCTTAATACTTTACTACGAACGTTATTCCGATAGCCGATTTCAACCGTACGCACCTGACTGACGTTCACAATCTCCACTTGCTCAATCGGATAAGGCATATGCCAGCGCAAACCGGCTGGCGTCGTATCAACATACGCACCGAACCTTAGCACCACACCGCGATGACCTTCGTTGACGATATAGAAACCACTGCCGATCCAAACAACCAGCAACAGAGCAAGTATGGCGACAACACTGCCGCTGCTGTATTGCCTTGGCTCCTTGCTGCCTCCTCCTCCGCCATCCTTGCCGCCTTTGCCTTCTTTTGCGCCAAAAATGTTGTTGATTTTCTTATTGACATTTCGCAATACTTCATCCAGATCGGGCGGCCCGGAGTCGCCTTTATTTTTTCCCCATTGAGGATCATTTAAACCCATAATTCTTCCTGTTTTATTTGTTCAAAATATAACTTACACCGTAGCACTATTACGCTTCATTTTGTCGAATTCCATCGACTTCCCGTCCAACGGCTCAGGTCCTTTTGAAACAGCCTCAGTCAAGGCCTGCCTTATAAATTCCAAACCTTCACCCGTTTTTGCACTTAACCGTATGCGCGCTATTCTACCATATTCATTCCGCACAATACCCGCTCCCATGTCCGACATATCACTCAGATCAATCTTATTTAATATCAGTACTTGAGGAACACTTTCAGCGCCAATCTGCGCCAGTATCCTGTTAACTTCTGCTATCTGCTCATCCCGATTCGGACTGTGCGCATCAACAACATGGAGCAACAAGTCAGCCTGAACAGTTTCTTCAAGCGTAGCACGAAATGCCGCAATGAGTGTATGTGGCAGCTCCTGGATAAAACCTACGGTATCCGAAACCACAATTGATCCGCAATCCGGCAGATACAGCTTTCTCGTCGTTGTGTCCAGTGTTGCAAACAACCGATCCGCCGCATACGCATCTGCCCTTGTCAAGCGATTGAATAGCGTCGACTTGCCCGCATTAGTGTAGCCTACGATAGAAATCGACAAAACACGGGAGCGTTGTCTTGAGCGCCGCTGCACTTTACGCTGACATTGCAAACTAAGCAGTTTTTCTTTGAGCAATTTCACGCGCTTTCTTAACAATCGCCGATCAGTCTCCAGCTGTGTTTCACCAGGACCACGCAAGCCTATACCACCCTTTTGCCGTTCCAAGTGGGTCCAACCGCGCACAAGGCGCGTTGCCAAATGCTCCAACTGGGCCAATTCCACTTGCAGTTTTCCTTCATGGCTTTTAGCACGTTGCGCAAATATATCCAATATCAGGCTGGTACGATCAATAACCGGCACATTTAGAAGCTGCATTAAATTACGTTGCTGAGCAGGGGTAAGTTCATGATTAAAAATCACCATATTACTTCCCGTCTCTACCAGCGATCTGGCAATTTCTTCAGCTTTTCCGCTACCCACATACATCTTCGGATCGGGGTGTGATCTTTTTCCCTCAATAACTGCCATCACATCAATCTGATCGCTTGTTGCCAGCTGCTGAAGTTCTTTCAAACGCTCCGAATATTTCCCTTCATTCAGCTCCAGGCTTACCAGAACAGCTTTGTTTGATTTTTGAGATGTATGAATCCTTGATGTTTCAGACATCAAGTATCACGCGTTTCTGGATTTTCAAACGGAATCGTAACTGCTTTTGAAGGCACCACTGTTGATATT
>CAZXBP010000245.1:0-4007 GCA_964639015.1 uncultured Nitrosomonas sp.
CGGAAATAAAAATCAACGCACTCTAAATCCCATTCAACTGAGGTTTTTAGGTTAATGGCTTGGCAGGTATCGTGCGAGTACCGCCTCTGATTGTATTGGCCGTATTTGTAATAATAATGCGGTATGTGGTTTTTCTTTTCCCATTTCTTACACTGGAGTCTGATCTTCATTTTTCTGTGCCAGTGTTGGTCGTTTTATTGGGACTTTCCCTGATTTTCATAAGCAGTATTACTTTGTATCGACACGGTACAACACTGAATCCCCTGAAACCACAATTAACATCAATTCTTGTTACATCAGGGCTTTATCGTTATAGCCGTAATCCGATTTATTCTGGTCTGGTATTGATACTTGCAGGCTGGGGTGTTTATTTGCAAAACCTTGCATCGTTATTCTGTGTGCTGTTATTTGTGCTTTATATCAATCGATTTCAAATCTTTCCTGAGGAAGAGTCACTTGCACAGAAATTCGGTGTCGAATATGAAATTTATAAAAACAGCGTAAATCGCTGGCTGTAAGACAAAATAGAATCGATTCTTAACGGTGAAATCAGTATATGGAAAACGAAATGAAGGAATTTAATCAAAATTTGCAAAAGAATAAACTGGTAATGCGTGCCTTGTTTATGGTTTTCTTTATTGTTGTTTATAGTGTCTCTAAATTTCTTGTTATTGGGTTTGCATTATTCCAGCTTATTACAATTCTGATGACAGAAAAACCAAATATTCAGGTGCTTAGATTTACGCAAGGCTTAAGTCTGTATATTTACCAGATCACACAGTTTGTGACATTTAATACTGAAGTTAAGCCTTTTCCATTTAGCGTATGGCCCAATGACAAAGACGCGTTAAATAACGATCAGGAAGTGGATAATAATAAATTGGATTAGCGGGGGCATCATTTTAAGGTTTAATGATCGAGCCAGTGTTCCAGACCCAATGTATTCAAGCGGATATCTGAATACAATAAATTTGTAATATCTTCCTCAGACATGGTGCAGCCATGTGATCTGATGCGCTGCGACAGTAGTGCCTGCAATGCCGCGCGGATCGTATCGAATCTGCTGGCTGCGGCTGCATCAGCGTGATCCTGCGTACTCCGTGCGATGTCGACATGCGCGTCTATCAGTCCGTGCATTGATTCCGCGTGCCGTTCCAAATGACAGATGCGACTGTAATGTGTCAGAAAAGCATATTCCGGGTTAAATCGCATCATGCGATCTATGGATGCGTGTGCCGCCTCGGGATCGAACTGCACCGGCGTGGTGGTGGGAAAGACAAATTCCATGCCATTGACATCCAGTTCCCGGTACGACACGCCAAACGTATCACCGGTAAAAAATGAATTGCTCTTTTCATCATAGATGCAGTTGTGATGGCGAGCATGACCGGGTGTATCAAGAAACAGCAGTGAGCGGCCATTCAGTTCAATTCTGCTTTCATCGGGTGCTTCAACGATGCGTTTTTTGTCGATAGGATATATTTCGCCATAGACACGTTTAAATTCAGTTTCGCCATAAACAGCAATTGCTCCGGAAATCAATTTGTCCGGATCCGCCATGTGGCGGGCGCCGCGTGGATGCACGACGAGCTTTGCGTTGGGGAAGATTCGCATGCAATGGCTTGCGCCGCCGGCGTGATCCAGATGAATGTGGGTAAGAATAATATAGTCGACATCCTCAATCGCCAGATTCTTTTTTTGAAGAACGCTGATAACGCCCGGGATAGAGAAAGTCGTGCCGGTGTCGACCAGCGCCATTTTTCCATTTTCGACAATGAGATGAATGGCAGCACGTTTGGGTCGGTGAAATTGCGCGTCAATTGCGCTGATGCCATCGGGATAATCAGTAACGAGTGGGAGTGTCATGAATGAAATAATGGTTTTGATCTTGTATGGATGGGTCAGCTTGTCTGTTTCAACTGATCCAGAATCGCCGGATTTTCAAGCGTGGAAACATCCTGGGTAATTTCTTCTCCCTTGGCGAGTGCGCGCAAAAGGCGGCGCATGATTTTACCGGACCGTGTTTTCGGTAAATTTTCACCAAAGCGTATTTCTTCCGGTTTTGCAATCGGACCGATTTCACGGGCTACCCAATCGCGTAATTCCTGGATAATCCTATCGGCTTCCTCGCCTTTCGGATAATCGCCTTTCAGTACGACAAAGGCAACAATAGTTTCGCCCTTGACCTCATGTGGCTTGCCGACAACAGCCGCTTCTGCCACCAAAGGATTGGCGACCAGCGCGGATTCGATTTCCATGGTGCCCAAGCGGTGTCCGGAAACGTTGAGTACGTCGTCAATGCGTCCCATAATCCAGAAATAGCCATCTTCATCGCAGTAAGCGGAATCTCCGGCCAGATAATATTTGCCGCCGCCGATATCCTCCGGGAAATAAGCTTTTTTGAAGCGTTCCGGATCGCGCCACAGTGTGCGGATTTGTGATGGAAAAGGCTTCTTGATGACAAGGAATCCGCCTTTTCCTTTTTCAACGTCGTGTCCGGCTTCGTCGACGATAGCAGCAAAAATACCCGGCAACGGCAATGTACATGAACCGGGTTTTAGCGGCGCAACACCCGGAAGCGGTGCAATCATATGGCTGCCGGTCTCTGTTTGCCACCATGTATCCACAATCGGGCAGCGCGAATGCCCTACCTTTTCGTAAAACCACATCCATGCTTCGGGATTGATCGGCTCACCTACCGAACCCAGCAGCCGCAGCGATGATAGGTCATAATTGTCAGGCAAATCCGCGCCCAATTTGATCAGCGAACGAATGGCCGTGGGTGCCGTGTAAAACGTGGTGACTTTGTGTTTGTCGATAATTTCCCAGAATCTTCCGGCATGCGGATAGGTGGGTACACCTTCAAAAATGATCTGGGTTGCGCCCATGGCCAGTGGTCCATAGGTTACGTAACTGTGCCCGGTTATCCAGCCGACATCGGCGGTACACCAGAAAATATCGGACGGTTTGTAGTCGAATACCCAATGCATGCTGACCATGGTGCCAAGCAGATAGCCGGCGCTGGCATGCTGTACGCCTTTCGGCTTGCCGGTGGATCCGGAGGTGTAAAGCGTAAACAAGGGATGCTCGGCATTGATCCATTCGGGTTCGCAGTGTGTGTCCGCGTTCTCGGTTATTTCATGCCACCAGACATCGCGTTGAGAATTGAAAGGAACTTTGTTTCCCGAGCGTTGAAAAACCACGACTGTCTTCACCGATTCGATATTACCCATGCTGATGGCTTCATCCACAGTTGCCTTGAGCGCATTGTGTTTGCCGCCGCGCACCTGTTCGTCGGCTGTGATTACAGCTTTGGCGTCTGCGTCGACGATACGTTCGTGCAGGCTTTTCGATGAAAATCCACCAAATACGACAGAGTGAATCGCACCAATCCGTGCGCAGGCTTGCATCGCGACGACAGCTTCGATACGCATCGGCATATAAATGATGACGCGATCGTTCTTGTGGATATTCTGCGATTTCAGCGCATTGGCCAGCCTGCATACACGTTGATGAAGATCCCGATAAGTAACGCGCGTCACTTCACCGTCATCGGATTCAAAAATAATAGCGATTTTTTCCGGCTGCGTTGTTAAATGGCGATCGAGGCAGTTGTACGAGATATTTAGTTCGCCGTCGCCAAACCACTTGAAAAATGGCGCATTACTGTCATCCAATATCTGTGAGAACGGTTTGTGCCAGACTAAATGTGTTTTAGCCTGTTGCGCCCAGAACGATTGATAATCCGCCTGAGCCTGATGGCAAAGCGTCTGGTATGATTCCATGCCGGATACATTGGCTTGCTGCACAAAATCCCTGGCGGGTGGGAAAATGCGTGATTCATTTAAAACGGATTCAATGGTTGACATAGGTGACTCCGGTAAATCGCAAATTTGCAGTCTTCTTTACTCTGTTTCGCGTTTGAAATAGCTTGATTGAGTATTACAGTTTCTTTAACCTAAAAACCTCGGTTGAATGGGGTTTAAAGTGCGTTGATTTTTATTTTT
>CAZXBP010000246.1:0-4003 GCA_964639015.1 uncultured Nitrosomonas sp.
AATACGGGCATGAAAGCGATCGCGATGACCAGCAGTGAGGCAAAAATTGGCGGCCCCACTTCCTGGGCTGAATCAATCAGAATGCGCTCGCGGTCGCCTTTACGTCCGTTTTGCTCCCATTCTTCCAGCCGCTTGTGGGCGTTGTCCACCATAATGATGGATGCATCCACCATGTCGCCAATGGCGACGATAATGCCGCCGATTGCCATGATATTCAGGCCGACGCCGAGGTAATATAGGGGGATAAAAGCGATCAAAATCGCGAGGGGTAAAGTGATTATCGGAATCAGCGCGGAGCGAAAATGCAACAGGAATCCGAAAATGAGTACGCTGACCACCACCAGTTCTTCGATCAGGTTCTCTGTAGCGGTGGCGATGGATTGGTGGATCAGATCGCTGCGATCGTAGACCGTAACAATCTTGACCCCCTTGGGCAAGGACGGCTCGATCTCCTTGAGCTTGGCCTTGACCCGCTCAATGACAGCGGGCGTATCCTCGCCATAGCGCATGATGACTACCCCCCCCACGGTCTCTCCCTGGCCATTCAGTTCTGCGATGCCGCGGCGCATTTCCGGTCCGAGGCTGACCGAGGCGACGTCGCGCAGCAGGATCGGTGTGCCGCGCGCATCAACCCCCACGGCGATTTTTTCGATATCTGCAGTGGATTTAATATAACCGCGCCCCCGGATCATGTACTCAATGCCGGAAAACTCCACCACGCGACCGCCCACATCCAGGTTGCTCATACGTACCTTGTCGACAATCTCGTTCAGATTGAGTTTATAAGCCAGTACTTTGGTGGGATCGAGATTAATCTGATACTGACGAACAAAACCGCCAACGCTAGCGACTTCCGCAACCCCGTCTACAGCCGCCAGCCAGTAACGCAGATACCAGTCCTGGAACGAGCGCAACGAAGCGAGATCCTGTTGGCCACTTTCATCCACCAAAGCGTATTGGAACACCCAGCCCACTGCGGTGGCATCCGGTCCCAGTTGTGGCGCTACGCCATCAGGCAGCTTGCCGGATAACTGGTTCATATATTCCAACACACGGGATCGCGCCCAGTAAATGTCGGTGCCTTCCTTGAACAGCACATAGACATAGGAAAAACCGAAATCCGAAAATCCGCGCACCACCGTCACATTGGGCGCGGACAACAGGGCAGTGACGATGGGATAGGTGATCTGATCCTCTACCAAATCCGGAGAGCGTCCCATCCACTTGGTATAGATGATGACTTGCGTATCGGATAAGTCCGGCAAGGCGTCGACGGGAGTATTCTTCATGGCCCACAGACCGCCGGTGGCTGCACCGAACACCAGCAGAAACACGATGAACCGGTTTTGGGCGCAAAATTCGATCAGTTTTTCGACCATAATCGTTACCTCAATGCTTCATGCCCGGCATGCCACCAACCGCCGCTTTCAACTGGCTTTCGGAATCGATCAGGAAATTGGCCGAAGTGACGACGTGTTCTCCTTCCGTGACGCCTTCCAATACTTCTAGCCAATCACCGCTGCGTTGGCCGATTTTGGCCTCGCGCCATTCGAGTCGGCCCCCACCGTGGTGGATGAAAATGATCTGCCGCTCACCCGATTCCAGCACCGCATTTCTAGGCACGACAAGCCGTACTCCCAGTGGTATCTTAAGTTCCAGATTAGCATACATGCCCGGTTTGAGCCGTTCGCCTGGGTTATCGAGTTCAAAGCGCACCTTACCCGTGCGCGTTTGTGGATCGATTGTAGGATGAATAAAAGTGATACGCGCCTGCAGTTTCATATCCGGCACATAGGATAGCGTGACGGTAGCACTCTGACCAATCGCGACAAGAGGCATCTCGTATTCGTAGATATCACCGATAATCCAAATTCTGGAAAGATCAGCAATGGTATACAGCTCATCGCCGGGTTTGGTATGCAATCCAACTACGGCCGTTTTGTTGATCACGGTACCACTTTGTGGTGCGTGGATCGGCAAAGTGAGCAAAACTTCACCGGTCTGTTCCAGATCACGAATATGCCAGGGTTTAATGTCCCACAATAATAGTCTGCGGCGCGATGACGCCAGCAAGGCTTGCGCACCGCGTGCGACTTCCGGAAACTCGCTTTTCCCCAGCGTCCGGCTGCTGCTGAGCGCTATCAGGTATTCCTCCTGGGTGGCCACCAATTCAGGGCTGTATAAAGTAAACAACACTTGACCTTGCTTGACACGCTCACCGGTAAAATTAACAAACAGTTGGTCTACCCACCCCTCCAGCTTGATGGTGACACGCGAAAGCAGCCTTTCATCGACTTCCACCCGCCCTACGGTGCGAATGATATGATCCACAGGTTGCCGTGCTGCCGGCTCGAACGTGACACCGATGGTTTGCATGCGTTCCAGCGGGATGAGCGTGGTGTTCGGCGATTCTACAGAGGAAGGATGTTCATGTGCCGTACTTCCTTCAACCATTTCCTTATGGTTGCTCTGCATAGTTTTTTTACTTTCCCGGTCCGAAGCAAGCGGGGATGATTCCTTGAGCACCGGCTGCTCGAAACGGATGAATAAAAAAACTGCCATAATAACAACAATGGCCACGACAGTAATGATCAATCCATAGCGTAACCGTGCTGTCATGGTGCCACTCCAATGATCCCTTCCAACCGGGCCAAAGCTTTTTTATGCTCGACCATTTCACTGTGAAATTCCAGTTCATTTTCCTGCAGCACGAGCAGACTGTTCAACAAGGTTAAAAAATCCACTTTGCCGACTGCATAACTGGCTTGCGCTGAAGCCAGCGTCAATCGTGACTGGGGAATAATGGCATCTCTTAACAATTTGATGAGTTCTTCGGCGCGTTCGGCTTTTGCCACGTTATCCCTGATACGCGCCAGCAATTCCTGCCGCAATGCATGCAGATCCTGAAATACCGCCTCACGGCTCGCCACAGCTTCATTCACACCTTCCCGTTGTTTGGTTGCGTAATAAAGTGGAATCTTTACGTTCAGCATCACCTGATAGCCATTGGCATCCGTCACCGGATCGCGAAAACCCAGACCGCTGAGTTCAAAATCCGGGTAATATTCCCGCTTGGCCAAGGCAATAACCTGGTCACCCTGTGCTACGGTTTTTTGCTGGCCCTGCAATAAAGGTGAAGTGTAATCCAGCAGTTCATTCAGCTCATCAAGGGAGTAACGCATCGGTGTAAACTGTACTTCTTCAGGCACACCTAATGGATTGCTGGGAAATCTGTTCAGAATCTGATTGATGCCTGCATGAAGTGACTGCTGTTGCTGTTTCAGCGTGGCCAGACGCGCCAGCAAGCGTGAAATCTCTGTTTGCGCCCGCAAAACATCCTGTTGCGCAGCCTGACCGACTGAATAGCGCGCATTGGCCGTTTTTTCAAATTCCTGCAGCAGCAACTTGGTTTGTTGCAAAATACGAATTGAGTCATGAACGAAGTGAAGGTCATAAAATACTTCCTTTAGCCTGGCCACAACCGATAATTTTGTTGCCAGATAATCTTGCTCTATACGATCGGATCTGCGTGCGGCAACCTCACCCTTAAGGCTTAATTTACCTGGAAACGGGATTTCCTGACTGAGACCATACAGCACATCCTGACGCGCAGCATCCCGATAGCCTATCGCCACTTTCGGGTCGGGCAGGGTTTGCACCTGCGGGATTACGGCTTTGGAAGATTCCCATCGTTGATGGCTCGCATGAATATCCGGGTTATTCGCCAGCGTTTCCTTGACGAGTTCATCCAGTCTGGCTATAGTGTTTTCAGCAAAAACCAGAGTATAAGATAGAGAAGTAATTAAAAATAAAACTGACCACCAACAAAAATTAGGTAATTTGAGGTACCTCATGGCAATTCTCACGTAATATTGCAGATCACAGATCGCATCATCAGCATCTTTTAATGAACAACATTTCACCAAGTATACGCTTCCGGGCTAATTATTTTGTAATTATTCAGCGAGAAAAACTGCAAAAAGTACTTGACAGGGTTTTTGTG
>CAZXBP010000247.1:0-3985 GCA_964639015.1 uncultured Nitrosomonas sp.
CCGCTCAATCAGACTCGTCCTCGCTACGATCGCTATTCTCGGACAGCCTCCCGGCAATCTGAAGTTATACCAATTGCTGTTCTATTACTCATGCATCTGCTGAAATTTTTTGCCGGAATCAGTCTGCTTGCTGTACTCGGATTTGCAGCAGCCTGCTATTTTTCGCCAAAGCTTTTCATAAACACGGCTTACACATTAGTAAAA
Source organism: uncultured Nitrosomonas sp. (assembly GCA_964639015.1). Classification (GTDB taxonomy): domain Bacteria; phylum Pseudomonadota; class Gammaproteobacteria; order Burkholderiales; family Nitrosomonadaceae; genus Nitrosomonas. The sequence continues at coordinate 205 of CAZXBP010000247.1, forward strand.
CTGGAATTTGGTGACATCCCTGAGGTTTCCGGTAAAACACTCAAAGCACTGATTGACTCATCCGCACCCGACACCGCGAAAAACTTTATTCTTGTCGATGTGCGCACACCACAGGAACGCCAGGTTTCAGCTATTCCCGGCGCTGTTGACGGCGACTTCTTCGAACACCACCTGGCTGATCATCAACACAAAAAAATCATTGTTTACTGCACGATAGGTTATCGCAGCGGATACTATGCCAGAACTTTACGCGAAAAAGGGCTGGATGCCTACAATTTGCGCGAAGGCATACTTGGCTGGACGCATATCGATGGGCTACTGCTCGATTCTCATGGACTGTCAACACGACGGGTGCATGTCTATAGCCACCCATGGAACCTGGCTGTTAAAGATCATATTGCAGTATATTGATACCTGGCGAATTGAGTCTTGTTGTCGGCGCTCTTGAAAGAACCGTTGGTCAAACGTGATTCCAATATCTGGAAGCCGGAAATTTCCATCCGATTCACTCCATTGCGCCACTGACGTGTAATGCATTTGCGCTTCGCTTATCCAGCACGCTTCACAGGTTATTTAACAGCGTTCTGATGCGACAGCCCCTCTCAGAGTAAGATAGAAGCAAATACTTCAATTAGTTGTGCGCTGCATTGCTGCCAATAATTCGGAACTTAAAGTAGGCTTCATTGACTATTTTGCAATAGTAATACCCGGCGCGCTAAAAAGCGGGGCATCGGTAACCGTCATCCGAAACAGGATATTCAGTAATTGAAATGCATTCAGATTCCAATGCGCCAGATGACCTTCGGTATTGACGGCGTAATACTTGCCATTTGAACGAATAGACAGACCGACGTTTTTCAGCGGTGTTTCCGACACCACCAGATCCAGCGTCATGGCGGGATTCTCGTCGCGCTTGATGGGCGGCGTGCGCGGGTCTTTCTCGACATGATATTCTGCCTCCTCTCCGAGGGAATGGCCAAGAAAATTCAAAATCGAGTGAAAGCTTCTGAGCCGGAAAGATCCTCGAATAGGCCATTCGCCGCCGACGAAATCAGGACGAATGTCAAAAGCCACATCGTGTTCAATCCACGGACTTGTCAGATCGAACAGTTCCGCTCTTTCCTCGCAGCATATAATATCGGGGTCGTAATTGGTGATAAGCACCGGCCCCAGTATTTGCTTGCTCAGTGTATAGGTATTGTCTTCCGGATTGTAGTGAACGGTAAACTCCTTCTCCAGCGCCTGAAATCCTTCCGCCGATACCGAACCGGCGGGAATCCTCCAGCTGCGCTCGAACGTCAGCGGCTCGGCGTAAAGTTTCCGCTGATCCTGAATGGCTGAAAGATGCAGCACGACCCGGCGGAACATTTCATATTCGGTCTGGCTGGACGGATTGTTGCGATAAGCGACCTGTCTGCGGTGCCGCTCGCTGCGCTGGCGTACACGGTATTCCTGTTCCTCAGTCAATTGAATCGCGCGTTCAGATAAATCATGCCGTCCCCCGACGCGCTGCGGGTCAACGTGACTTTCCTGCCGGCTACCGTGGTGGTGCTTGCCGCGTCTGGAACGGAAATGATGCTCTGGATCATTCCGGACTTCATCTGTTCTGTTTTGTGCGTGGCCATGCTGCAAATGCACTTCCTGCGCCAGCATGCGCAGCAACAGATCGACATCGAAATGCTGACGCAGCAACAACGTGAGCTTGCTTTGATGAAATGGCGTGAGCAGCCGCTTGGTGAATTCCTCACCTTCAATCGGCACAATAGTGAAAGTCGGATTTTCGGCCACGCTGCCACCAAATAGCGGCATCAGCAAACCACCCGACTCACCGGTTAGCGCAGGCGTACCGCCTGCATTGATACGAAAATCGAAGGTAGCCGCGATATTGGGAACCCGCGTAAAGTGAATCGACTGGTGATGCTGCGCGCGCGCAATATTGATCAGCAACTGTTCCGATTCAGCCTTGCTGACTGCCTCGTCATAAGCGATCACTGCGCGATTTAACGTGATTGGTGATAAACAACCGGTGAGCGTAAAAAAACAAGCAAAGCAAAGCAGAATGCGATGCATGACATTGCTTCCTGACATGAAGACTGTACCTCTATATAGGTTATTAAACTGCCTGATCAATTATTTGTTGCAGAAACCCTTAATAGTCCGAACAGAAAATGATGTGTAGCAGCAGACGCACGACGATCGACAGCGAATCCAGCATCATTATGACTTCTCATCAATTTAGCCGGGCAAAAACATTTTCCACCGGATGCCGGTAGCTGTTCAAATCCAAATCCATATTACGCTGCGCTCTCCCGGCAATTCGGCCTGAGCCCATTCTTCGTAATCTGTTCCGGCATACATTCGCTGTCATAGCCCTTCGCTTGCACGTCTGGGAATCTCCGGCAAGCCATACCCATCGACCGCCAAATAGAACTTTGTGTTATTTCATTTCAAAAATTACAATACTGCTATGCAGCAACAAACTGTACAATTCACTTGCAGCGAGTTAACCACAGAGCAGGATTATGCGTTATGGATAAGTTTATTGAGGCCGGTCTGTCGAACAAATATCCATTCAAACGGTAAACTGCAATTTTTCATTATAATACAGTTGGATTACACGAGGAGAACGATCATGGCCAAAGGACAGCAACGAAAAAACAAGGAAACCAAGAAACCCAAGAAGGAAACACCCAAGTAAACAAAAAACCGGCATCGTGAAATAAAATACAACCATAAAAACTCTGCGTTGATATTCTTGATTTGCGAATCTGCCGCCAATGTCAATTTGGGGCTAAACGTTGTCATGCAGATACGAATCTGCACAAACAGGACAGGACTCACAACACCCATACGATATTTTCATCCGGTGTCGCCAGAATTACTTGTCTACTTATGTGAAAGCAACAATGGCCGGCAAAGAACCCTATAAAGTAATTGACATTTTCGCGGGGCCGGGAGGGCTTGGAGAGGGCTTTGCTGCCTTGCGCCATGATGCGGAAAAGACATTATTCAGACTTGCCCTTTCGATTGAGAAAGACCCGGTCGCACACAGCACATTGATGCTGCGAAACTTTTACCGTCAGTTCGATCCCGAAAAAACTCCGTAGGAATACTGGTCTTATGCCATGGGGGAGATTACCAAGGCGGAGTTATTCGATTCTTATCCTCTGCAAACCAGGGCTGCAACTGAAGAAGTGCAGTGCATCGAACTTGGCAATGCTCCCCAACATGAGGTATATAACCTCATCAGTCAGAGACTGAATGGCAGTAAAAAATGGGTGCTGGTCGGCGGGCCACCCTGTCAGGCATATTCACTTGTCGGTCGCGCGCGCATGCGGAGCACTCATCCTGATTTTGAGAATGACGAACGCCATTTCCTTTACCGGGAATATCTGCGCATCATCGCGGATCACCGTCCGCCGGTGTTCGTAATGGAAAATGTGAAGGGAATGCTATCCGCACAGCACTCCGGTCAAAAAATCATCGGGCGTATATTGAACGATCTGTGGAAACCGGATATGTCTGTCAACGACCGAAACACTGGTCTCGGCTACAGGCTGTTTTCTCTGGCAGATGCCGGATCTCCCGAGAAATGTGAACCGGAAGATTTTCTGGTGAAAGCAGAAAAATATGACATTCCGCAGACGCGACACCGCGTGCTTATTTTAGGAATTCGAGCGCATTATATTGGTTATACCCATTGTTATTGGCTTGCGGGGCTAGGAAACTGTCCGAGAATAGCGAAGTAATCGGCCGGACGCCGCAAATCGCGTCGAAGAAA
>CAZXBP010000248.1:0-3910 GCA_964639015.1 uncultured Nitrosomonas sp.
TACTCGTTCCATACGTTGTTGCCATGATAAACCTCCAAAATTAAAGTTAGGCAATACTACGTCAAAGCCTTCCCACAGTTAGAGACTGTACTGACAGCACTCTCGGAAAAGAACTTTTGGAGCTTATAAGAATAATGGAATGCTACTTTTATACAATGAGGGGATACCCTTATTTTTGGTATGGAAATGAAGAAGTAAGTAATAACTGAAAAATAATTATGAAACAGTGTGCTGGTTGTCTGCTGTTAATGGAGAAGCTGATTTTTCAGGGAATGATTGATCAAAATGATGCGCCTTCAAACGCAACGCAAAGCTTATCAAGCTGTTTGGTCCGCTCAGACTCAGTTTGCGCGAAATATTCATGCGGTGATTTTCGATGGTTTTCGAACTGAGAAAAAGCTTCTCGGCAATTTGCGGCGTGGTGAAGCCTTCGGAAATTTTGTTAAGTACCTTGCGCTCGGCTTTAGTAAGCATTGTCATTCTTTCAGCCGCGGATGATATAAAGGCATCGTTTTCAATTTGGCTTGCGCGTAAATTGATCAGTTTCTGAACTCTTGCCTTGATGCTGTTGATCAATTCCTCCTTGGTGAAGGGCTTGGTAAGGTAATCGTCCGCGCCCATGTCCATACCCGTACGGATATCCGTACGGGTTGATTTAGCAGTTAAAAATATGAATGCGGTTGATATCAATCCGGGTATCTGTTTAACGGTGTTCAATACTTCGTAACCATCAATTCCCGGGAGCATAAGGTCGCAAACGATAATATCCGGGACAACCTGCGTTGCCACTTTGACACCTTCCTCGCCGGAAGGCGCAGTGATCACACGAAAACCATAATGCACGATAATTTCAGCGATGTTGTCCCGCAGCGTTGCCTCATCTTCAATAATAAGAATCTGAATATCTTTCATTACTCAGGCACATTGAATCGTCACGGTACAGCCTTCGCCGGCTTTGCTTTCGCAATGAATATCGCCGCCATGCAGCTGGATTAATTTTTTTGCAATCATAAGACCCAATCCGCTGCCGGGAAGATTTCCGATATTTGAGGCACGGAAAAACGAATGAAATAAAAAAGGCTGATCTTTTTCCGGAATACCGATGCCATAGTCCTTGATTTTGATAAAGTACGTTCTGTTGGTGTAATAAACCGTCATTTCGGGCGCCTGCTTTCCTTCGGAATACTTGAATGCATTTGACACAATGTTGCGTAAAACATTCCGCATCAGAATTTCATCCAGCTTGATGACGCTGTCCGGCGCATCGAAGCGATAGTTCAGTTTTCTATGCTGTCCGCCGGTTTCAACATCTGTTTGAACAAAAGTATCCATAAATTGTTTGAACGGAAGCGCTTTCTTGGAAAGCTCTATTTTGCCTTCATCCATTCGTCCGATATCCAGAATATTCTCCATCAGCTCCGTCATGCGTATGCTTTCTTCCGTAATAATGTGCCTATGTCGATGAAAGACATCGATAAAGGCGGGTGAATTTCCAAGGGATTCCAGTTTCAGGTCCAGCAGATCAATGCTCGACCTGATTGCGGCAAGCGGAGTACGGAATTGATGCGATACCAGATTGACGGACTGGGTTTTAAAACGGTTGAGTTCACGTTCTTTTTCCACAGCCTGTTGCCATCGCTGTTCAGCCTGTTTAATGAGCGTGATGTCATTTTCAACTGCTACATAATTGATCAATTTACCCGTGCTGTCGTGGACAGCAGTTATGTTGAGATAAAGCCAGATTTTTTCGCCACGTTTGGTGTAATTTAAAATTTCACCCGAAAAGGAACCGGTGTTTTTCAATGAACGGGAAATTTCGCCTATCGTTTCTGAAGCTGTTTCAGCTCCCTGGAGGAAAGATGCGGGATTGCGTCCGATTACTTCTTTTGCATGGTAACCCAGAATCTTTTCAAAGCTGCGATTTACCCAGATGATTTTTCGGTCAGGGTCTGTAATCATGACGAGCCCGTTGGTTTTTTCCGCGACGTAAGCCATGCGCTGGAGTTCCAGCTCATATTTCTGTTTGGCAGTGATATCTGTGGTGTATTCGATGAAATAATCTACGTTGCCGCTTTCATCCAGAAGCGGCAGCAGCCTTGTCGAAAAAATCCGTTTACGGCCTTTTGTGTCTGTCAGTTTTTCTTCAAAAATTATTGGCTGTTTATCAGTTATGCACTGTTTCAGGCGTGCGCATTTTTCAGATTCAGTCACATCAGCTTCAGACGCCGTGTTCGCCGGATAGTCATGTTTGTGCACTGCCGTATCGGTTGATACTGTTATGGCGTGTTTTTTCAGCGTTCCGCCAGTCTGATTTACATAGACGCAGGCTCCTTTCGGGTTCATGACGAATAATCCGGCCGGAAGCTGGTCGAAGATTCGCTGGTAGAGCCGTTGCTCTCGTATTTGTTCCTTCTTTGCAGTGATATTTTGTACAATACCATATAAACCGATTGTCATTCCGTCGGGACCCAGTACAGGATAAAGGGTTGTTGCATGCCATTTAAGCCGACCATCGGGCATCACAATCATGAATTCTTCGGTGCATTCAGATTTTGTCTCTGTAACAGATTTAATCTGTGCGTGCATTTTTTCTTTTTCAGAATGTGTATAAAAATCCGCGTCATCCGGAATGGACGGACAAACGGAATTTTTGTCTAATTCATAAAATTCATAAAGATATTCCGACCATGTCACCGTATTTGCAGCAAAATGCATGAACCATTCTCCGATTTCTGCGGTTTTGCTTAATAAGCCTATACGTGTTCTGAGCGACTGCGGCGAATCAAATTCGGGCAAAAATAAGTGGGAGTGAGCAAGCATATTCAATTGGATTGAAAATAGTAACCTGAGTCAAGAATGGAATGTTTTAAATGTATTGGATGTTATTGCGCGAAACAATAATGAAAAGGATTAGTGCTTTTAACCTAAAAACCTCAATTGAATGAAGTTTAAAGTGCGTTGAGTTTGTGTTTGGCAAGGCACAATGAGGCGTAATAACGCGTTATTACAACGAATTGTAACGCAGCAAAAATTAACAAGCGGCGTGCTGTAAACACCATCGTTTGACTCACCATCCGGATGAACCAGAATTACTCGAATTGTTTCATGTATTCATATCGTTAGTTATCCCGGATAACGGTCAATTGCGGTTTTTAGGTTTAATGTGTTGTTTCCAAGAAAGTAATTTGCTGATATTAAACAAAATTAACAATATGAGCTATATCTTTGGATTTTCAAACAGTTTAGTAGAAGTGTTGCAGTTGTAGTCAGAAATGTTCTTCGCTCCTGAGATATCGCCATTTTCCTTCCGGTAGATTACCCAATCTGATTTTTCCAATCCGCACACGTTTCAGGCCGGTCACCTGTAAATTGACCATTTCACACATGCGGCGTATTTGGCGCTTTTTACCTTCGCGCAAGATAAAGCGTAACTGATCTTTATTTTGCCAAATTACTTGCGCCGGCTTTAACGCTTTGCCATCCAGCTTTAATCCATAATTGAGCAAAGCCAGCTTTTCAGATGGAAGATATCCTTGAACCCTGACCAGATATTCCTTCTCAATTGCAGATTCGCTGCCAATTAATTGTTTGGCAATGCGTCCGTCCTGGGTCAGTACCAGCAATCCCTGCGAATCGATATCCAAACGTCCGGCTGGCGCCAGATTTCTGAGATGCGAATTTTTGAATTGCGGGCAGGGCGATTTTTCACAAAACTGCCGTTCCAGAGTGATTAAATGAATTGCAGGCAGGTACCCCGATTCTGCCTGCCCAGAAACGTAACCAACGGGCTTATTGAGTAGTATTGTGACAAGCTGAGTTTGCTGCGAGACTGCGAGTTTGTGTAATGTAATTTTTTGTGTGGGGAAAATTTTGCTGCCCAGTTCGGCTATTTGTTTTCCATCAACAAAAA
>CAZXBP010000249.1:0-3861 GCA_964639015.1 uncultured Nitrosomonas sp.
CCATCGCCGTTTGCTGTTCTTTCATGCTTTGTTTTAACGGCGCCAGCTTCTCGACAGCGTCACGACGGCAACGCTCGAACATTTCCTGCCATTCCGCCAATAGTTGTTTTTGCGCATCGATTTTTTTGATCAGGTTGTTGAATTTCTTTTGCGCAGGTGACAACACAGCTTGTGCAGGTGCTATTTTGATATGGACAATTTTTTTAGTGGGCATAAGGTTTTCCTGACAGGCTTTTGCAGTGAGTGTGGCATTAGATGGTGTTTTGTTCCAACAAGAAATCGATGAAAGCGTAGCTAGTGCGCGATAGAATGCTTGGAGTGCCGTTCAGTGTGGTGTTTGTTGGGCATAGGAAAAATAAACGACCTTTTTACAGGGTCGAATGTATCGGAAGGGAGCTTGGCTGTCAACCTGACCGGAAATCATCCAAACTTGGCAAAATTTGTGTTCGATCCGCAACAAAAAGTATTGGTTTAGGGCGCTTCTTCACTATTCGCGTGAAAGGCGTCCCGTACCGGCAGGTCGAGATGATCAAAAATTTTGGTGATTGCTCCAGATTCCAGAATGGCGGCAACGATTTTCAGGGCTCCACCACAGTGCGGACAGTGCTCGATGTCGATATCAAACACCCGCTTTAACAGGCGCGACCAACTGATACGTTTAGTCGCTGTGAATCGCCCCGGGTATTACGAACTCACCTTCACGCTTATGCCTGTCGGATTTACGTCACGGCGTTCCGTACAAATTTCGGGCTTCGACGATAATGGCCGCCTTACCCCGCCGTGCCGCCTCATATCCACTTCCTGTTCGTCAGGCCAGCGCTTTGCCTTCAGCTTCCTCCAGATTTGCAGTCACCCACGACACCTTTGCCGTTCGGCTAACTCTTCCCCTTGTCGGGCGAGTAGAGGACTTCAGCCTTTAGGTAAGTGCGTCCTGACGGGCGCACCACTTTAAAAGCCTCGTTTAAGCAACGAGGCTTTTTTTACAGCAATTCATTGGCCAGATTAGCCAGATGCGACCGCTCACCCTTTTCCAACCGGACATGCGCAAAAATATCGTGATGTTTGATTTTGTCGATGAGATACGACAGACCGTTGCTTTGTGAATCCAGATAAGGGGTGTCGATCTGGTAAATATCGCCGGTAAAGATGATTTTGGTATTCTCGCCGGCGCGCGTGATGATGGTTTTGACTTCGTGCGGCGTCAGATTCTGCGCTTCATCGACAATAAAGCACACGTTCGAGATACTCCTGCCGCGAATTTACGCCAGCGGCGTGATGGTGAGTTTTTCCTGTTCGACCGCTTCCGTGATTTGCCTGAACTCCTTGTCTCTTTCGCTGAACTGGCTTTTGATGAACTTCAGGTTATCCCAAAGCGGCTCCATATAGGGATTGAGTTTGGAGATGACATCACCGGGCAAATAGCCGATATCCTTGTTGCTCAGCGGCACAATGGGGCGCGCCAGATAGATTTGCTTGAAATGCCGTTTCTGATCCAGCGCGCCGGCAAGCGCCAGCAATGTTTTTCCGGTGCCCGCCCCGCCTTGCAGGGTAACCAGCTTGATTTGCGGGTGCGTGATGGCGTGCAGGGCGAAAACCTGTTCCGCATTCCGCGGAGAAATCCGGTATGCGGATTTCTTTTGAATACGCTCGATTCTGCGTGATTCCGGATTATAAAACACCAGCACTGAAGTCCGTCCGTTTTTAAGAATATAGTATTGATTGGGAATAGCGGTATCAATGCCGATAGCTTCAGGCAAGCAGAAATCATGAGTGTATATCCCATCAATTATTTTTTTCGACAGACCTTCGATCATGGCGCTGCCGGTGTGGAGTGATTCAAGGTCTTTGATTTTTCCGGTTTGGAAATCTTCCGCGGTGATATTCAGCGACTTGGCTTTTAAGCGCAAATTGATGTCTTTGGTGACGAGCACAATTTTTTTGCGGGGAAATGCGTTACTTAAAGCAATGGCTGTATTGAGAATGCGGTGGTCTGCGGTGTTTTCGCCAAAAATATGCGTCGCATCGAGCCCGTTCGCCTGTTCCTGCATAACGACCTTGATTCGTCCATGATCGGGCCGATCAATCGGAATCCAGTTTTGCAGCGAGTAATGCAGCGACAGATGGTCCATGATGCGGATAAACTCCCGCGCTTCAAAATTTTTTGTTTCATTTCCTTTCTTGAAATGATCGAGTTCTTCAAGAACGGTAATCGGAACGGCAACATCGTTATCCGCAAAACTGTAAATCGCCTGATGGTTGTACAGAATGACCGAAGTATCAAGCACGAAAATTTTCTTTGGATTTTTTGGCATAAATGATTAAGTACATTTGAGTTGACCAAAAACATACTAAAATCGAATTGTTACAAAGTCATGAAAAGAAATAAATACGGCTGAACTTTGATCACTTCATTCGGCCTGAATTGATTAAACCTGTTTTATCCATTCACTTATGCAGTTATATTCATCATAAAGTCATCAAAGTTTCATGCAACAGCCATCAGGCAGAAACATTCACTCGATAACATTTCGGCTCATTGCGCGGGTTGCATCCGTGCAATGACATCGAAATATCATTATCAGAGGAGAGCAACATGAAACACATCATACTGACAAGTATTACTGCGCTTGCCCTTGCGCTGCCGGTGGCAGGCTGGAGCGGGAATAACGAGGCATCGTTGCAGATTGGCAATAAAGGCCGCGTAATGAATATTCAATTGGGTCCACGGCCGTTTTTTCTGGTTCAGGATATGGATCAGGGTCCATTAAAAGATAAGCTGGAAAGCTGTGAAAGAGGCCCGTTCAAACGCACCGACTTCTCCATCGGCCACCGCGGCGCGCCATTGCAGTTTCCCGAACATACACTGGAATCATACGAAGCCGCCGCCAGAATGGGCGCCGGGATTGTTGAATGCGATGTGACCTTCACCCAGGACAAGGAACTGGTGTGTCGCCACTCACAGTGCGATCTGCATACCACGACCAACATTTTGGAAACACCGCTGGCGGAAAAATGTTCGGTGCCGTTCCAGCCCGCGGTTCTTGACGCTGCCGGTAACCTGATTACGCCGGCCACGGCGCAATGCTGCACCAGCGACATTACGCTGGCCGAATTCAGAACGTTGCAGGGAAAGATGGATGCGGCCAATTCGCGCGCCACCAGCGTTGCCGAGTATCTGAAAGGCACGGCTGACTGGAGAACCGATCTTTACGCGACGCGCGGCACGTTGCTGACGCACCGGGAAAGTATCGCGCTGTTTCAGAAACTGGGCGTCAAAATGACGCCGGAGCTGAAATCCCCGAACGTACCGATGCCGTTCGATGGCTTTTCACAGGCCGATTACGCACAGAAAATGATTGATGAATACAAAGAAGCCGGTGTGCGCGCTTCCAGAGTCTGGGCGCAGTCGTTCAATCTCGATGATGTACTGTACTGGATTCAGAACGAACCGGACTTCGGCAAGCAGGCGGTTTATCTTGACGGCCGCTACGACGATCCGGCATTCGATCACCGCAACCCGGCCACCTGGTCACCGGCAATGGAACAACTGATTGCTGATGGCGTAAAAATCATCGCGCCGCCGATGTGGATGCTGCTGGAAATTGACAACGGCGAAATTGTGCCCTCCCGTTACGCAAAAGCAGCGAAAGACGCGGGGTTGGATATTATCACCTGGACATTCGAGCGCGACGGCCCGTTGACCAACGGCGGCACCTGGTACTTCCAGACGCTGAATGGCCAAAACCCGAATCCGGTTTCCCCCGATGCGGTAATCAACAATGACGGCGACATGTATCAGGCTCTGGATGTACTCGCGCAGGATGTCGGCATTCTCGGCATTTTTTCCGATTGGCCGGCAAC
>CAZXBP010000250.1:0-3844 GCA_964639015.1 uncultured Nitrosomonas sp.
TTGCAACACCGCGAAAAAAGCCGGGACGAAATCTGCCTTCAAATTGATCAGCGACAGGCGGTAATAGTATCAAGATTTCCTGCTCAACAGGAAAAAGAATTTTATCATCAGGCGCAAAAACGATGTCAACATCCAGACTTTCCAGTAGTTTACAATCTTTGTTAAGTGTCCGTGGATATTGATTAAAATCTTCGTTCGGCAAAAACTGCAACGGATTGACGTAAATGCTGACAACGACGCAGTCGGCATTTTTTTTTGCTTTCCGGACCAGCGCTAGATGTCCTTCATGGAGATTACCCATGGTCGGTACGAAAGCAATCTTGTTGTTTTTTTTCAGTGTCGCGCGGAGTTCAGGAATATTGCGTATAACGTTCAATTGGGCATTTAAAAAGAATTAATATTAATATTCATGTTCGCTATCAGGAAACCGGTTATTTTTCACCGCTTCGACATAGTTGCGCACCGCTTCCTGTATGCTGCATGCATTTTCCATAAAGTTATTAATAAATTTAAGTTTTTTTCCTTGATACAAACCAAGCATGTCATGTAGAACAAGCACCTGTGCCGAGCAAGCGCGTCCCGCGCCGATACCGATCGTCGGGATGTGCAGCGCCTCAGTAATTTGTTTTGCCAGCGTGGCTGGTACAAGCTCCATCAGCAGTAATGCCGCGCCTGATTCTTCCAGAATTCGCGCATCATCGATTAATTGCCTGGCTGTAGTTTCAGAATGGCCCTGGAGTTTATAACCACCGAACTGGTGAACTGATTGCGGCGTCAGGCCGATATGTGCGCAAACCGGTATACCGCGCTGTGTTAAAAAATCAACCGTTTCCGCCATGATGCGGCCACCTTCTATTTTAACTATCTGCGCGCCAGCGGCGAGAAGCTTGCCAGCGTTTTTAAAAGTGTGCTGCGGTGACAGCTGTGAAGTTCCAAACGGCATGTCAGCCATGACCAATGCTTTTTCAGCGCCCCGTGCGACGCAACGTGTATGATAAATCATATCATCGAGCGTAACGGAGAGCGTCGTCTTTTCGCCTTGTATAATATTTCCAAGTGAATCGCCGACCAGCAGAACATCCACACCGCTGTTTTCGAGTATCCCGGCAAATAAAGCGTCATAGCAGGTTAAAACAGCAAATTTCTCGCTGCTTTCATACATTTTCCGCAATGTGCTGATGGTTGTTTTCATTTTGAGGAGCAGATCAATGAGAGAATAGAAAGTGAATACAGCAGGCTTTATTCAGGAATATCCAGTCGTTCTATAGTCTGGTCGCGGCAAAGCACAATAAATTGATCGATTTTACCATGTCCTGGAATTTCACAATCGGGCGCGATTTCCATTAGTGGAAACAGAACGAAGGCGCGCTGCATCATGCGTGGATGCGGTAATGCCAGGGTTTCAGATTCCAGTCGCAGATTATCGTACAGCAGTATATCCAGATCCAGTGTACGTGGTGCATTCAGTGAATTGCAGTTATCGCGGTTACGGCCATGGTTTTGCTCAATTTTGAGCAGTGCATTCAATAATTGCACGGGTTGAAGCACTGTTACAATTTCTGCGACTGCGTTGATGAAATCAGGTTGATCCAACCGGCCTACAGGTGCGCTTTTATAGAGTGAAGAATGTCTCAGTATTGATGTATCTGCGAGTGCATTCAGATCAAGATATGCCTGCCGGATATGCGCAACCGGATTATCGAGATTGCTGCCAAGCGCGATATAAGCACGGCTGAAAGGCTTCTTAAGCTGCGGCATATATCAGGATGCTGCTTTTTCAGAAACATCGATTTTATTGCTGTCTGATTTGCGTCGGTTTCGCCGCTTGCGCTTCTTTGGAGATGGCGGTATCTGAATCATTTTATCCCGTTGCTCCTGGTTTGCAGACAGAAAATCTTTCCACCATGAAGCGATATCCGCACTGGTTTCCCCGCTTTCTGAACGCAGCAGCATAAAATCATATGCCGCACGGAATCGCGGATGGCTGATTAAACGAAAAGGTCCGCGCCCTGTGCACGATTCAAAACGTGGTTGCATGATCCATATTTCCTGGATGGTCGCAGAGAAACGACGCGGTATTGCCAGATTTTTTTGCTGTTTGGCAAGCACATCATCCATCGCCTTGTATAAGGCTACAGAGGGTTTCTCTCCATGTGCTTTATAGCTATTCCAACTGGCCAGCACTTCATGCCATAACAGTGATGCAAACAAAAATGCGGGGGAAACGGGCTTATTCTGCAAGACTCTTTCATCGGTATTTTTAAGGGCGAGTGTGATGAAACGTTCGCCCATTGGCTGCTCAAGAATGATATCGAGCATAGGTAGTAATCCATGATGCAGCCCGCGAGCGCGCAGATCGATAACGCAGGCTAAAGAATGACCCGACAACAACAACTTCAGCATTTCGTCAAACAGGCGTGCTGTCGGTACATTTTGCAGTAGCGGCGCCAGATCCCCGATAGGCTGCGCAGTTTCTGGATCCATCTGCAAGCCGAGTTTTGCTGCCAGACGAACAGCCCTGAGCATGCGAACCGGGTCTTCCCGGTAGCGCGAAACAGGTTCGCCGATAATGCGTAATGTTCCGGAACGGATGTCTTCATAACCATTCAGGTAGTCGTGAATTTCTTCAGTTGCTGGATCATAAAAAAGCGCATTCATGGTGAAATCGCGCCGTATGGCATCTTCTTCCTGGCTGCCAAAAACATTGTCATGCAGCAATCGACCATGCTGATCAGTACTGTTATTCATTCCGAGCGGGTGAGCATCGTCGGGTGAGGGACCGCGGAATGTCGACACTTCTACGGTTTCAAGACCGCACATTACATGCACCAGACGGAATCGTCTTCCTATGATGCGCGATCGTCGGAACGCAGAACGAACCTGTTCGGGCGTTGCATTGGTCGCAACATCAAAGTCTTTCGGTTCCAGTCCCAGCAGCAAATCCCTGACAGCACCGCCGACAACAAAAGCCGAAAAGCCGGATTTATGCAATTCCTGAGTAACTTTCAGAGCGCATGAGCTGATCTGGGTGCGGTGTATGCCGTGGCGTGTTACCGGGATGACACACAGCTGAAAAAGTGAATCACTGGCAGTGTCAGCAGTTCCTTTTCGCTTAAAAACCTTTTGGAGAAATTTTCGAATCATCGCAAAATACTGAAAGTATCTATGCCGGATTATACACTGCGGACTGAATCGTATGGATTGTCTTTACGGCTTTGCGGCAATTCATTTTGAATTTCATGAAACATTCATGAAACAAATTGGAGTTATAATCATTTAGACCAGCGAAACAGAAACGAGGGAAATCTCTCGATTTTATTTTCGCTGGTCTTTATATAAATAAATAATACAATTTTAATCTAAGAGGAAAAAACCAATGAAACTATCAAAATTTATAAGCGCGGGCTTAGTCGCCGGACTATTGTTTGCCACCGGTGCTGTACATGCCGGTGAGAAAAACTTTAAAGTCATCATGAATGCGTATGACACCACCATACCTGAATTGAATGTAGAGGGTGTGACAGTAAAAAACATCCGCGCATTTAATGTTTTGAATGAACCTGAAACGATTGCAGTGCATAAAGGCGCTAAAGTGAATATCGTTGTCGAAAACAAATCACCGATCAGTGAAGGTTTCTCGATTGATGAATATGGTATTCAGGAAGTTATTAAAGCCGGTGAAACCAAAACGATTTCATTTGTCGCCGATAAAGCCGGCGCATTTACAATCTGGTGTCAGCTTCACCCGAAAAACATTCATTTGCCCGGCACTTTGAATGTGATTGAATAAACCTAAAAACCTCAGTTGACCGTTATCCGAGATGACTAACGATATGAATATATG
>CAZXBP010000251.1:0-3784 GCA_964639015.1 uncultured Nitrosomonas sp.
AATATCTATTCCGTTGTCTGGATCTAAATAAGCTCTAACTTTATGTTCTAGGGTGTTCCAATCTAACAAATTCGCCATGTGCTTTTCTCTGTAATATGATGCGACTAATGGATATAGGACGTTATAACGTCCAATGTGTTTGCTGAAGCACTTAGAGTTACACGTCAGAAATTACACCATAGCTTGCGCCAAAAATGAAATCCAATACCGAACTGATCTGTCATGCTCTTGATTTTTATAACAATGCAGTGATTTATTTGCATGTCATTTATTCCCAACACACCGCTTCTCGATATCCGCGGCGATGGCGTCCGCGTAACTGATATCCGACTTTACGATAGCGCCGAAATACGGGTGCCGGTAAAGGTCGGTGAAATCGCGCATGAGG
The DNA here is from genome assembly GCA_964639015.1 of uncultured Nitrosomonas sp. Lineage (GTDB taxonomy): Bacteria > Pseudomonadota > Gammaproteobacteria > Burkholderiales > Nitrosomonadaceae > Nitrosomonas. The sequence goes on from CAZXBP010000251.1 coordinate 389, forward strand.
TTGCACCAGTCTTCCAGGACGACGAATTCGTTGCTTCTGAGGTGGTACGAGCTGATTCGCGGTTCGAGGATTGCCAGCGCCCAGTGATTGACGCGCTCGATGTCCGCAGGGCTGAAATCCTGCGTGTCGTTACGTTTCGCCCGGGTGATCAGATCGGCTAGTTCGTGATCCGTTGCAACGGCCAGGTGCGTCTGGCTCATCAATCCCGCGAGAGAAAACTGATGCGCGATCTGAATCGCCTCGCGGTTCTGTTGCAGTTCAAACACCACCAGCACCATACCCGATACCACGGCGAGATTGGTGATAATGGTGATCAGTCGTTCAAATTTCATTGATGCACCTGGTGATTATTCGGCATCCAGTCTTTTCAGAATCTTCTTTGCCAGCGGTTCTTTTATTTCGTTGTGTCTGGGGATGGCTTCCGTAATGCCATTTTTTGGATTGACCCAGTTGGAATGACTGCCGCCTTGACGTTTAAGATAACAGCCAGCGATGCGAAGCCGCCGTTCAAGGTCGCTGCGCTTCATTCGATGAAAATCTTTTCCCGGATTGCATCGGCAGATAACCCACGCATCATGTCCTCTCTGCGGTCTTCCAGAATCAGTTCAATGGCTTCTTTCAGGTTGTTTTTCGCTTCATCAACCGTTTCACCTTGACCGTTGGCGCCGGGAACCTCGGGGCAGACAGCCCAGTAACCACCTTCGGGCGCGGCCTCGATAATGGCTGTAAATTCTGCTTTCATGGTCGGATTTCCTTTTGAAGGAATAATGTAATGCTTTCGTTACAGGTTAATTGGGCGGTCGAAGCATTTAATTGTTACTATGAAACTTAAATTTTTCCTTCCACCCAACCCGCCACACTGTCCAGCGCCGCGGGCAGCCGGTCCGGCTGCGTGCCGCCCGCCTGTGCCATGTCCGGCCGGCCGCCGCCTTTGCCGCCGACCTGCTGGGCGACGAAGTTGACGAGCTCACCGGCTTTGATTTTGCTGGTGAGGTCGGCGCTGACGCCGGCGATCAGCGTGGCTTTGTCAGACGCTTCCGCGGTGGCCAGCACGATCACGCAGGTGTTGAGTTTGTCTTTCAACTGATCGAGTGTTTCGCGCAGCGATTTGGCATTGGCGCCTTCCAGACGGGCGGTGAGCAGTTTGACGCCTTTGATATCGCGGGCCTGATCGGCCAGTCCCGCGCTCTGGTAACCGGCCAGTTTGGCTTTGAGCTGCTCCAGTTCCTTTTCGGTCTGTTTGACCGTGTCAATGATCTGCGCGATTTTCTGATGGATTTCCTGCGGGCTGGTTTTGAGGGTTTGCGCGATGGTTTGCAGCTGTGCTTCGCGTTGCTGCACGTAATCGACGGCGGCCTTGCCGGTGACCGCTTCAACGCGGCGGATGCCTGCGGCAATACCGGTTTCGCCGGTGATTTTGAAAAAACCGATCTGGCCGATTTGCGCCACATGCGTGCCGCCGCACAGTTCGGTGGAAAAATCGCCCATGCCGATGACGCGCACGACATCGGCATATTTCTCGCCGAATAACGCCATCGCGCCCTGCTTGACGGCTTCGTCGTATTTCATATGGCTGGCGCTGACCGGCCAGTTATTGCGGATTTGTTCGTTGACCAGCCGTTCGGTTTCGCGGATTTCGTCGGTGGTCAGCGGCGCGTTGTGCGAAAAGTCGAAGCGCAGGCGATTGGCGTCGACCAGCGAACCTTTCTGCGCGACATGCGCGCCGAGCACGTTGCGTAATGCAGCGTGCAGCAGGTGCGTGGCGGAATGATTGTTGGCGATGCTGGCGCGCGCGGCCGGGTTGACCCGGGCCTGCACATGATCCTTGACGACCATGCGGCCGCTGCGCAGCAGACCTTTATGGCCGAACACGTCGGCCTGGATTTTCTGCGTGTCGGTGACGGCGAACGTGCCGTTGGCGGCCATGAGTTCGCCGCTGTCGCCGACCTGGCCGCCGGATTCCGCGTAGAAGGGCGTGTGATCGAGGACGATGACGGCTTCGTCACCGGCTTCGATGAAGTCGACGGGCGTGCCTGCCTTGTAGATCGCCAGGATTCTGCCTTCGTGTTGCAGCGCGTCATAACCATGAAAAACCGTGTGGTCGCCGTGGTAGGTCAGTCCCTCGGTCATGGTGAACTTGTTGGCTGCGCGCGCCTGTTCGCGCTGCCTGGCCATGGCTTTTTCAAAGCCGTCATTGTCGACGCTGATGCCGCGTTCGCGGGCGATGTCGGCGGTCAGGTCGAGCGGGAAGCCGAAGGTGTCGTACAGACGGAACGCGGTTTCACCATCCAGGATTTTGACATGCTCGCCGAGCGCGCCTTCCAGCACCTGCATGCCGTGCTCCAGCGTCTCGGCAAAGCGTTCTTCTTCCTGCCGCAGTACGCTGGCAACGCGATCTTGGGCTGCGGGCAGTTCGGGGTAGGCTGTGCCCATAACCCGGCTCAGATCGGTCACCAGCCGGCAAAAGAACGGTTCCTTCTGTCCCAGACGGTAGCCGTGGCGGATGGCGCGGCGGATAATGCGCCGCAAGACATAGCCGCGGCCTTCGCTGCTCGGAATAACGCCGTCGGTGATCAGAAACGCGCAGGCGCGGATGTGGTCGGCGATGACCTTGAGCGAGTTGTCCGCCAGATGCTGCGCGCCGGTTTCGCGGGCGGCGGCTTTGATGAGATCCTGAAACAGGTCGATGTCGTAATTGCTGTGCACCTGCTGCATGACGGCGGAAATCCGCTCCAGTCCCATGCCGGTGTCGACCGAGGGTCTGGGCAGCGGATGCAGCTCGCCGTTGCTGTCACGGTTATACTGCATGAACACCAGGTTCCAGATTTCGATGTAGCGGTCGCCATCCGCATCGGCGGAGCCGGGCGGTCCGCCCGAGACATCGGGGCCATGATCATAAAAAATTTCGGAACAAGGACCGCATGGGCCGGTATCGCCCATCTGCCAGAAATTGTCCGTCGTGTCGATGCGGACAAAACGCGCCGGGTTCACGCCGACTTCGTTGAGCCAGATGTCGGCGGCTTCGTCGTCTTCGGCGTAGACGGTGACCCATAATCTGTCCTGATGAATGCCGAGCGTGACCGTCAGAAATTCCCAGGCAAACTGGATGGCGTTGCGCTTGAAATAATCGCCGAAGCTGAAATTGCCGAGCATTTCAAAAAACGTATGATGCCGCGCCGTGTAGCCGACATTTTCCAGATCGTTGTGCTTGCCGCCGGCGCGCACGCAACGCTGCGAGCTGGCTGCGCGCACATAGCTGCGCTGATCCTGGCCGAGAAACACATCCTTGAACTGCACCATCCCCGCGTTGGTGAACAACAGCGTCGGATCGTTTCCCGGCACCAGTGAACTGGACGGAACGCGGGTGTGGCCGTGGGATTCAAAAAATTCGAGAAA
>CAZXBP010000252.1:0-3784 GCA_964639015.1 uncultured Nitrosomonas sp.
AAAAATACCACCGCCTAATCGGGCAAAAATCGAAATAAGCGAACCGCCGAAAGCAAAACCAATCAGCGGCTTAATCACGTCGCTGACCGGCGTGTCCGTTTCCGCGCCGCTGAATAACCATGCACTGTAGCCGGCAACGCCAAGAAGTCCCAGACCAACGACCAGCATACCGGTCACGGCACCCCCGCGAAATGCAATGGCAAGCGCTTCATTCAAGCCGCTGCGCGCTGCTTCCGCGGTACGCACATTAGAGTGAACCGATACGGTCATTCCCAGATAACCAGCCGCTCCGGATAAAATGGCACCAAGCGCAAAGCCGACCGCGGTATCCCAGGCCAGTGCCAGCCAAATCGCCAGAAACAGTACCGCACCGACGATTCCGATGGTTGTATATTGACGATTGAGATACGCCGAGGCGCCTTCCTGTATAGCAGAAGCGATTTCCTGCATGCGAGAATTACCGGTAGACTGGGCAAAAATACCCCTGATCCAGATGCCGCTGTAAACCAGGGCAAGAATCGCACTACCAATTGCGAGAATTAAACCGTTAGACATAAAAAACTCCAGTTAAAGTCAGACCAAACAAAACCAAATGTAGAATATTGGCCCAATAATTCCACATAATTAAACACTTGTCCAAAATCATGAAACAAAAGGCGGATATTTTATATGCACTTGTTGTGAAAATACATCAAAAATTTTGATGTATTTCAGATTTCGAATGCATCCAGCTTCTTCTGCACGGCGACATTTTTCAGGCGCACATAATCAGGCAAACCGTTTTTGTACGGCGGATAATCTTCCCCTTCGATCAACGGCAGAAGATATTCACGGCAAGCTTCAGTGATGCCGAAACCATCTTCACTGATGTAATCCGCCGGCATCATTTTTTCCACGTTGGCTACATTCGATAGCTGCGCCATACCAACCTGCCAGCGATAAGGCGAACTGGACAGACGTTCGATGGTCGGCATAACCGAATTATGCCCTGCTATGGCGTATTCGACAGCAGCCTTGCCCATCGCATAGGCCTGCTCGACATCGGTTTTCGAAGCCACATGGCGCGCCGCGCGCTGTAGATAATCCGCCACGCCCCAGTGATATTTCAAGCCCAGGCCATCCTTGATGATATTGGCCACAACCGGCGCAACACCACCCAGCTGCGCGTGACCAAATGCGTCACGCAAGCCCTGATCGGACAAAAAGTTGCCGTCATCGCCTTTGACACCCTCAGACACGACGACCGAGCAATAACCATATTCCTTGACATAGCTATCAACTTTTGCAAGGAATTTCGCCTTATCGAAAGTAATTTCAGGAAACAGGATGACGATCGGAATTTCACAGTCCTTGCTCGATGCCAGACCACCTGCGGCGGCTATCCAGCCCGCATGACGGCCCATGACTTCCAACACGAAAACCTTGGTTGAAGTTTTCGCCATACTGGCCACATCAAAACTCGCCTCGCGCGTTGACACCGCAATGTATTTCGCGACCGAGCCAAATCCAGGACAGCAGTCGGTAATCGGCAGATCGTTATCGACTGTCTTGGGCACATGAATCGCCTGAATCGGAAAACCCAGCGTATCCGAAATCTGGGATACCTTCAGACAGGTGTCGGCAGAATCGCCACCGCCGTTATAAAAGAAATAGCCGATATTGTGTGCTTTGAAGACTTCAATCAACCGCTCATATTCCCGGCGATTCTGCTCTATGCTTTTCAGCTTGTAGCGGCATGAGCCAAAACCACCCGATGGCGTATGGCGCAGCGCGGCAATCGCCTGTGCGGAATCCGCGCTGGTGTCAATCAAATCTTCAGTCAGTGCGCCGATAATACCATTGCGCCCGGCATAAACATTGCCAATCTTATCCGGATGTTGACGCGCGGTTTCGATAACACCCGCAGCGGATGCATTAATAACCGCCGTAACACCGCCCGATTGAGCATAAAATGCATTTTTTATTGACATACTTTATCTCTCCTGATTGATCAAAACATGACAAAAGTCATAGCACCAGAACTATAACTTGTTAAATTTCAAGGCACAAATCCCGGGCAACAAAAATTCAGAACAGCACATGCGCGTCGACTGTTCTGAATTTTTGCTATCGATACTTGAGGCGACACAGCATTTCGGCAAGGAAAATCGTTTATTTTTATCCCCTGTCTGGCTGTTCTGCTTTAAATCCGCTTTCTGCTGACGCCGGTCAATTTGATGCGGTAATGGCCGAAAGTATCTGATCCCGTATGGCCTCAACCGTGCCGACGCCATTGATTTTAATATAACGCGGCGCATTGTCCGCCGGGCCTGAAGCGCACCTGGAATAATAATCGATCAGGGGTTCAGTCTGCTCATGATAGACGGCCAGTCTCTTTTTGACTGTTTCAACTTTGTCGTCATCACGCTGTATGAGCGACTCCCCGGTGACATCATCGACGCCGTCAACCCTGGGCGGATTAAAATCGACATGATAAGTCCGCCCTGAAGCAGGATGAATTCTGCGCCCCGACATGCGCTGAACAATGACCTCATCATCGACATCAATTTCAACCACATAGTCGATATGCACACCAGCCGTCTTCATCGCATCAGCCTGTGGAATCGTGCGCGGGAAGCCATCAAATAAAAAACCGCGTGCGCAATCCGGTTCGGCAATGCGCTCCTTGACCAGATTGATAATGATGTCATCGGAAACAAGCCCGCCGGAATCCATGATTTCCTTTGCCATCAGACCCAATTCGGTGCCGGCCTTGACGGCATTGCGGAGCATATCGCCTGTTGAAATTTGCGGAATACCAAAATGTTCCTTGATATAATTGGCCTGCGTGCCTTTTCCAGCACCAGGGCCGCCTAATAATATGACGCGGATAATTTCTTTCACTTTTTTACTTGACAAAAATTTTATAGCCGATGACAAATCGCCGGCAGCGTAAACATTGAAACCAATACCGAAGTCATTAAAAATAAAAACTTCGCAGGCTTCACAGCCGCGCTTCACGACCGTGATGACAAAGTCGCGATTATATCGCAGGCTGGCAAGATACTCGAGTATTGTTTTTTTATTTCTACCGATTTTTTACACGCGCAAAATGCATTTTCTGAGCAGTCCGCCTTACAGACACATCAATGCATGTGCGATAATCTACTGACACTTAACAGGAAAAACCATGGACGAAAACAGAAGCAAAGCACTTGCCAATGCACTGGCTCAAATTGAAAAACAATTCGGCAAGGGTTCCATCATGCGTCTGGGCGCCAACGATGTCGCCAATGATATACAAGTCGTCTCTACCGGATCGCTCAGTCTTGATATCGCATTAGGCGTCGGCGGACTGCCGCGCGGCCGTGTCATTGAAATCTACGGCCCGGAATCCTCCGGCAAAACCACACTGACCTTGCAGGTCATCGCCGAAATGCAGAAACTCGGCGGTACCGCGGCCTTTATTGACGCCGAGCACGCGCTCGACCCTCAATATGCGCAAAAACTCGGCGTCAACGTGCAGGAGCTCTTGATTTCGCAACCGGACAATGGTGAACAGGCGCTCGAAATCGCCGACATGCTGGTGCGTTCCGGTTCTGTCGACGTGGTCGTGATCGACTCGGTGGCGGCGCTGACCCCCAAGGCCGAGATCGAAGGCGAGATGGGCGACCAGCTGCCGGGGCTGCAGGCGCGGCTCATGTCCCAGGCGCTGCGCAAGTTGACCGGCAACATCAAGCGTTCCAACACCATGGTGATTTTCATCAACCAGATCCGGATGAAGATCGGTGTCATGTTCGGCAAC
>CAZXBP010000253.1:0-3765 GCA_964639015.1 uncultured Nitrosomonas sp.
GAAATAAAAATCAACGCACTCTAAATCCCATTCAACTGAGGTTTTTAGGTTAAAACAAATCCGAGTGAAAATCAAAGTATGTTGTGGCTTGCAGGGAAGGCAGCGTTGCAGGTGTTGAAGCATATCTTGAAGCTGGGCAGAGAATTGAGAGCATTGCACTGATAGATTGAGCGCAATACGCAATACTTCTACGGTAATTCACTCGCGCGTTGCGAGGTAATTAAACGTGAAACTGAAACTGCCGGCCCGTAACGGCAGAGCCGACAGCTCGCAACGATAACAGGTATGAGGCGTTAAGGGCGATATCGTGCTTCTTTTTTTTGCTCATATCTGACCAGTTTTGCCAGATCGAGCATTTCTTCGGACAGAATTTCCAGAACATCATCCAGCGTCAATATGCCGACCAGTTCTCCGGCATCGTCGACGATTGGCAGCCGGCGGACGGTTTTGCGGCGCATGAAGTCGATGGCATCACAGGTGGCGGTATTTTCCTTCAGGGTAAACAGTTCCTGCGCCATGATGTCGCCGACGGTAATAACGGTTTCGTCCAGCTCGGTGGCCAGCACTTCCACGACCAGATCGCGATCGGTGACAATACCGGCCGGTATCGCGCGGCCGTTGGGTTTATCGATCACAATGAGCGCACCGACATGATGCTGGCGCATCAGTCTGGCTGCTTCCAGCACGGTCTCATCGCGTTGAATGACAATGACTTCACGGTTGCAGATTTCACCGACTGTCATAATACTCTCCTTTCGCTGATTGATAAAAAATAGCAGTTCGTCTGATTGCCGGTTTGAATGGAATGCGTTGTTTATGCTTTTGCGGATTGCTGTTATTTGTAGATTGAATGACGCGTTTTAATCGCTTACTCCATCCTGCTCCGTTTGACAATTTTGTCAAGCATCCATTCCAGCTTTGTATTGAAATAAAAATAATCCAGTGCGTTTTGACTTCGATAGTTATTGATCAAGTTTAAGGCGTTCCTGATCCAATCGGGCAGCCAATGCTTGCAGGGTGCTGGAGATCGTCACTGGATAATTGCCGGTGTGATCAATGGCAATCATCGCGGCTGGCAGACTTTGATAATTCATTAAAGTCTTCTGGCGCAACGCATGCAGTGATAGCTTTGGATGAAGCCTTTTCCCGGCGTGCATAAACGGCTGCAATAAAGGTGTGCCCTGTTGCGGATCGCCGTTTTCAAGGGCGATAGTATCACCGGACATGCAGCCGTCACGGCCAAACGTGCGGTAAACCTGTTTTCTGCCCGGCCAGGTGGCTTTGCCTTCGGAACGTTTGCGCCTGGGCTTGCCGGCGAACTCCTGCAGTTTGTACGCGCAGTCGAGCGCCGGCGCGTCGACTGAAATATCCAGTGCAGTGCCGATGCCGAAACCATCTATTGGTGCGCGGGCAGCCAATAATGTTTGCAGCTTGTATTCATCCAGATTGCCGCTGGCGAAAATAGTGACGTCGTGCAATCCGCCGCTATCCAGTATTCGACGGACATTCCTGGCGTGTTGCGCCAGATCGCCGCTGTCGAGACGTACGCCTTTGATGATGATATGGTCGGTTTCCAGTTTTTTTGCCAGGGTGACGACTTTATCCGCGGCGGCTTCGGTATCGTAAGTATCGATCAGCAAAGTGGTATTGTCCGGATGAGAACGGGCGAAATGCTCAAAGGCATGGCTTTCATCGTCATGTGCCTGAATGAACGAGTGCGCCATGGTGCCGAAAAGCGGGATATCGTAAAGTGTTCCGGCCAATACCGTGGCTGTGCCGGAAAAACCTGCGAGGTAGCAGGCGCGCGCAGCCAATAATCCGGCTTCTGCGCCATGCGCGCGGCGCATGCCGAAATCGACCAGCAGTTTGCCCGGTGCGATCAGTACCGAGCGCGCTGCTTTCGACGCGATCAGTGTTTCGAAATGCAGCAGATTGATCATGCGCGATTCCACCAGTTGCGCCTGTGGCATGGGCGCGGTAATGCGCAGAATCGGTTCGTTGGGGAAAAAAATCGTGCCTTCAGGCATGGCGTGTACGTCACCTTCGAAGCGAAAATGCTTGAGGTAGTGGATCACCTGCGGTGGAAAGCGGGATGCCAGCCACTCCAATTCTTCGGTTGAGAATGTCAGGCTCTCGAGAAATTCTATCACCTGCTCTAATCCGGCTGCTATCAGGAAATTACGTCCTGGCGGCAGTTTGCGCACGAATAATTCGAATACTGCGGTTTGCTGCATGTCCTGTTCCAGGTAGGTTTGCAGCATGGTGAATTGATACAGATCGGCCAATAGCGGACTGGATAGTGGATTCATGCGGCTAGCTCTCCAAAATGAACCGGTTGCGCGCCGCGCTCGATCATGTCCTGTTCTGCCTGGCGGCCATCGTTTGGCTGCCGGTTGATCGCCTGTATGGCATCTTGCAGTATGACAACGGAATAGCCGAGTTGCAGGGCGTCAATAACAGTATTGTGTACGCAGTATTCGGCGGCAACGCCGCCGGCAAATATCCGGCTGATCTGCAAGGACTGCAGTAACTCGAACAGTCCGGTACCGGTAAAAGCGGAATAGGCTTCTGTTTTACGCGCGGTGGCTTTGGAGATAATATGCGCATCGGCGGGTAATGTCAGATTGGCATGGAATGCTGCGCCGATTGATCCGGCGACGCAGTGCGGCGGCCACTGGCCGCCTTGATCTGTAAACGAGCAATGATCCGGCGGGTGCCAGTCGCGCGTTGCGATTACCGGCAAATGATGCGCCTGAAAACGAGCAATATAGCGATTCAACAGGGTAATGATGGCATCCGCGCCGCGGACTTCCAGGCTGCCTCCGGCCAGAAAATCATTTTGCATATCGATGATTATTAAAGCATCGCCAGGTGCCAGCCGGATAGTCATGACGGTATCAGGTGTCGCTGCCGGGAAGATGATGCTTGCCGGTGCTGACGCGCTTGGCCTGATAACCTTCATTGCCGATATCTTGCAGGAACTGCACTTCTTCTCCTGCGGTCAACCGGTCAAAATCATGGTCGGCCAGGTTGTCTCGATGAAAATACAGTTCACGCCCATCCGCTGTTTCGATGAAACCGTAGCCTTCATCGCTGAACAACCGGGTAACTTTGCCGTGCAGTACCGGTGCATGGGTTTTGGTATCACCGCGCTGTCTGCGTCCGTAGTCCTCCAGCTGACGTTTGGCGGCATGGAATGCATCGCGTACTGCGACATAAACATCTTCATTGACAACACGGTTGATCACCAATTCGCCACCCGGAACCGTCATGTCGATACGCACATCAAACAACCGGCCTTGATGGTGATGCTTGTGCGGCAACTCAACGACAACACGACAATGCATGATGTGCGGATAAAATTTCTCCAGCTTTGCCGCTTTCTCACGGATATGACTTTCCAAAGCATCAGAGTGAGGAATATCCCGCATGGTAATTTGCAATGTGACTTCCATAATTTTCTCCTTCCGGATTGAATTTGCATCGCGTTCAACATGTGAAGAACGCGCATCTTCCTAATCGCTAAGTGTTTTTATTGTAGTGGTTTTATTGACCGGAATGTATTAATCTGAACTTTCATTGCGCTGGATCAATGGTGCGGGTGGTGGCGGTACTGTACAGTAAAAAACGAGGGTATTTGCATGCCAAAACACAATGCTGATATAGCTGCGATCTTTGAGGAAATAGCGGATTTACTTGAGATTCAGAGTGCTAACCCGAATATTGCACGAGCCTAAGACAGCCGGTTAATTTTCTTAAATTTTG
>CAZXBP010000254.1:0-3664 GCA_964639015.1 uncultured Nitrosomonas sp.
AATGATCGAAAAATCCCGCTCAACCAGCCTCGCCCTCGCTACGATCGCTATTCTCAGACAGCCTCCTAAGCCGTTATTATGTTCATGTGCCGGTCAGTACAAACAGTTGCATGAATTTCAAACCTGCATGTTCATGATTTCCTGATAAGCAGTTACCAGTTTATTACGCACCTGCACCATGCTCTGGAAAGTAATATTAGCCTTTTGCAGCGAAATCATGACATCATGCAGACCCGCACCGGAATCGCCGCTGACAAAATCCCGGGTCATTTGTTCAGCAGTTTTTTGCAGGTTATTTGTCTTGTCTACGGCGGCCTTCAAAGTTTCGCCGAAATCAACCCTGATTGCATCGGTTTCTACTTCCGGGCGTTTTATCCCGGATGCATGTGCCGAAGTCGCCCGCAGTTGGTCAAGTATAGTATTAATTCCGGAATTTTCCATGATACAACCTTATGAACAAAAATTATAGATAGAAGAGGATTCACTCGGGAAAATTATTTGTACAGTTACCAGCAGATAACCTGAAACGATGATGCGCTCAATGACTGATTGTTCGGCAACATGTGCGCATCATATGTCAGTTTTCATCGTACAGAAAATCATAAGTGCAATGGTTGTCATAATAGCATTGGTCTAAGGAATGATCATGGCAGGAATAGGGCGGGCAATTCCGTTTTATTCAAACATTAGAAGCATGAAAAATTATTGATAATGCACCTTTCGATAGTGTATTCGCTCAGAGTAAGCAAACACATTCCACAGATTCTGGAAGATGTACGGTTAATCACAAGACAACTTGAGTCAGTAGAGAATTTAGCTGAATGGAAAAAATGCTTAAGCTCATTTTCATGAATAGCAAACGGAAAAACACTCAGGCAGGAGAATATTTGTGGCCACAGTACCCGATGAAATCAATACATCAAACTCAACTAAACTATCGCCAGGCACGGCATCAGGCTCAGCATTTGGATTAGACAAATTTAACCGGCTATCCCAGCACAAGAAGCTGGGTGTCATGGTTGTTGCTGCTGCAACTGTTGCATTGCTTGCGGGTGCCTGGCTATGGAGTCAGTCACCGGATTATCGGGTGCTGTTTTCCAATATTTCGGATCAGGACGGCGCTGCTATTATTAACGCACTGCAACAATCGAACGTGCCGTATAAGGTATCCGATGGTGGTGGAGCAATCCTGGTGCCAAGCAATCAGGTACATGAAATTCGGCTGCGTCTCGCCGGTCAAGGATTGCCGCGCAGCGGACTGGCCGGATTCGAATTAATGGAAAATCAAAAATTCGGTACCAGCCAGTTTCTCGAGCAAGTCAATTATCAACGCGCACTGGAAGGTGAATTGGCGCGTTCGGTGCAATCGCTGGCTGCTGTGCAAAGTGCGCGTGTTCATCTGGCAATTTCCAAGCCGTCTGTTTTTGCTAGAGAAAGACAGCAACCGACTGTTTCTGTGCTGTTGAATCTGTATCCGGGGCGTGCGTTGGGTGAGGAACAGGTCAGCGCTATTGTTCATCTTGTTTCCAGCAGTATTCCGAATTTGCCAACAAAAAATGTGACTGTAGTCGATCAAAACGGTAATTTGTTAAGCGGGCAGGAACCGAAAAAAGAATCAAAATTCGATGCGAAACAACTGGAATATTTACACGAGCTTGAGAAAAGTTACGTGCAACGCATAGAAAAGATATTGTCGCCAATTACCGGCAGTGCCAATGTACATGCACAGGTAACTGCCGATCTGGATTTTTCACGTATTGAACGGGCCGAAGAAATTTTCCGACCCAACAATACGCCAGACGATGCGGCCTCTATTCGCAGTCAGCAGACGATGGAATCCTTGTCCACAGGCAATAAATTCGACGGCGGCATACCGGGGGCATTAACGAATCGTCCACCGGAGCCCGCAGTAGCGCCGATAGAACTGGAGGGGGAGGAAGGTGAAAAGAAACCCGAACCTTTGCCGACCGATCAGCGTAAAGAATCGACGACTAACTATGAAGTCGATAAAACGATACAGCATACGCAATTACCCGTTGGCAACATCAGACGCCTGTCGGCAGCAGTTGTTGTGAATTACCGCCGTGTCACTGACGGAGAAGGCAATATTACCCACGTCCCGCTTTCCGGGGAAGAAATTCAGGAAATCAATAAACTGGTAAAAGATGCCATAGGCTATAACGAGGAGCGAGGTGATACCTTAACAGTTACAAATAATTTGTTCAGTGACATGGGCGATACTTTGCAGGAGATTCCAGTATGGAAAGATCCTGAAATGATGATGGCGGCCATGGAAATTGGTAAGCAGTTAATCATTGCCGCTATTGTTCTGTTTTTCCTGCTCAAGGTTTTGCGTCCATTCCTGAAATCATTGACGCATGATCCGGAAGAGCAGACAAAAGAAACACCTCAATTGGCTGACAGCACAACCACTCAGGCGTTGGCGCATCCTGTACAGTTTGCGGCAGACGGCACGCCCTTGCTGCAGCAGGAATCTACTGAAGAAACTATCAGAAAAGAGCAATTTGAAAAGAATCTGCAAAAAATTAAACAAATGGCAATTGAAGAACCGGCCATTGTTGCCAACGTAGTGAAGGAATGGGTGAATAATGGATAGTGATGGTTTAAAAAAAAGCGCTATCCTGCTCATGTCGCTGGGAGAACAGGAAGCCGCATCCGTGTTGAAATTCCTGTCGCCCAAAGAAGTTCAGAAATTGGGAACGGCCATGTCAACGTTAAGTAATGTGACGCAGCTGGAAGTTGAAAATGTCATTGATGAATTCAATGCGCAGGCATCGGGAAGAACCGCACTGGGACAGGATGCCAGTGAATATATCCGCAAAGTATTGACCAATGCCCTGGGTGATGAAAAGGCTGCAAATCTGATTGATCGAATTTTACATGGCGGGGATACCAGCGGTATTGAGGGTCTGAAATGGATGGACGCACCGTCAATTGTTGAGTTGATCAGGAATGAACATCCACAGATTATTGCCACTATTCTGGTGCATCTTGAGCGTGATCAGGCCAGTGAAATACTCAGTCTTTTTCCGGAGCGGTTGCGCAATGACACAATCTTACGTATCGCAACGCTGGACAGTATTCAACCGGATGCGCTAAGAGAATTGAATGATGTACTCGCAAAACTGTTGTCCGGTAGCGCGAATATCCGTAAAGCGCCAATGGGTGGTGTCCGCGCTGCGGCGGAAATACTCAACTTCGTGCCTACTGCTCAGGAAGCCAGCGTGATCGAAAATATCAAACAATATGACGAAGACCTGGCACAGAAGATCATGGATGAAATGTTTGTATTTGATAATCTGGCTGATGTTGACGATCAGGGTATCCAGCTGCTGTTGAGAGAAGTGCAATCCGAGTCTCTGGTGATCGCCTTAAAAGGCGCGCCGGAAGAAGTTCGAGATAAAATCTTTAAAAATATGTCCAAGCGTGCGGTTGAAGCGCTGAAGGAAGATCTGGAAGGTAAAGGACCAGTGCGTGTATCCGAAGTCGAGGCTGAACAGAAAGAAATACTCAGAGTGTTGCGTCAACTGGCTGAAAGTGGGCAGATTGCCCTGGGCGGCAAGGGTGACGACAGTTATATTTAAACCCAGAAACCTCAGTTGAATGGGATTTAGAGTGCGTTGATTTTTATTTCCGGCAAGGC
>CAZXBP010000255.1:0-3638 GCA_964639015.1 uncultured Nitrosomonas sp.
TCAATGACTTACGGAGCGATAGAAGGGGTTTTGGTGGAAAAAATCGAAAGATGGGTTAGGTTCAAAGTTTATCAGACAGGCGGTGATTCGTATCTGCGCAGCCCGCACCGGTTTTGTAATTCTTAAGTCCGGGAAATTGACCTGAGTAATCAAAGGGTGTAGCCTTTAAAAATGAGCAAACTGGATAGAATAAAAGCCGAAATTTCTTTTCATGAGAAGATGTTTTTTACAGCAATCGCTATGATGCTGGGATTGTTAGGATGGGCTGCTAATAATTATCGTGCAACAGATGCCGCAGTGCTTTTTTTAGCGATGATAGGACTGATCGGCGCGACTGGTTTTGGCGTGTGGAATTACAAAAAGATTAAACAATTACTGGAGAAACTTGAAAATGCTGAATAGTATCCTGATGGCAATAATGGGTGGCGTTTTTATCGTTTTTATCTATTATCTTGCTTACGATGCCTGGAAAGATTTTTCAAAAAAAGATAAGTAATCTACGCAGGCCCGATCAGTTTTGCGTAATCGGGTTTTTGGGATAAAGGAATTACACGTATGAATCCGGGTTTGTTGGCGATTCCCCGTTCGCCGTAACCTGGCGCGCAATATGAAACCGCCCCTGGGAAGCCGAGGCGGTTTTTTTATCGCCTGCTATGCTTATCTGGAAATTCTAACCGGAAAGCGTGAAATGGCACTGGTAAAAGAAGATATTGATCTCATACGGGAAATGATTGCAAAAGCATTTGCTGACGACGCTTACAGCTGGCGGTATCGTAATTGCAGCAGTCAAATACCTGCCTTGAACCTAAAAACCTTTTTAACGTGAAACAACACAAATTTTGGGCGCAAAGAACTACCGTGCATCCACTGATGCGGGGAGTGGTGCTGGACGTCATTCAAATGGTCAGTAATTTAGAATAATGGGGAAGTGTCAATTTCCGCGCAATTTGATACCGAGCAACTTGATTTTACGATAAAGATGCGTCCGCTCCAGTCCCGCACGCTCGGCAACGCGTGTCATGTTGCCGTTTTCTTCCTCAATCAGGTGCTCAAAATAGGTTTTTTCAAACAAGTCGCGCGCTTCCCGCAGAGAGAGATCAAAAGGAATATCAGGCGCCGTTGATTTTACGGTAGATTCCGGGAAAACCATGGCCTGTTGCACCATGTCTGCGGTAATTTCATCACCGGTACAGGTCAATGCCAGAGACTGCACTACCCCGGTGAGTTGTGTCAGGTTGCCTGGCCAATCATAATTGCGCAGGCAATTCAGAGCGGCGGTACTGAATTTCAATACAGGCGAGACTTCTCCGGCTTCAGCGAAACTGGTCAGAATCTGGCTTGCCAGCTCCGGTATATCTTCACGGTGCGCGCGCAAGGCGGGTACGCCGATACATAAGCCGCTGAGTACGTCGTATAATTTGGTAATGTAGTTGCCGTGCGCGGCAAGCTCAGCCAGAGGCTGCGTGGTTGCGCAAACCAGTCGCACATTGTATTTTTCCAGCTTGGTGAGTAACAGTAATAATCCTTTTTGCGCCAGTTTGTTGAGCTCGCCGATATCGCTGAGGAATAATAAACCATCGCGCGCCTTTTCCAGCAGATCCAGTGGTTTCTCGGCCAATACTGAAAGCGTTTCAGGTTCTACCCAGGGCGTGTTGGGGCGATGCAGAAAGCGTGCGCAAATATCCATCCCGACGCCGGGTTCGCCCATCAGCAACAATGGCGCTTTCAGGTTGGCAACTTTTTCGAGTTTTTTCTTGAGCTCTACAATCAAAGCGCCTTTGCCCAGACTGGATAAAGACAGTGTTGCCTGCTGCTTGTTCTGGCCGCCGCGTAAAGCCTTGCCAACCGTGGTCAACAGCTTTTGCAGGGGAATGGGTTTTTCAAGATAACCAAATGCACCGATACGTGTCGCTTCGACTGCTGTATCAATGGTGCCGTGTCCTGACATCATGATGACCGGCATGGTCAGCATGCCGTTGCTGGCCCAGTCTTTGAGCAAGGTAATGCCGTCTGTGTCCGGCATCCAGATGTCCAGCAGAACCAGATCAGGGCGGGTTTGGCTGCGCCATATACGCGCCTGTTCCGCATTCTCGGCCAGCGCAACACGGTAGCCTTCATCGCGCAAAATTTCAAACAATAATTCACGGATGCCGATTTCGTCGTCAACTACCAAGATCGTGTTATTTGTCGTCATTTTGTTTTTATCCTTAGTCTTTTAGCTAAGCGGCTCTGATTTTTTCAATTGCCGGCAGGGTGATCGTGATCTGAGCGCCCCGTGGTTTCAAATTCTGAATGGTTATAGTTCCTTCATGCTCTTCCACAATTTTTTTAACGATTGGTAATCCCAGTCCGGTACCTTTCGCTTTGGTTGTCACGTAAGGTTCAAATACGCGCGAGCGGACTTCGTCCTGAAATCCGCAGCCATTGTCCTTAATCGTTAACTTTATACCGTCCTGTGTCATTTCGGTTTGAATTTCGATCACGGGTTCGTCAATTTCCGCCAGCGCATCCTGCGCATTGAGCAACAGATTATGCAACACCTGGCGCAATTGCGCAGAGTCGCCGTGAATCGCGGGCAGATTGTTTTCCAGTATTCGTTTGATGCGGACAGGATGTGTCTGGTTGATGGTGCTTGTCGTTTCATATAGTGTCAGAATTTCCTGTACCAGATCGTTCATGTTCAATGTGCGTTTCTCGAGGGTCGGTGCGCGTGCATATTGGCTGAATTCGTTAACCATGCGTTTTAATGCTTCGACCTGATTGACGATGGTTTCCGTGGATCGGCGCAGGATGGCTGCGTCCTGTTCGTTCAGCTTGCTTGTCAGTTTGTGTTCCATGCGTTCGGCGGAAAGCTGAATCGGGGTCAGGGGATTTTTGATTTCGTGCGCCAGGCGTCGCGCTATCTCGCTCCATGCCACGGCGCGCTGTACCTGCAGCAGGTTGGTGATGTCATCAAATACCACAACGCCGCCGCCGCCCGATATTTCCGGTAAACGTGTGCCGCGTAACAATAGAACCTGATTGTCGCCGTCATTGGAACGCGTGATCTGTCGTTGCCACATGCCGGTTTCTCCTGAATTAAAGCCGCTGCGGACTTCGATCATCAGGGTTGCAATCTGAGGTTCCTTTTCAATACAACCATCAATCACCGAACCATCGAGACTGATGAGCGGCGCCTGCAGAATTTTTTCCGCGCTTCGATTGGCCTTGATCAGATTCAACCGCTCATCGAACACCAGCACGCCGGATGAAAGATTGGCGAGTATGCTTTCCAGATGCGCGCGCGCGCTTTCGACTTCCTGCTGATTATGCTGCGCAGCTTCCCGGGCTTCTTCGAGTTGTTGCGTCATCAGATTGAAGGATTTTGTCAGAATACCCAGTTCGTCCCGGCTATGAACCAGATGGCGGCGGCTATAGTCCCCTTGCGCGACGGCCCGGGTGCCTTCCGCCAGCATGCCCAGCGGAGCGCTCAGGTTTTCACTGAGATATGAAGCGGTTGCCAAAGCGGAAAAAAGCGACAGAAATAATGCCAGCGTCAGTGTTGCACTGTAGAGTCGCGTTAACCCATGGCGGGACAGTAAAAGCTCCTGATAATCCTGGAAGCCTTCTTCAACTCTTTTGGCATCTTTGGCGAGTTG
>CAZXBP010000256.1:0-3600 GCA_964639015.1 uncultured Nitrosomonas sp.
GCGCGCACCGCGCGCGTGCAGCCCGGCGTCAGAAATCTCGCCATCAGCGATGCCGCCAGGCCACACGGGCTTTATTACGCGCCCGATCCTTCATCGCAGATCGCCTGCTCAATCGGCGGCAATGTGGCGGAAAATTCCGGCGGCGTGCATTGCCTGAAGTATGGCCTGACCGTGCATAATATTCTCAAACTGCGCGTTCTGACCATTGAAGGCGAGCTGCTGGAAATCGGCGGCGAAGCGCTCGACAGCGCGGGTTTCGATCTGCTGGCGCTGATGACCGGCAGCGAAGGCATGCTCGGTATCGTTACCGAAATCACGGTAAAACTGATTCCCGTGCCGGAAAAAGCGCAGCTGGTCATGGCGGCTTTCGATGACATTCAAAGCGCGGGCAATGCGGTGGCCAACGTCATTGCCGCCGGTATTATCCCGGCAGGCATGGAGTTGATGGACAAAATCACCATCCATGCCGTCGAGGCATTTCTGCACGCCGGTTACGACATGAATGCCGAAGCAATACTGTTGTGCGAATCGGATGGTACGGCCGACGAAGTTGCCGATGAAATCGCGCGCATCAACGCCATCATGAAAAGCAGCGGCGCTACCGCCATCCGCACTTCGCGCAACGAAACCGAGCGGCTCAGTTTCTGGGCCGGGCGCAAAGCCGCATTTCCCGCTGCCGGGCGGGTATCGCCGGATTACTATTGCATGGACGGCACCATTCCACGCAAACATCTGGGACAGGTTCTGAGCGGCATCGAGACTTTATCCGAACACTACGGTCTGCGCTGCATGAATGTGTTTCACGCCGGCGACGGCAATCTGCATCCGCTGATTCTTTACGACGCCAATACGCCGGGCGAGCTGGAGAAAACCGAGGAATTCGGCGGCAAAATTCTGGAAATGTGCATTCAGGCCGGCGGCACAATCACCGGTGAACACGGCGTGGGCATGGAAAAAATCAATCAGATGTGCCTGCAATTCAAAGCGGACGAGCTGCAAATTTTTCATGGCGTGAAAGCGGCTTTTGATCCACAAAACCTGCTGAATCCCGGCAAAGCCGTGCCGTCGCTGCATCGCTGCGCGGAATTCGGTGCCATGCATGTCCACAGCGGTTCGGAAAAGTTTCCCGATTTACCGCGTTTCTGAAGTGTCTTTCTTATAGCTTATATTCGGTCAACTGATTTCCCATGCAAGCCATTATCGATCAAATCACCGCAACCTTGCGCATCGCCGCTGAACGCGGTCAGCCGCTGCATATCCAGGGCGGCGACAGCAAAGCCTTTTACGGCCATCCACGCGCCGAATCAGCGGAATCGCTGGATATCACGCCGTACCAGGGCATTGTCAATTACGAGCCGACCGAACTGGTAATCACCGCGCGCGCCGGAACGCGATTATCCGAAATTGAATCGGTGCTGCGCGAGCAGGGTCAGATGCTCGCATTCGAGCCGCCGCATTTCGCCGGCACCGCGACACTGGGGGGTTGCGTTGCCGCGGGATTATCCGGTCCGCGGCGCGCAGCGGCTGGTGCAGTGCGGGATTTCGTGCTGGGCGTGCGCATGCTCGACGGCACTGGCCGCGATTTGCATTTCGGCGGACAGGTGATGAAGAATGTCGCCGGCTACGATGTCTCACGTCTGATGGCGGGCAGCATGGGCACGCTGGGCGTGTTGCTCGAAGTATCGCTCAAGGTGTTGCCGTTACCGGCGGCGGAGAAAACAATAGGCCTGGAAATGAATGCCGCGCAGGCGATCAAACAGATGAACCAGTGGGCGGGAAAACCGTTGCCGATCACGGCAACCTGCCATGTTGACGGACAGTTATATATCCGGCTGTCCGGCGCGGAAACTGCCATACGCGCCGCCCAGGTACAGTTAGGCGGTGAATCCCGCGCGGATGGGGATACGTTCTGGCAGGCCCTGCGAGAGCAGACACACCCGTTTTTTGAACCGGAAGCATCGCTCTGGCGTTTGTCGGTCAAATCCACCGCGCCTGAATACCATCTGCCCGGAAATCAACTGATGGAATGGAACGGCGCATTACGCTGGCTGGTCTGTCAGCCTGACACGAACAATGAAGACAGCGATTGCGCAGCGCATGTCATACGCGAAGCAGCCATAGCGGCCGGCGGGCATGCGACGCTTTTCCGCGGTCATTATCACGCAACACCCGTTTTCCATCCGTTAACGCCGGCGCTGCTGAGCCTTCACCGGCGGCTGAAACAACAATTCGACCCGGCGGGGATATTGAATCCCGGCAGGCTTTATCCGGAATTTTGAGACCAACATGCAAACCCGACTCGCCGATTTCATAAAAAATTCACCAGAGGGAAAAGAAGCGGATGCCATTTTGCGCAGCTGCGTGCACTGCGGATTCTGTCTGGCTACCTGTCCGACCTATCAACTGCTGGGCGACGAGCTTGACAGTCCGCGCGGCCGTATCTATCTGATGAAACAGATGCTCGAAGGTCAGCCTGTCACCCAAAAAACCCAGTTGCATCTGGATCGCTGCCTGACTTGCCGCGCGTGCGAAACCACCTGTCCTTCCGGCGTACGTTATGCCGAGCTGGTAGACATCAGCCGGAACCTGATCGAGCAGCAGGTCAAGCGCCCTGCCGGGAAAAAGCTGATCCGTTATCTGCTGCGCAAGATTCTGCCGAATCCCGTTTTCTTCAAACCACTGATACGTGCCGGTCAATTCGTGCGCCCCATGTTGCCTGCAAGTCTGAAAAAATCCGTTCCACCCGCAGTCCGGGCAAAACCGCACTGGCCGGCAGCGCGGCATGCGCGAAAAATCCTTGTGCTCGATGGCTGCGTTCAACCGGCATTCGCGCCCAATATCAATGCCGCTACCGCACGTGTGCTGGATGCAATCGGCATCTCGTTGCTCACCTCGGCGCAGGCCGGATGCTGCGGCGCGATTGCCTACCATCTGAACGCGCAGACGGAAGGCATGGACGCCATGCGCAAAAACATTGACGCCTGGTGGTCGCTGATCGAAAAGAATACGGTGGAGTGCATCGCCATGACCGCCAGCGGCTGCGGCGCAACCGTCAGGGAATACGGCCACATTCTGCGCCACGACCCGGTTTACGCGGAAAAAGCGGCGCGAATTTCGGCTATGACGCGTGACATCAGCGAAATTCTCGCCGATGAACAGGACAAGTTGCGTCAGATTCTGAACGATCGAAACGAAAATTCAGCGCCTGCCCGACTTGCTTTCCATTCTCCATGCACATTGCAGCATGGCCAGCAAATACACGGCAAGGCCGAACACATTCTGCAAGCCGCCGGTTTGGAGCTCACCGCCGTACCTGATGCGCACCTGTGCTGCGGTTCTGCCGGTACTTATTCAATTCTGCAACCAGAACTTTCGCGACAGCTGCTGAACAACAAGGTGAATGCATTGGAATCAGATCATCCGCAATGGATCGCAACCGCCAACATCGGTTGCCTGATGCATCTGCAAAACGGAACGTCACTGCCCGTCAAACATTGGATTGAGATCATTGATGAGCGATTGTCGCGAAACCAGCCATGATAATTCGTTTCAACCTAAAAACCTCAGTTGAATGGGATTTAGAGTGCGTTGATTTTTATT
>CAZXBP010000257.1:0-3589 GCA_964639015.1 uncultured Nitrosomonas sp.
CTGCTTTGCAACCCACGTCGAAGCCAGATCGTCCCCGGTATTCTGTTGTGGTGTATCTAAGATGCTACCGCATTACAAAAGTTCAACTCTGAAAATAAACACAGTGATTCTATCATTCTATGGGCAGGTATGCGAGCAGGTCTTGCGGGCGGCTGATCATGTAGCGCGCCCCCCACGTTTCGGGAGGCTGGTCATCGCCCAGGTAGCCGTAAAGTGCGATGAATGGCTCCATGCCCGCTGCCAAACTCGCTTTGACATCACGCTGGTCATCACCTAAATACAGGCAATCAGCGGGTAAGATATTGATTTTCCGGCAGGCGGTCAAGAGTGGTTCAGGATGCGGTTTGGTGTAGTTTGTTTCGTCGCCACAGACGACGCTGGCGACACGTTGTTGTAAACCCAATTGCGCGATAAGTGGATGCGTGAACCGCGAAGGTTTATTGGTGACGATACCCCAAGGGATATTTTGCGCATCGAGTTGATCGAGCAGTTCCATTATTCCGGGAAAAAGCCGAGTGTCGTGACAAAGCCGCTGTGTATAAAAAGCCAGGAATTCATCGCGCATCTCGATGTAGTCCCGATCTTCAGGTTCGATATTGAATCCAATTTTCAACAATCCGCGTGCACCGGCGGACGCCTGGGTGCGGATCATATCAAGAGGCAGTGGAGCAAGATCGCGCGCCCTGCGCTGGCGATTCAATGCATGACCCAGATCCGGCGCAGTATCAGCAAGTGTGCCGTCAAAATCGAAAAAAACAGCGCGTACCATGTTGTTGCGTCTCAGGCGCGATAAGCCATGATGTAATTGACATCGGTGTCATTTCCCAGTGCGTAGACTTTGGTGAAAGGATTGTATGTCATGCCGATCAGTTTTTCATCATGGAGGCCGGCATTGCGCGCCATGCGGGCTAATTCGGATGGTTTAATGAAATTGGCGTATTCATGGGTTCCGCGCGGCAACAACTTCAGGATATATTCCGCACCGATAATGGCAAACAGGTAGGATTTCGGGTTGCGATTAATGGTAGAGAAAAATACCCAGCCACCTGGTTTTACGAGTTTTGCGCAGGCGCGAACCACGCTCATCGGATCGGGCACATGTTCGAGCATTTCCATACAGGTTACAATGTCATAATGTTGCGGCTGTTCTTTAGCGAGCGACTCGGTTGAGATTTTTCGATATTCAACCTGTTGACCGCTTTCCAGTAAGTGCAACTTGGCTACTTTGAGCGCCTTGTCACTCAGATCGATGCCGGTGACTTTGGCGCCGCGCGCTGCCATTCCTTCCGATAGAATGCCGCCGCCACAGCCGACATCCAGAATCACCTTGCCGTGCAGACTTGCGAGTCCCTCGATGTAGTCCATGCGCAATGGATTGATTTCATGGAGTGGTTTGAATTCGCTATTGGGGTCCCACCAACGGTGCGCGAGTTGACTGAATTTTTCCAGTTCCAGGGGATCCGCGTTTATGCCATCATCTTTCATTCGTACTCCTTTACTTTTTATAATTGCCTTGAATACAAGCAGTCAGTCTGCCATGCGTTCCTGCCAGTATACAGCCCTGTTTTTCAGTTCGGAGGTATTCAATGTTGTCAATTGTTTATTTTCCACAAGCATTCTACCATTTACCCAGACATGACTGACATGTTCTCGGCCGACTGAATACACAAGATGTGAAACTGGATCGTAACAAGGTAAAAGATTCAAATCTGAAAAATCAACAGCGGTGATGTCAGCCGCCTTCCCCGGCACAAGGGATCCGGTGATTTCCTCAATGCCCAGTGCTTTGGCGCCATTGATGGTTGCCATTTGCAAAGCCTGATAAGCAGGCAGTGCGTTCGCCCGGCCGCTGACAGCTTTTGCCAATAAGGCGGCCAGACGCATTTCTTCAAACATATCCAGCCGATTATTGCTGGCGGCACTGTCTGTGCCTAATCCGATATTGATACCTGCGTCCAGTAGTGATGCAACTGGCGCAAATCCGCTGGCGAGTTTCAGGTTGGATGAAGGACAATGCGCAACATGGCAGCCGTTTCGTTGCAGGAGTCTCAGGTCTGACTCGGTTGCCTGCGTCATATGTACTGCAATTAGACTGGGGGTTAGCAATCCAAGCTGTTGGAGTCGTTCGACGGGACGCATCCCGTGCGAGTCCAGACTGATATGGATTTCGTCGACGGTTTCGTGTAAATGTAAATGTATTGGAACATTCAACTGTTCGGCATAAGTCAAAATAGTAGCAAAGGTTTTATCGCTGACGGTATAGGGTGCATGCGGTGCAAAGCTGAATCGTAATAACGATTCGGATTGCAGGTTGTCTCTGAGAAGCAGCCCCTTCGCCAGATAGTCATCGGCATCACTGGCGTACGCCGTCGGGAAATCAATCGCAATCATGCCAATCACGGCGCGCATTCCGGCCGTAAGAGCTGCTCGGGCGCCGGCTTCAGGATAAAAGTACATATCATTGAAACAAGTAATACCGCTTCTGAGCATTTCGGCACACGCCAGCCGTGTGCCGTCGTAAACGTAGGTTTCGTTGACGTGGCGCTGTTCCGCTGGCCAGATGTGTTTGTTTAACCATTCCATTAACGGAAGATCGTCGGCAAGTCCGCGCATCAGTGTCATTGCAGCATGCGTATGCAGATTTATCAGACCGGGTATCACGGCATGGTTTTTAAGGAGTACTGTATGTTTCGGGTTGTATCGGATGGCCGCTTCGTTGGCGGGAAAAATATCAATAATTTTTCCCTGATCAATGGCTAGGGCATGATTACTGAGCGTGGAATTTTTTGCATCGACCGGAATAATCCAGCGCGCTTCAATGAGTGTGTCAATCGGAGCTGGTGGGCAGTGCATAAGGATGGAGGCGTGCTACACAGAAAAAAGCCCTGGCAGAGCAGGGCTTTTTCAATTGTCAATGAAGTTTGACGATGTCTGCGGCTTAGCGTCTACGTGCGCCGGAAACTTCGACTTCTACACGGCGATCGGGTTCGAGACATGCGCGTAACGCTTGTCCTGATTTTCCATCGCAGGCTGTGCCGGTGACAGGCTGTGTTTCGCCTTTACCATCTGTAAAGATGTTGCTTTCCGGAATTCCTCTCGACATCAGATAAGCCTTGACAGATTCGGCCCGACGCACCGACAGTCTCTGGTTATAATCTGGATTGCCGATTCTATCCGCATGTCCAACAGCGACGATGACATCAAAATTGATACCTTCCAGGCCGCGAACAAATTCATCCAGCGCGATTTTACCGTTTGGTTTCAATACGGCGCTATCAAAATCAAAAAGTGCATCTGCAGAAAATGTCAGTTTTTCTGGCGGCGATACGGGTGCCGGAGCTGGGGCTGGAGCTGGCTCTGGCGCAGCTTCCGCCACTTTTTCATAGCCGTCGCATCCCTCAACTACGGCCAGTGATTCGTTCCAATATCCTGTACGCCAGCAGTGATTGCCAAGATCATATGTGCTGCGCCATACCTGTCCGGCATTGCCTTCGGATGTATATCCTTCGGGCTGCTGGATGCTGTTACCATGATCTTGAGCGGCGACTGCTACATGCGCCGTAACTGCGCCGGAGAAGAACGCAGGCAG
>CAZXBP010000258.1:0-3582 GCA_964639015.1 uncultured Nitrosomonas sp.
AGATCAAACGCTACGGCAAGGCGAAAGAAGTCGTCTGGTGCCAGGAAGAACCGGGCAATCAGGGCGCATGGCATCGTATTCAGCATTATCTGCTGCGCAATATGAGATCGGATCAGATCATCGGCTATGCATTGCGTCCGTCCTCGGCATCACCTTCCGTGGGGTATCTGGCGATACACAAGCAGCAGCAGAAAGAAGTGATCGAAGCGGCATTCCGGGAAACAATCTGAAGTAAAGGAGGCGCTATGTTAATTGAAGTCAAAGTACCCGTGTTATCTGAATCCGTCGCGGAAGCGACACTGGTTTCATGGCATAAAAAACAGGGTGACACCGTTAAACGTGACGAAAACCTGGTTGACGTTGAGACCGATAAAGTCGTTCTGGAACTGCCTGCGCAGCAGAACGGTGTGTTAAAGGAAATCATCAAGGGCGATGGCGCAACGGTGACCAGCGGTGAAGTCATCGCCACCATCGATACGGAAGCGGCAAAAGCCACTGAATCTGTCGAATCCGGAAAAGCGGCGCCTGAATCAGCTGCGCCTGCCGCCAAAAAAACCGAAAAAGCAGAAATGGCATCAGATGCGCAACAGGAAGCTGATTCCACCATTCCGATGTTGATGCCCGCCGCGCGCAAACTCGCCGAAGAAAATCAGCTTAAGGCGTCAGAGACGGAATCCATCAAGGGTACCGGCAGAGGCGGACGCATAACCCGCGAGGATGTGCAGGATTATTTGGAGCGCAAAACAAAAGAAAGTCCTCCTGAAAGCGCGTCCGCACATAAAGAAAAGACCGAAGAGAAAGACAAAGACAAGAGCGGAAACAAAAACGGCGCAGCAGCAGATGCGTCCAGCGCATCCGCAGCAACAGAAACCGAAACCGACGGGCGTATCGATCGCCGCGTGACCATGTCGCGGCTGCGCATGCGTATCGCTGAAAGACTGGTCGAATCGCAGTCAACCGCTGCGATACTGACAACCTTCAACGAAGTCAACATGCAGGCGGTGATTGAATTACGCAATCGGTATCGCGCTGAATTTGAAAAAGAGCACGGCGTAAAACTGGGCTTTATGTCATTTTTTGTCAAGGCGGTCGTCGCCGCGCTCAAAAAATATCCGATTGTCAATGCGTCTGTCGAAGGTAACGAGATTATTTATCATGATTATTATGATATCGGCATTGCAGTAGGCAGTCCGCGCGGTCTGGTGGTGCCGATTCTGCGCAATGCCGACCGGTTGACGATGGCGCAGATCGAATTGCAGATTACCGATCTGGCCAGGCGTGCACGCGATGCCAAGCTGACCATTGAAGAACTGACCGGCGGTACTTTCTCGATCACCAATGGCGGCGTCTATGGTTCGATGCTGTCGACACCGATCATCAACCCGCCGCAAAGCGCGATTCTCGGCATTCATGCGACGAAAGACCGTCCGGTGGTGGAAAACGGTCAGATAGTCATCCGTCCGATGTGTTATCTGGCGCTGTCGTATGATCACCGTATCATCGACGGCCGCGAGGCGGTGCTGTCGCTGATGGCGATCAAGGAAGCGCTGGAATTTCCGGCAAGTCCATTGCTGGAAAAGTAAATTATTGCTCAGTAAACGACCGTAATATTTTCCGCGCTGAAGTGCTGATTCAGCGTCTGCAATAAGTCATCGTGCAGCATGACCTGCCAGTCTTCGCCTAAAGCGATTTCGCACAGCGCTTCCCTGTTCTGATACACCAGTGAAACGGGGCAGGTCGCCTGAATCGGCCGGCTGGTCTGCTGCATCGGACTGGAGGCAACAGAACGGTGTTGGCTGGAATACGGCAGGATCAGGGTTTTCAGGGTGGCGGCTGCGGGCAGTGTTTCCGGATTGCAGCACACCTTGATTTGCCGGGCGTAATGCGTACGGATTCCGGCCAGGTCATACAGTTTTTCCGCGGTAATACGCAGTTCCTCGCTGTTTTCGCTATCGCTATACTGTCCGCGGATGCCGATTTTTGCTTCTGCAATCAGTAGCTGATCTTCTTTCAGCCAGTTGCGGTTGTCGTTAAACAATTCATCAAAGACGATCAACTCAATCGCGGCTTTGCCGTCATCAAGCGTGATAATCGCCATCCGGCCGCGCAGGGTCATCTGCACGCGTATCCCGAGAATGATGCCGGCGATCAGTTGCGGTTCGCGCTGCGGCGTGAGGCGATTCAGCGTGGTCCGGATAAACGGCCGGATTTCAGGGAGGTAGGTGTCGAACAGATGTCCGCTGAAATAAAAACCCAGCCCCTGCTTTTCGTGTTGCAGTTTTTTACGTTCAGTCCATGGCGCGGCTTCAATCAACGCAGGCCGCAGCAGGGAATCCTCGCTGTCGCCGAACAGGCTGGCCTGGTTTGCGGTGCGGCTGATCTGTTCCGCAGCTTCAATGGCGATGCCCACGGAAGCCAGCAGGCTGGCGCGATTGTCGTTCAGACTGTCAAACGCGCCGACGTTGATCAGCGCTTCAATCACCCGGCGGTTGATCATGCGCCGGTCCACACGGTTGCAGAAATCGAAAAAATCGGTGAAAGCGCCGCCTTGTTCGCGTATCTGGATGATTGAACCGATAGCCGATTCGCCTGTTCCTTTCACCGCGCCAAGACCATAGCGGATGGCTTTGCTGTCGGTGGGCATAAAACGGTATTCCGACAGGTTGATATCGGGCGGCAGAATAGTCAGGCTGTTGGCGATACTGTCGACAATGAAGCTGTGTACCTTGTCGGTATCGTCCATGTCCGCGGACAAGCAGGCTGCCATGAATTCGGCGGGATAGTGCGCCTTCAGATAAGCGGTCTGATAGGCGATCAGCGCGTAGGCGGCAGCGTGGGATTTGTTGAAACCGTAACCGGCGAATTTCTCCATCAAATTGAACAGCTCGGCGGCTTTTTCCTTTTTCAGCTCATTCCTGATCGCGCCGGCGACGAAAATATCGCGCTGCTGCGCCATTTCCTCGACTTTTTTCTTGCCCATCGCGCGGCGCAGCAGATCAGCGCTGCCCAGACTGTATCCGCCGATCACCTGCGCGATCTGCATCACCTGTTCCTGATAAATCATGATGCCGTAGGTCGGACTCAGAATCGGCTCGAGACGTGGATCGAGGTATTCGATTTTCTGGATGCCATGTTTGCGATCAATGAAATCGGGAATCAGATCCATCGGGCCGGGGCGGTAGAGCGCGACCAGCGCGATAATATCTTCAAAACGATCCGGTTTCGCCTTCTGCAGCAAGTCTTTCATGCCACGCGACTCAAACTGAAAAATGCCGATTGCGTTGCCCTGGCGCAGCAGCGCGTAGGCGGCGGCATTGTCCAGCGGCAGTCCGGTGAGTGAAAAAGGATCGGCGTTGTCGCGGGATTGATTGATGTAACTGACCGCGCGATCGAGCGTGGTCAACGTGCGCAGTCCCAGAAAGTCGAACTTGACCAGTCCGATTTTTTCAACGTCGTCCTTGTCCAGCTGGCTGACCACCGATTCAGCCGAATCCGGACAGTACACCGGACAGAAGTCGGTGATTTTCCCCGGCGCGATCAGCACCCCGCCGGCATGCATGCCGATATTGCGGGTCAATCCTT
>CAZXBP010000259.1:0-3504 GCA_964639015.1 uncultured Nitrosomonas sp.
GAAATTCCAGTGCCTGCCTTCGTGGAAATCGGCGACCGCATCGAAATCGATCCGCGTATCAACGAATTCAGAAAACGCGTCTGAGTAATCCGGCGGGTACACATAACAGAGGAAGCATCCCGCTTCCTCTTGTTTGGTTTGGCAGCGTGATCGTGCGTTTGTCAGATCATCGCGTTCAGCAAAGCAAACCTTCTTTTCCTGCATGTTTCACCATTTCATTTTGCAGCGCCATTCCGCACGCGCCTGGATTTGGACGTAACCGCGTTCGCTGCGCGGGATGCCCGGATGCGTTCGAGCAATACGCTGGCGGGTTCGTCGTCGGGGTTTTGCGGTACCAGCTCGCCGCGGAACGCTTTGGCGAGAATCGCGGGCGTCAGTTTGTCAATCCGGGCGCGGGCAGTGTGATAGCGGGCTTCGATGCGGTCGGCGTAGGCGAACAGTTCCTCGACGCGGCGGACGATTTCGGTTTGTTCTTGTAAGGGGGGAAGATTTACCGGCAATTCTCGAACTCTTTGACAGTTAAGTGCTTGCGGACCGGTACCACTCCCAACCACACGATTTCTTTCATATTGCCGTTGAAACCAATACCATAGGTATTTCGAGTCTATAAGATCTTTGACTGGCACAACAGCTGCTATGTTTTGATTAATACAAGCTTCGAGGTTAAGTAGAGCGGATTGTCCTCTTGTCTTTCCTTCTCCGATCATTGCGATAAGCACAGTGCCTTTAGGAAGCATGCGGACTGATGCATTTTCATAGCCATGAGCTGTAATTTGTTCTCGGGTAGATGAAATAATTGCATTCTTGACTTCTCCCGAGCTAACCCATGCTATATCCCCTCCCCAATAAGAGTTAACTTGTCGAGATGGAGTACTCCCATTGCTCACAATACCGATGGCTCCGATATTTGTAGTTACCCACGTTGTAGGCAATTTTTGCATGTCATCGAAGCAAGGTGCATATTGTGCAAAAAAAGATTTGAGTGCTTTCTGTTCACTGTCTTTTATTGCATATGAGTACCGTTTAGAAATAACCTCATCTGGACAAATTGATACTTCATGCTGTACTCGCCATTCCTCAGTCAACTTCCCCGAAGTTGCAGCGGCGAGGACGGCTTGGCGGAAGCGTTTGAGGATAGCCGGAATACGATCGAGGCGTTCGCGACAGGCTTCGACCCGGGCAAGAATGCTGTCGAGTTTGTCGGCGATGCGTTTTTGTTCGTTAAGAGGAGGAATGGGCAATTGCATTTCAGCAAGCTTACCTCTCGCTATACGACGGCGAGTTGTGCCCGTTGATTGGAATTCAATTTCTTGACGAATTGATGGAGCATTTAAGAAAAACATCAGCCATTTGGGATTCGCAGATAATGAACCCGGTCTTACGATGGCTACATCGACAACAGTGACACCTCGTTGTTTCAGAAATGGCACGATGCAAGATCGTCCTAGAGGGTCTGGCATTCGTGCAATCAAAACATCACCTTCAAAAACTTCTGTGCATCTTAGCCTATAAAATTGTTCTTCATTGATATAACGATTCGATTTATTGAGAAAAACGCCATCACCTATATCTGCAAGTTGTAAGAGACGTATTATTCCATTGGGATCTTGATCTTTACTTTCAACCCAATCACCATCTGAAAAAAGACCGTTCGATGCGATCAATTCTTTAAGACTTGCGATTTTCCAATTGATTGGTAAAGAATTCACATTTCCACCTCTTCCCCCAATTCCGCCAAAATTCCCTGCAATTCCAGCAGCGCACCTTGCAGTTCTTCCATCGCTTCTTGCGCCAGCAGCGCCGGTTCCGGCAGGTCGTCGTGAGCGGCGGCGCTGTCGTCTTTGAGCCAGGCGATGTCGAGGCTGTCACCGCGCTCGGCGATTTGTTCGCGCGTGAAAGAACGGAATCGGGTTATTTCTGGATTCCCGCCTGCGCGGGAATGACGGTGTTCGCTGTTGCTGCCGTGCGGGTCGGGGCCGAAGAAGTCTTCGAATCCGGCGAAGTGGTCGCGCGTCAGTTGCGTGCGCTTGCCGAATTGCGGCATGTTGGCGCGCAGGTCGTAAATCCACACTTCCTGGGTATTGGCCTTGTCGGTCTGGCCGCGCGTGAAAAACAGCACGTTGGTTTTGACGCCTTGCGCGTAAAAAATGCCGGTCGGCAGGCGCAGGATGGTGTGCAGGTTGCATTTGTCCATCAGGTCGCGGCGGATTTGCGTGCCGACGTTGCTTTCGAACAGCACGTTGTCCGGCATCACCACTGCCGCGCGTCCACCGGGCGCCAGTCCGCGGTAGATGTGTTGCAAAAAACAGAATTGCTTGTTGCTGGTGGGAAAAGTGAAATCGTCGCGGCTCGGCAGGCCGCCGCCTTTCTTGGTGCCGAACGGCGGATTGGTTAGAATCAGCGTCGCTTTCGGCAACGCCGCGCCTTCCGGGCTCAAGGTATCGCCGTAATGGATGCCGCCGTCGATGCCGTGCAGCATCAGGTTCATCAATGCCAGCCGGTGCGCGTCCTGCACGTGTTCCATGCCGTAAAACGTGCCGTGGCGGTATTTGCGCTGCTGCGCTTCGGTCAGTGCGTCAAAATCGTGATGCGTGCGCAGATAATGATTGGCGGCAATGAGGAAGCCGCCGGTTCCCGCTGCCGGGTCCTGGATGATATCGGTCAGCGCGGGCCGCATTACGTTGACCATGCAATTGACCAGCGGGCGCGGCGTGAAATATTGCCCCGCGCCGGATTTCTTTTCGTTGGCGTTCTTTTCCAGCAAGCCTTCGTACAGATCACCGAGGTCTTCGCGGTGCACGCTGTACCAGTCGAGTTTGTCGATTTCGGCGACCAGCGTCGACAGCGTGACCGGTTTGCGGATGAAACTGCTGGCGTTGGCGAAAATCTCCTGCACCAATGTCGAACCCTGATTGCCCAGATGAATCAGCAGTATTTTGTAGAATTCCAGCCGGTCGGGCGCGGCCTTCGATTCCAGATCAGCCCAGCGATACCCTTGCGGCAGTTGATCCTCGGCGCCGGTTTCGTTGGCCATTTTGAGAAACAGCAGGTAGGTCAGTTCGGTGACATACTGGTGATAGGTGACGCCGTCGTCCTTGAGGATGTTGCACAGGCTCCATAATCTGGAAACGATATCGGAGGTGGTTGCTGTCATATTCCTGGGTTATGGTTGTTGGTGGTTTTGTGTTTGCCACAGCGCATCGTTGAAGGTGTCCAGCACCTGCTGCAATTCGCCATTAAACAACTTATCGAGACGGTTGAAGCCGCCGCCTTCGCGCTTGAACAGCAGGTCGGGGTCGTCCAGCGCGGCGCGGTCGACCAGCAGGTTCGCCTTGGTCTGGTTGGCGATGCGCTTGAGCCAATCGCGTTGCGGCGCTGTCCACTGGCGGCTGGCCAGTACTTGCCGCAGCGCATGGTCGACGCGTTCATCAAACGGCAGCAACGCATCACCGATGGCGGCCTGACGGATGAAGCCGACGATGCGCGCGGCAATGTCCTGATTGG
>CAZXBP010000260.1:0-3493 GCA_964639015.1 uncultured Nitrosomonas sp.
TGTAACGCAGCAAAAATTAACAAGCGGCGTGCTGCAAACACCATCGTTTGACTCACCATCCGGATGAACCGGCATTGCTCGAATGGTTTCATGTATTCAAATCGTTAGCCATCCCGGATAACGATCAACAGAGGTTTTTAGGTTTAACATTTCAGAAAAATAACGGTTAAGACAGCACCCTGCTGTAAACAGACTCGCAAAGCGTATTCTACGGGAGACAGCCATGCAAGAAAAAGTCGTTCTGGTAACCGGCGGCGCAAAACGCGTTGGTGCGGCGATTTGCCGCAGATTACATGCGTGTGGCGCAAAGCTTGTTATTCATTACCGCGCCTCGCTGGACGAAGCGCGCGCGCTGCAACTTGAACTTAATAACAACAGACCGGATTCCGCTTCTCTCGCGCAGGCCGACTTGCTCGACATTGATTTTCTGCCCGAATTGATTGATAAAACGGTAAGACGATACGGTCGGCTGGACGCACTCGTTAACAACGCTTCCAGTTTTTTTGCTACGCCGCTTGGCGCCTGCACGGTTGAAGCCTGGTACGATCTTGTCGGCAGCAACCTGATGGCGCCGCTGTTTCTGTCTCAAGCCGCCGCACCCTATCTCAAAGAACAGCGCGGCTGCATCGTCAATATCATCGATATTCATACCGAGCGGCCGCTGAAAGATTTTGTCATTTATAACACCGCCAAAGGCGGGCTTCAGGCACTGACCAGATCGCTGGCGCTTGAACTGGGGCCGGAAGTCCGCGTCAACGGCGTATCCCCGGGACCGATTCTGTGGCCGGAAAACGACATCTGGTCGAATGCGCAAGCCCGCGATGCGATAATTCAGGATACGCTGCTGAAGCGAATGGGTGAACCGGAAGATATCGCCGGAATCGTGCAGTTTCTGATTCACGACGCGCATTACATCACCGGTCAGATCATCGCCGTCGATGGCGGGCGCAGCATACATCTGTGAAGCAGCAATAGCCGACTTCATTCGCCGAAAGCATTTCTGATCCATTCAATGGTGTAGCGCTGCGTTCCGGTGATCAGCACCGCGTCAAAACGACAGGCGGGTTCACGCCGCAGTCCTGAAAGATAATGCCGCGCCGCCATCAGCAGTTTTGCCTGCTTGGCTGCTGTGATACTGGCCGCCGCACCGCCGAAGGCATTACCGGCACGCATTCTGACTTCAACAAACACCAGCGCATCACCTTCGGTCATGATGAGATCGATTTCCCCGAAACGGCAGCGATAATTCCGCGCCACCAGCACCAGCCCCTGCTGCTGCAAATAGGCTGCTGCAAACTGTTCCGTATCGGAACCTTTCGGCAATCCGGCCATGCGCAGGTTACGGGATCGCCGGAGCTCTGAGTACCTGCACGCCGCCCTTGTCAAATCTGGCGGCCACCGGCTCGCGTATGAACTGCGCCGGCGGTACGTAGCGGATATAGCCGGTCACGCCATCCAGAGAAACCTCGTAAGGCGAGCGCGCATACAACAGGCGGCTCATCAATCGGAATGCATCGATGCCGAGTGCAAAAAGGCGTTCGCTATCCTTGTCTTTTTCCTCATGCAAACCGCGGTAAGCCATGACCGCCGGATGATCGGGTTGCAACAGCCAGGGCATATCCATAAAATGGATACCGTTCAGTTCGTTATAGTAGAGTGGATCACTGTTGCTGACCAAAACCTGTGAAGTCGCGTAGACAGGTACCTCGGGACTTAGAAAAGCACGCACCCGGCGCACTTTATTGGCATCCAGCGCGAGAAAAACCACATTCTCCGCGCCGCTGGTATGTCTGCGCAATTGTGAAAAGAAACCCTGATCGTCTTCGTATTCAATTGACTCGGCGGTGTTGCCGAACTCATCCAGCCAGCGGCTGGCAAACGCGCCTTGCAGTCGTGACGACAACCCGCCGGCGTCTTTGATGATAATCGCATGCTTTCTGAGCACGTCGTACGAGTCCAGTGCCAGTCCGGCAATTTGGCTGGCCTCAGTCTCCATTTGCACGCCAAACAAAAACAGATTGGGCGGCAACGGCACGGACGCGTCCGTCGAGTTGAGCGCCAGCGTCGGCACCGCGATGGCATGGCTCGACGCCAGTGCGGTCACACCGTTGCGGGTTAACGGGCCGACGATCAGCACCGCGCCGGCCTGTAACGCCTGATGATAGGTTACCAGGACATCCAGCGGATCATCGGTGGTTGAATAAATCCGTACAGCGAAAGGTAACGCCGATTCGCGTCTGGCGGCCGTGACGAACCCATCCCTGACCGTTTCAGCGGCGGGGCCAAACGAAGCGGATTGTAGCGGCAACAATAATCCGATATGTGGAACGGGTGCATAACCAGTCACATAGTCCGCCGCAGGGTCGGGTACGTGCGCTGGCGGCGCAGCCGAGTCCGGATAATACGCTTCCGGATGAGTGGCAAAAGCACGCGCGCTGCCGTATAGTGCCACGATCGCCACCAGAATGACAAAACAGTAACGTTGCATTGTAGAAAATAATATGCCTGTAAAAAACGCATTATATGTGGTTGCGACGCCAATAGGAAACCTTAACGACATCAGCCTGCGCGCTTTGGAGATTCTTGCGGGCGTTGACGTGGTTGCCGCCGAACATGTTCAGAATTCGAGACATCTGCTGTCGCACCATACGATTCATACCAGACTGATTGCCCTGCATCAGCATAATGAAGCCGCCATCGCACAGCAAATCTGTGCATTACTGGCGCAAGGTAAGTCTGCCGCACTGATCAGCGATGCCGGAACGCCGGCGATATCGGACCCGGGTGCTGTTCTGGTACGGCAGGTGCGCGAACAGGGGTTCCCGGTGATTCCGGTTCCGGGCGCTAATGCCGCCATCTGCGCGCTCTCGGCGGCAGGCATCATCAGTCCGCACTTCCTGTTTTACGGGTTTCTGCCGGCCAAAGCAGGTCAGCGCCAGCGGGAATTAAAAACGCTGGCTCCGCTGCCGTACACGCTGGTTTTTTACGAAGCGCCGCATCGCATATGGGCAAGTCTGAACGATATGGTGTCTGTTCTGGGCGGCGAACGCCAGCTTACTATCGCGCGCGAACTGACCAAACTGTTTGAAACCATTCATCAATGCAGACTGGATGAAGCTGTCGCATGGCTCGAAGCCGACGCGCACCGCGAGAAAGGTGAATTTGTCGTGCTGGTGTCAGGCGCGCCGGCGCCGGACAGCGCCGAAATCAGTGAACAGGCACGCAACACGCTTACCTTGCTGCTGACCGAATTGCCGCTGAAACAGGCGGTCAAGCTTGCCGCCGACATTTCCGGCGAAAATAAAAAAGCGTTATATCAGCTCGCCCTCAGCCTGAAACCATAATGTTTATAATAAGGGCGCCTCTAAAAATACAAAGTTTTAAACAGAAAATAAGCAAAACGCGGCGCGAAGCAAAAAATGTAGGCGCCGCATATAAATTGATATGCAAGAAAACATTTTTTGTGAGTAACAAAGTGTTGTGACAAAATCTG
>CAZXBP010000261.1:0-3477 GCA_964639015.1 uncultured Nitrosomonas sp.
TGAGGATAATTCGGCAGAATGTGCCGACTGCAAGAAGGCGCATCGGTTGATCATTCAACTGAGGTTTTTAGGTTCAATGCGTTGATGTGCTGTAAAACTTTCGGATCGAGATCTTTTTTCCAGCTTGCGGGCATAATTTGTTCGACCTTTTTCAACATGCTTTCAGCCGCATATCTTTCATTGCTGTCTTCTGAAAGCTGCCGGGTGGCAGACAGCCACAAGTAGGCTTTGGCGAGATTTTCAGCAGCGGGCATTTGTGTCTGGTCTGCTGGAGGCGCGTTGAAATACAGCCGGGCGGTGGGCAGGTAGGCGGGCAGGTGGCCCCGGCTTGCCGCCATTTCATACCAGCTTAATGCCGTTGCGGGGTCGTTGAGATCAACTTCATGAATTCTGCCCAGATAATAATAAGCCTCCAGTGATTCCTTTTCCGCAGCGTAGCTGAACCATTTTGCTGCCAGATGTGGATTGCGTATCGATGCATCGCCGTTCAGGTAGAGTTGTCCCAGTTGCAACTGGGCGTTGACCGATCCGGCGGAAGCCGCCTGCTCGCAAAAATTCAAGGCCTTTTGCGGATCTTTCGGCGCGCCTTTTCCTTGCATGATCAATTCCGCCATCGAACACAACGAGACGACATGCCCCAGTTCGGCGGCCTTCTGAAACCAGTGTAATGCGTTCGCATAATCAGCCGGTTGATGCAGGCCATCCCGATAACACTCGCCCAGGAAGTGGCTGGCTGTGGGCACACTGTTTGCGGCGGCTTTTTCAAACCACTGACATGCCTGGGTGCTATCAACGGCCATTCCCCAGCCGTGCTGGTGAAACAGGCCCAATGTGAATTGCGCCAGTGGATTCTGCCGGGATTGCGCATGAAAAAGGAAAGCCGCGTAGGCTTTCTGATAATCGTCTTCAGCTAACCACTGTTGCGCCTCGCTCAGCACTGTCCTGGAATCCGCTTGCAGCTGTTCCGATTGCGCGGCAGGACTGAGCGGGAATCCCGTCAGTGCGGCGATGATTAACATCAGTGCAAAATTATTTTTTTGGAGAATTTGCATTGCATGCAACATGAGGTTTTCAGGTTCAATAGAAAACAGGCTGCCATCATTGCTGTCAGCAGCCTGTTTTTAACGCCGCAGCGGCGACGCGGAAATTTTTCAACGTTTGTTAATCGCGAGACGGATAAATGCCTTCAAGCGCAATGATCCAGTTCATCGCAATAAAAGGGGAGCGATTCTCATGGCTTTGGCCGCCGCCGAATGGACTAATCGTCACAGTTGCCGGATTCATGCTGACATCCGGTGCGGCATTGGAATAGATATTCTGCCGGCTGAGAACCGCCCAGGCATTGTTGCCGGGGTCGGCGGAGTTTCCGGCGCCGCTTTGTGCATGAACCGTTGCCGTAGGCGTGATAACCGGTAACTGTGCCGACGTAAGGGTAACTGTCTCAACACCCCCCATTTCTCCGATTTGATAATTGGACAATCCGGCTCCATGTCCTGCACCGATCACGGCGCGTCCACGGGTATCTGGCAAGGCAAACGTGCTCTTGCCGTCGCCGCCGTAGGTCGTGCCCAATATCGAAAACAATGCGGAGTTGCTGGAAATGGGGAGTATTTGGCCGTTTGCCAGCGCCCACCCGCGTGGCGCAAAGTTGCCGGCAAAAACGCACATGCCGCCAAGCATGGGCGAGTCGCCGCTACAGGCCTGCGCATTGCTGCTGATGAGTATTCCGGAAAATAGTGAAGCTGCAATTGTGATGGATAAAGCAGTACGGCGGATAGGATATCCCATAATAGCTCCTGTTCGGGTTGTTCACAAAATTGGTTTTGAGCACTGTATCAAAAAAACGGGAGACTCAGGCCGCCGGTTGTTTCGATACCACGCTCAGCGCCGTATTCTGCGCTCAAATAAAATTCCGGGCAACCCGATGCAGAAAATCAATGCAGGAATGTTTCTTTCTCTGGCACACGCATACGCTTAACTGTGTGCCATGAAACAGCGTTGAATGTGGCGATTGCATCCAGGATAGTGTGATCGAACTGTGCTGTAATATTTCTCGACACTCCAGCCGGGAAGCGGCGCTGCATTGAATATTAGTCGAGCAGGTTACCGGGCGATTGGTTATGATAATCATCATAAAACGGATATGGTCGGATGCGGAGTAGTATTAGCAGTATTGTTGGTAATATGAGGAGTAGTGCGATATGACAGAATATATTCTATGGTTTGATCAACTGACCTTGCGCGATGTTGGCGCGGTGGGGGGTAAAAATGCTTCACTGGGTGAAATGATCAGACATCTTTCCCGGGCCGGCGTGAATGTGCCGGGCGGTTTTGCCACCACAACAACAGCCTACCGGGCATTTCTCGATGAAAGCAAACTTACCGACCCAATCAACCGGAAGCTGGAGGCGCTCGATATCGATGATATTGATGCACTGACGACGACGGGACAGACGATACGCAACTGGATTTTGGACGCCGAATTGCCTGATGCGCTGGTGCAGGAAATTTCCCGCGCTTATGAGAAACTTGTCGCGGACAGCAGTCAGCGGGACACGGTTTCATTTGCCGTGCGTTCTTCCGCAACTGCCGAAGATCTGGAGAATGCCTCGTTCGCCGGTCAGCAGGAGACACTGCTGAATATCAGCGGCCTGGAGTCGCTGCTGGAGGCCGTCAAAATCGTCTTTGCTTCCCTGTATAACGACCGCGCCATCGCGTATCGTGTGCATCAGCATTTTCCGCATGACAAGGTCTATCTGTCCGCCGGTATCCAGAAAATGGTGCGCAGCGATCTGGGTGCAAGCGGCGTTATGTTCACGCTGGATACCGAGTCGGGCTTCCGGGATGCCGTGTTTATCACCGCGGCTTACGGACTGGGCGAGACTATCGTGCAGGGGACTGTCAATCCGGATGAGTTTTATGTCTACAAGCGCGGTCTTGCAGCGGGTTATCCTGCCATTCTTTCCCGGCGGCTTGGCAGCAAAGCGATCGAAATGATTTATGGTGATGCGGCAAACGGTGAAAAGGCCGCCACGGTGACGCGCGAAGTTGACAACGGTCGCCGTATGCGATTCTGCCTGTCCGACGATCAGGTTGAAGCGCTTGCGCGTCAGGCGGTGATTATCGAACAGCACTATGGACGCCCGATGGATATTGAATGGGCTTTGGACGGTGCGGATGGGCAGCTGTATATCGTGCAGGCGCGCCCGGAGACCGTTGAAAGCCGCAGCAGCGCGGTGCTGGAACGATACAGCTTGAACGGCAAGGGCGCGGTGCTGACTGAAGGCCGGGCGATCGGCCAGAAAATAGGTCAGGGAACGGCGCGCTTGATCAAGGGTATTGACCAGATGCACAAGATCCAGGCGGGTGATGTGCTCGTAACCGATATGACCGACCCGGATTGGGAACCGATTATGAAGCGGGCGGCTGCAATTGTCACAAACCGGGGAGGGCGTACCTGCCATGCGGCGATTATTG
>CAZXBP010000262.1:0-3474 GCA_964639015.1 uncultured Nitrosomonas sp.
TAGCCGGAATTAAAAAGCAGCGTGCTATAAATACCATAGTGTGATTCACCATTTGAGTAAGCTGATATTGTTCAGGTTATTCCATTTATTCATGCCATTAATCATCGCGGATAGCGGTCAACTGAGGTTTCTAGGTTCATAGGATGGTGACCCTTTGATTGTCGTCAAAGACCAGACGTGGTGGCGGCGGTACTGTCTGACGTATAAACGGCAAACTGTCCACCCCGTCAATGCGCAGCCGCACGAGCGCATCCGTCACAACCGGCGCGGTCTCAACGATGAATTGCAAGGTATCCGTGTCAACGGGATGATCCTGTGCGGCCACTTCCCGATCGGCAATAAGCAACGCCACACGCTGAGCGGGACGCACCTCAGGACCGCAGGCAACTGTCAGTGCAACATTCCCGCCGCCATCGCGTGCAACCGGATTAGGCGGCGTTATTCCATTTATCTTCGGTGCAAACGATAGCGGAAGTTGATTGCTGGCATGTTCGGCAGCCCCGTTCTGCACCATCACGACGACGGTATAAAGCCCGGCAGCCCAGTCGGTCTGTGCCGGCGCATCGTCTGCCAGCATCACTGTCAATTCGGATCCTGAGCGGTCGCCGGGCGGGATCATGATCGTTCTCGTGACGGGCAGGCGTGTATGGCTGAATCGTACCTGAACACTTTCCCCGGCAAGATTGCGCCCGATGATGGTCAATACCGTGCCCAGTCGCGCACTGGGGTAGGAAGCTGCGCGCGGACGCTGTGCAGCTTCCTCGAGCGCGCCGACATGAATGGTGTCGATCGCCGGAAACGGACCCAGCAGAATACGGACACCCCGGTCATCCGCGCCGCGCCGCAGGACGGGCATCGGCGTCAGCGGGTTTTCCTCGCTTTCGATCAAAACAACCGTTCCCTGATAAGCCACTGACAAGACATACGGCGCTTGAAAAAATACCGACCAGAGTTTTGAAAGTTCTTCCAGAGATAAAGACAGCGGCGTAAATTTAATCTGTTCCATCGCATCGGCCAGATTGGATGCCGCCAGAAAGGGTTCACTGGCAATGGCATCTTCAATCATCTGCCGCATCAGAACCGGTTTCGCATGCATATCACGTACCGTTGCACCGAGCATCCGCTGCGGTTCGAGATTGCTCTCACTGCCATAGAATGCCAGCAGATAATACAGATCCAGTGCGGCCACAGGCCGCTTCATCAAATGGCCGTCGGCTGTGCGCGTGGGAAGATCGTTATTCCTGAGCGCACTGCTGGGCGATACCTGATACAGGAACAACCGGACACGTGGCTGGGCCAGCAGTGTACTGTCAGGCCGCTCGGTCAACACATCCGCACCGGGCAATATCGATTGCACGGCAGTCCGGACAATTTGCGCCAGCGCTGTGGTAACCGTTGCAATCGCCAGTGCGTTGCTCATCGCCGTCCCCCATTGCGCTGTTTCAGATATTCATCCAGATTCATTGCCGGCGATCTGGCTGACGTTTTCCGGGCAGACACCACCGAAGCGACAGCAGCACGAACCTCAACGCGCCCGATCGTTACTTGTATCGTGGGTGATTCAGATACCGCAGAGTGATGGCTATACTGCCTTGATGCGGATAAATGCGTTTGTGACCGCGCGACTGTTTCGGCGCGCGCCGGAGAAGATGACGAAAACGGGGCATCCGTTGGGGGTGAAACGGTATTGTGCGCTAATGAAGGTGATTGTAACGGCATCAGATAAAATGCCTCGGCTGCTTCTGCCGCTTTTCCTGTTGCGCGTTGCGCCGTCTGCTCGTCCGGTCTGGCAACCGCTTCTTCATGGCTGACGGCATACTGCTCCAGCAGTGACTTACGATTCACGATCGCGGGTGGCGCATTCCGCGGAACTGTCCCGTTGATACTATCGGACGACAATGAGTCCATCGCTGCGCCGCTTGCTGCTGTCCGGATGCCAGGCATGCTGTCCGTCACAGCGGATGCGTCAGCATACCGCATCGAAC
The DNA here is from genome assembly GCA_964639015.1 of uncultured Nitrosomonas sp. GTDB lineage: Bacteria > Pseudomonadota > Gammaproteobacteria > Burkholderiales > Nitrosomonadaceae > Nitrosomonas. The sequence continues at coordinate 1,986 of CAZXBP010000262.1, forward strand.
CGGGCGAATCGCTTGTGTTCGCCGCTTCAGTTGCGCCTGTCGTGACAGCTACGCCCGTTGTTTCAACCGGTGACACCTTGCGACCGGCCGCGGAATCGGCCGCTTCCGCGGCGCCTGCTGAACGCGGTGTATTGATAACGGTAAGCGGCGCGCCGTCACCGGCAGGTGATTTTTCATTCGCCAAATTCGCATAGGGCTGAGGCGACAGCGGACGCACATCCAATCCCGCGCCCATGCTGCGTGCGATCAGCCGCTGGAAATAGCCGCTCATGCCAACACCCGGTCAATGTAAGCAGCACGGCGGACATCGCTCAGCTCGAGTATGTCATGCTCATTCCAGCCATAGGCGAGAGCAAGCGTGTGAATATCATGCATGAGCTTACCCGCATACCGATCGATCTCACGCCAGAGATAATCGCCGATATCGAACGGTGTCTGCCAGGCATGGTGGCATTGCGTACAGGTAAAATCCAGCACACTGTCAGCCGCCGTATCGATTTCAGCCAGTATGGATTCAATTTTTGCGACCTGGGCAGCGCTCAATGCCAGTAATTCCCGAGATGATTCCGCCGTCACGGCTGCACAGCATCGCTGCGCCAGCTGGTAAGCCGCCTGCTCAGGATCGGATTCTTTCATCACACTGGCCAGATCCCGGCTGGTGGGCTGGCGTATGCGCAGTCCATCCACCTCAACCGGATGATGATTGACTGTGCTGCGGAATGCTTCCGAATCCAGCATAAATTCCAATCGTGTCCTGCATACGGGACAATCGATATAACCCGGCAATTCACGGCCAAACAACTGGCGGCGCAAGGTCAGCAGCAGCTGGTCACGCTGTCCGATGGAAAGATCGGCCAGATCCGGCAACACCGTATCCGGCTGCATCCGGTGCAGCAGCAATAAAGCGCGATCCAGTGGATGCCGCCTTGCTCCACTTTCCCACACCTCCAGTATCTGTGCCGGAGAGAGATTCAGCATAACCGCACTCAGGCAGGCTCGGTAAAGCCGGGTTCCACCGGTTCGGTGACTTCATAATCACGCTCCCAGCCTTCGTTTTCGAGCTTGATCGTCTGAATCGCGACGGCGTTGGCATTCGCATCGAGATCGGGCAGGGCCTGATACTCGGACACCCAGCAACGAAAAACCTTATAGGCAATAGCCAGCTGCCCGGCTTCGTTGTAGACCTCGATAATGAGATCCTTGCGGAAATCCTTGAGCGAGACTTCAGCCCCCAATCCGGAACCGAAATTCCAGACCTTGTTGGCCCATTTTTCGAACTCGGTGTCATGGGTCACGCCCCGCTCGAGCGTAATGGCCTCATATTTGTTGCGGCCGGGTGATTTACGCGACGTGGAGGGATCACCGCCTTCGCGATGCTCAACCAGTTCGGTCGAACGCTTGAGCGCGCCGACCTTGCTGATTCCCGCGACATAGCGGCCATCCCATTTCACACGGAATTTGAAGTTTTTGTAAGGATCGAAACGCGATG
>CAZXBP010000263.1:0-3401 GCA_964639015.1 uncultured Nitrosomonas sp.
CCGCTCAACCAGCCTCGCCCTCGCTACGATCGCTATTCTCGGACAGCCTCCTAGGCGATAATCAGGTATTTGCCTGGTAATCTATTTTTCAGGCGGCACAAACAGATCGAACGCAGCGTTTGGGCCGCCTGATTCAGAACTGATTCAATTTATCACCGGTCTGTTCTCGATCGAGAATAACAAAGTGATATTCCAGCGGCACACCTGCTTTTCCATCCGACACATGCCGTTCGCGCGACACTTCGACCCAGTCGCTTCGATCAAACGCCGGAAAAAAAGTATCGCCCTCAAAATCCTGCTGTATTTCAGTCAGATACAGGCGCTGCACCAGATCGAGCGTCTGTTCATAAAGCCGCGCACCGCCGATGATGAACAACACGTCATCCTGCCTACCGTTCAGGTCTAATGCATCCTCCAGCGTATGGACAACAATGGCGTCCGGCGCACAAAAATCCAATTGACGGGTTACGATCACATTGGCGCGCCCCGGCAATGCCCGCCCTATGGACACGTAGGTCTTACGCCCCATGATGATGGTATGCCCCATGGTCAATGCCTTGAAATGTTTCAGATCTTCAGGCAAATGCCACGGCAGTGCATTGTGCCTGCCGATCACGCCGTTGCGGGCTACGGCAGCCAGAATTGACAAACGCACCGGTTTCATACGGCCACTGGCGCGGCAATCGCCGGATAGGGGTGATAGTCCTTCAAGGCAAAGTCTTCGTATGTGAACTCGAATATATTCGAAATTGCCGGATTAAGCTGCATTGCCGGTAGCTGCCTTGGCTCGCGGCTCAACTGCTCTCTGGCTTGTTCCAGATGATTCAGATACAGGTGCGCGTCCCCGAAAGTATGGATAAACTCACCCACCTTTAGACGGCAGACCTGCGCAATCATCATGGTCAACAAGGCATAAGAGGCGATATTAAACGGCACACCCAGGAAAATATCGGCGCTCCTTTGATACAGCTGACAGGACAACTTGCCTTCTGACACATAGAATTGAAACAAAACATGGCAGGGTTGCAGTTTCATTTTATCCAGTTCGCCGACATTCCAGGCAGACACGATCATGCGTCTGGAATCCGGTGTGTTATTGATCTGTTCAATCACCTGCCTGATCTGATCGATGGTCTGCCCGTCCGGTGCCGGCCAGGCACGCCATTGATGGCCATATACCGGCCCGAGATCGCCATGCTCATCCGCCCATTCATCCCAGATCGAAACACCATTTTCCTTTAAATAACAGATATTGGTATCGCCGCGCAGAAACCACAGCAGCTCATGGATGATCGATTTCAAATGACATTTCTTGGTTGTGACCAGCGGAAAGCCATCGGCCAGATTAAAACGCATCTGGTAGCCAAAAACCGAGAGCGTACCCGTTCCCGTGCGATCTGATTTTTTGCAGCCATGCGTCAGAACATGGCGCATTAATTGAAGGTATTGTTGCATGCGCTAGTAATTAGATTCTTAAAAAATGACCGTTGATCAATCAACGACAAAACTAATCGATGAAAACCGACAAATGCGCTACATGACCAAGCCAACCGTAATATAATACCAGCATTTACTATGCGAATCAGGCTGGCCGCCCGGCTCGAACGTCTCAAAAGGCTTGAGATGCGCGATCACCATCTGTCTGTAGAATTTTTAAACAGAACAGCACTAACCGTACACACTGAATATCACTGACTAAAAACAAAGAACAAAGTTTAACACTGCAATGTGACCATACGCGCCTTTCAAGATCTCATATTCAACAGGAAAAGCAATCAATGCTGGCTACACTAACCCAGAATTCTTCTTCATTTGACGCTGCCACCAACGTTAACGCAAGCCATATACTCGTTGTACTTCCAAAACAGGAAAAATTTCCCCAGAAAAATCCGCTTCCCGGAGAAGACACCCTTATTAAAACGCTGAGAAGACGCAGCATGTCGCTGGAAAAAATCAGTGACACACCGGTCAGCGCCAACCTTGAGAATGGCGCGTTATGCACATGGGTGATGGTCGATAGCCATAAATCCGTGTTTGACCAGCATACTGTCGTGCGTAAAGCGATACAGCATCTGCTTTCGGAGAATCCCGTCGAAATACATCTGGTTGTTTCTGGCAATAACAATCAGAAACGCTTGTTTGCTGAAACAGCTGTTTACATTGCATGGGTTAACGGTGCGGCTTTGCCCGTTCGCAAGCAGAAACCTGAAAGAATCCCGCTGACGCATATTCACTTGCACGGCTATCAATGTGAAGACAACTTCACGCTGCAGCGCGCTGTCGCCGAGGGCAATCTGTTAGCGCGCGGCCTAACGGCATTACCGCCCAATGAATTGACGCCGACAACCTATCGCGAGCAGATCCGGAAGTTGTCAAGTAATGAAGGATGGGTTTATCAGGATTATCCATTGAGTAAGCTCAGAAACATGGGAGCGGGCGCTTTTGTGGCGGTTGCCCAGGGCAGTGACACCGACGACGCCGCGATCGTACATCTGCATTACTCTGGCAAGCAGGAAGCCGCCCGGCATATCGCCCTGGTTGGAAAAGGCATCTGCTTTGATACCGGCGGTCACAATTTAAAACCGCCACGTCACATGCAGGGGATGCATGAAGACATGAACGGATCAGCCGTGGCATTGGGCATTCTGCTGGCAGTCACGCGTGCCGGATTGCCTATTGAAATGGACTGCTGGCTGGCCATCGCACAAAACCATATCAGTCCGCGTGCTTACAAGCAAAATGACGTGATCACCGCGCTGAATGGACTGACCATAGAAATTGTGCATACCGATGCAGAGGGACGCATGGTTCTGGCGGACACATTGACACTTGCGGAAAAACAAAAACCGGACCTTATTATCGATTTTGCCACGTTAACCGGCAGCATGCATACCGCACTGGGCTCGAGATATTGCGGCATTTTCACCAACCAGGAGAATCTGGCCCAGAAAGCCATTAATGCAGGCAAGAAAAGCGGTGAACGCGTATGTGTTTTTCCAATGGATCCTGATTATGACGAAAGCCTGGAAAGCGATATTGCCGATATCAAACAGTGCACTATCGGTGGTGAATTTGATCACATTCTTGCCGCCCGTTTTTTAAACAAATTTGTTCAAGACACGCCGTGGATTCATATGGATCTTTCAGCCAGCAACCACAAGGACGGACTTGGCGCTGTCGGCAGCGAGGTTACCGGCTTTGGCGTCAATTGGGCGATTGAACTGCTCGCCCAGCTATAATCAAAAAACAAACTTACGCGCCGGGAGTCTGTCGGACTTAAGCAATCGTAGCGCGCCGACGTAGGAGAACGAGCGCGGATTTTTTCAATTTTTAGGCGCATAGCAAGACGATGTAACGAAAAAATAGAAGAAATATGAGCCGCCATCCCATTGGTGCAGTAG
>CAZXBP010000264.1:0-3295 GCA_964639015.1 uncultured Nitrosomonas sp.
CCTTTCTGCTGCTGCAGGGCCTGGAAACCCTGGCGCTGCGCATGGAGCGCGTCTGTCGGAATACATTGGCAGTCGCGCAATACCTTCTCGCGCACAAGGCGGTATCGTGGGTCAATTACGCGGGTCTGCCCGGCCACAAGGATCATGCGTTGGCGCGGAAATACATGCAGGGACAGGCTTCGGGCATACTGAGCTTTGGACTCAAGGCGGGCCGCGAAGGTACGCGGAGTTTCTACGACGCCTTGCAGATTTTTCTGCGGCTGGTCAATATCGGTGACTGCAAATCACTGGCTTCCATTCCCGCGGAAACCACGCACCGTCAGTTGAATGAAGAGGAATTGAAATCCGCGGGGGTTTCTCCGGAAATGGTGCGGTTGTCGATCGGCATCGAGCATATCGATGATCTGATCGCCGATCTCGATCAAGCGTTGCGCAAAACCGGAAACTGAAAGGGCGGAATTCACGCCGTTGTGTGAAAAAAAACGGCGGATTCCGCATCACAGCCTGTTAGCGTTGCGGCCTGGAAGCGGTATAACTGCGCCAGCCGCCATATCCGGTGATCTCCGGCTGGCCGTCGCACAGAAAGGATTCTCCTAAAACACCCAGCACTTCGCGTTGATCGGACAATAGAATTTTTCCAACGCATAATCCGGGCGGTTCGGACTGCAAAATTTCACCCAGCCGTGACAGCGGAACAGACCATATCTCCAGCGCGATTTCGCGCCCACCCTGATTAAACCGCATCATCGCCGGATGCCGGTCGGCGATTGACCACAGCCGGTAAACAGGCGCGGTAAAAGCTTCCGCAACAAATACGCCTTCCCGCTCGAGCAGGTTATGGTTTAACTCGAGCCCGCGCATCAATGTGCCATTCACTGCAAATTCAATTCTCATAAAACAGTTCCAATGTGATAAGAAAATAGCCCGACGCTTAGCCTGCACTGCGCTTTATTGAACTGCGCAGGCATTCGTCTACACGGAGCACAGCAGGGCGTCGGGCGATGGCATAACCGAAAAAACTGATTAAGCCTGAAACAGAATGCGGTAATATAGCTGCATGGACAGTATTCAGCAAGTTGATAATAATATTGAGAATTTCAGGGCGCTCGATTATCTTTACCAGAGCAGACTGCTGATCCGCAAAAATAACGCGATCAATCGCAGCGCGAAGTTTTTGTTCAAGGCAGCGGCCTTGTTCGTCACCGCCGGTATCACGCTGGAAGGCGCCAGGCAGGCCGGCTTTATTCAGAAGCTCATGGAAAGCCAGTCTTTCCTTGCAACAGCGTATATTGATTACGCGGGCTTTGCGGTTTTTCTGACTGGTATTTTCCTTTTTGTCATGGCGTTGGTGATCCGCTCGGCGCAAAGGATATCCAGTCAGTTTGAAACGCTGACGCAGCAACTGAGAGAAAAACATCTCGTGTCACTGAAAGCGGTTGATCCCACCCCCGGCAATCTGGCCCGGATTCGACAGGCGGGCGCGGCTGCGACCGGCGATGATACGTTTGTATCGCTCGAAACCCTGCAATGGCTGGCGCAAAAGAATCCGCGCGCGATCAGCGCCTGGGCGCACAGCAATCCCGGGCAGGCGGATGACATCGCGTGCTGCTATGTCGTCGCGCCGCTGACTCGAAACGCCTGCAATAAAATGCTGAACAGGGAAATCCGGAAAAACAAAGACCTGCTGCCGTCGGATGTATGCAGCAGCTACAAACGCGCGGCAGGAATCTACATCATCGAAGTGTATGGCGCGGGACGCCTGTCCAGAGCAGCCGTGCTCTATCTGCTGCGCAGCGACATGATCCACGAAATACTGCGCAGCCGCTCGATCCGCTACCTGTTCGCCCGGCCGGTCAATGATTTCGGCCTGAAGCAGGTCTCGAAACTCGGCTTTCAACCCATTGGCCCGCATCCGTACGACATGAAGGTGCTGGATTTGTATGCCCGATAGAGTGGGTGGTTTTTCTGCCGGTTTGGTAGATACTCTATAAAGCCGATTCGGCGTCGGATTAGGCAAGCTTTTCTAAACGTTGTTCGATACGTTCGTACAAGTCATAAACGAATTCTTCCTGTTGGTTAGAACCACATTGCGCATAGGATCGGTAATTGTTCGGGCCCGCTTTGTATTGGTAAATTTGTGTTTCGTTCAACCCCTTTAGATCATGACGATTGAAGTTCACCATCCTCAGCATGACTGGAATTGCCGATTTCGATTTATCACCGATGAATCGGGGCAATTCGGCTTGGGTGATAAAATCTGACCCTAAAAAGGCCGGCGATATGAGAATGAGTCCAAGTGTGCAAGTATTGAGTGCATCTTCAATTTGTTGAAACCAGTTCTCGCCCGGCAAAATTTTTGTGTCTTTCCAAAGCTCAAACTGGTAAGTTTTAGATGGTTTGAGCATTTCAGTGAGGGCTAACAGAAAGGATCGGCATACTTGTCGTCTGCGTGCGCATATGATACGAAAAAGGTGACTATCTTGCGATCTTGGGGTTCCATATCCGTTCAATGATATTAAAAATCTACCTAAAAAAATAAGTTATTATGTAGCATGATGTTGTATGTCTATTCGAATTTATAACAACTTGAAACCCGGCAATGTGAATATTTGGTAATTTTAATCTGTCGAATGCACTTGACACAGTAAATCCAACTTACAACAGCATATTGTTAATAACAAACCGAATTAAAACTATTTCCTGACCTTCTCCCACAATTTTTCCAGCCGCTTCACCGAAACCGGTTGCGGGGTTTTGAGTTCCTGGGAGAACAGCGATATGCGCAGCTCTTCGATCTGCCAGCGGAATTCGGTCAGGTTCGGGTCGATGATGTCGAGCCGCTGGTGTTTTTCGCGGTACTGTTCGTAACGTTCCCACAGCGTTTGGATTTCGGCGGCGTGCTGTTCGTCGCGCAGCAGGTTGCCGGTTGATTTCTCCTGGCGCACGCGCATGCCGCTGAGGTAGCGCGGGAAGTGTTTCAGTTTTTCCCACGGCGTTTTGCCGATGAAGCCGGGGTAGATCAGGTTGCCGAGTTGCGCGTCGAGCTCGGTTTTGATCCGGGGATTGATCGATTTCATCGATGCGCGGTATTGCATCATGGCGTGATAGGCCGCGCCGATTTCGCTCAGCAGTTGCGTGTAGTTTTCGATGACCTGTGGCAGGCGCGCTTTTGCGCTGGCGGTTTGTGCGGTAAAAGCCTGCTGCGTTCGCGGCAACGGATCTTCGCCGATAAAAGCCCGGTCGGCGATGGTGTCGAGCAAATCCTGCTTCAGGTCGCCCGGATTGATGCAGGTGG
>CAZXBP010000265.1:0-3278 GCA_964639015.1 uncultured Nitrosomonas sp.
ATAGGTTGGCTACGAAGATTTTAACTTTTTTGGTTCCGGCTTGTCCGGCTTAGGTGAATCAGGAGTCGGCAAGGAAATGGTTGCCCGCGCGATTCATGCCAATAGTGCCCGAGCTGATAAGCCACTTATTAAGGTCAACTGTGCTTCTATTCCCAAAGCACTTTTTGAAAGCGAATTCTTCGGACATGTACGCGGTTCGTTTACCGGTGCGCATCGCGACCGGGTTGGCCGGCTGCACCTGGCTGCTGGTGGTACGCTGTTTCTGGATGAGGTGGGCGAGATTCCGCTGGATTTACAGGGAAAGTTGTTACGGGCTTTACAGGAGCAGGAATTCGAGCGTGTGGGTGACGATAAAACGATAAAAGTGGATGTGCGCATTGTAGCGGCGACAAACCGTAATTTGAAAGCGGAGGTTGAGGCCGGGCGTTTTCGTATGGATTTATACTATCGGTTGAGTATTTTTCCTGTCGAAGTACCGCCACTGCGCGAAAGGATTGAGGATATCGGACCGCTGGCCATGCAGTTTCTGAAAAATATCTGTCAGGAATTCGGCCGTGACCCACTCAACTTAACCCGACTGCAACTTGACCAATTGAGCAATTACAACTGGCCGGGCAATATCCGTGAACTCAAAAATATTATTGAACGGGCAGTTATCCTGACAAAAGGTCAAAAGCTCAGGCTTGATCTTGCAATGCCTGATCATATCCACCGGGACACACCGCTCAACAAGTCGTCTGCCGGATCGGCAGAACAAACAAAGCTTTTAACCGATGCGGATTTTCGTGAGCAGGAGAAAATGAATATGGTCGCTGTTCTCAAAAGTACAAACTGGCGTATTTCAGGTACAAATGGTGCCGCAGAACTGCTTGGCGTTAAGCCATCTACGCTGGCTTACAGAATGAAGGTATACCGTATCGACAAATCCGAATATCTGTGAGTGTTGTTGATAGAAGTGAGGAGAACAGGTTGAAAGCAAGAATCAATTGCCGCAACCCGATGCATTCGAGCCGCTTTATGATGTATTCGGGAAAATAGGGATGGAATAGCAGCCGAGGTTCGTGCAGAATGTCCCAGGTGGGTTAACCTGGGTCGTTCAGAAATCTTTGTCTGTTTAAGCCTGATATGTTCTGTATTCCGCGCGACGCGCATCCTGATTGTCGAGTGTCCGTTGCGATCTTGCGAGGCATCCCGAGATTTCGGGTGTTTCCGCCCGCACTATTCAGTTTATGGCTGTTTTTACTGTCGGATGCGGCCTATGGCTTCGACTGGTCGGTGTCGGAGATTCATTATCAGTACGGCAATCTTAAGCGTCCGTTTCTTCAGGAGGAAAGCGCAACGTCAGTGATTACTTTTCAACATGCCAGCGGCTGGCGTTTCGGCGACAACTTTCTGTTTTTTGATACGGCGATTCCGCATAGCGGTAAGGCGGATTACTATGGCGAGTATTATGGCAATCTGAGTCTGGGAAAAATTACCGGTGTCGATCTGTCAATCGGGCCGATCAAGGATTTTGGTGTGTTGACGGGAATCAACTGGGCGCCCGGATCTGATGTGCTCAAATATCTGCCGGGCATGCGCATCGCCTGGAATCTGCCCGGATTCGATTTTCTGAACTCGGATTTTACGGCTTATATTGATGACAGCAGTGCCAAAGTTCGGGAAACCAACAGCTTCATGGTCGACATCAATGGCCGGTATCCGTTTGAACTGTTGAATTCCAGATTCAGCATAGAAGGGCACATCGAATACATCGGCGAACGGCAGAATCCGTTTGGCGTGGTGCACGACTGGCTGTTTTATCAAATACAGTTTCGTCACGATCTGGGACATCGCTTGCTGGGTCGGCCGCAGAAATTATTTGTCGGAACCGAATGGCAGTACTGGAACAATAAATTCGGAACGCGTGTGAATGAGAGTGTTTTTCAAGCGCTATTGGTCTGGCGGCTATAATATTCAGCACTGCACGCGAAACAACCGTCAATCCGTTTGCTGATTTTTTGCCTGTCTGATTTCCGCGATGCGTGTTTCACGCACTTTGGCATTGATGGCATTCGGTAGCAGCGTATTGTCGGTGATTTTATTCCTGAGTGTTGCCGCGATGGCTCCGGCGTCAACGCTCTGTGCGGCTTTGAGCACGCGATTTAACAGCGCAACCGGTGGATAGGATCTCGCGGCGTAACCGGGGCGGCCGTGAAAATCGCTTGCGCAGGCCAGTAAAAACATCCGGAACCGCTCAGGCTTGCGGTAGGCGTCGGTCGCGTGAAAGAGGTCGGCTATTGTTGCGGCAGTCAATTCTTCGGCGCGATGCACCTTGCCGTGAAACTGCGCAACCAGTGCGGCAAGATTGCGCTCATCCTTTGGTGCGCGAATGCGTTCGCATAAATTCTGCACGAGTTGTACGCTGCGCTGTTCATGACCGATATGCCGCGGCCATTCTTCCGGTGGTGTGAGGCCTTTACCGAGATCGTGCAGCAGGGCGGCGAAACGCACCGGCAGGGAATAATTTCTGGAGGCTGCAAAGTCGATGACCATCATGGTGTGCACACCGGTATCGATTTCAGGATGCGCGTGCGCGGGCTGCGGTACGCCGAACAAAACATCGATTTCAGGCAGTATGCGCGATAAAGCGCCGCATTCGCGCAGCATGTAGAACATGCGCGAGGGATTGTTTTCCATCAGGCCGCGGGAAATTTCCTGCCAGACACGTTCAGGCACCAGTGCTTCAACCTCGCCGTTATGCACCATGTCGCTCATCAGTGCGAGTGTTTCCGGTGCGATGCGGAAGCTGAAACGCGCCGCAAACCGGGCGATTCGAAGAATGCGCACCGGATCTTCCGCAAAGGCCGGGCTGATATGGCGCAGAATGCCGGCTTCCAGATCGGCTACGCCGTTGAATGGGTCGATGATGTTACCGTCGACGTCTTTGGCGATGGCATTAATGGTCAGGTCGCGCCGCACCAGATCCTCCTGCAGTGTGACCTGCGGCGTGGTGAAGACTTCGAATCCCTTATAACCGCGCGATATTTTGCGTTCTGTGCGCGCCAGCGCGTATTGTTCCTTGGTTACCGGGTGTAAAAAAACCGGAAAATCCTTGCCGACCGGACGGTAACCCAGTTGAACCATTTCTTCCGGCGTGCTGCCGACAACAACATAATCGTGATCTTTTACGGGTAGCCCCAACAGTTCGTCACGTACTGAGCCGCCCACCAGGTAGGTTTTCAACCTAAAAACCTCAGTTGAATGGAATTTAGAGTGCGTTGATTTTTGTTTCCGGC
>CAZXBP010000266.1:0-3239 GCA_964639015.1 uncultured Nitrosomonas sp.
AAATTCTTGGGACAGACTTCCACGCAGTCGCCACATGCGGTGCATTTGTCTACGTTCACCACCGGCAGCGCGAAAACGTTCATCGTAGGAACGCATCCGGGTACGGTTTTTGTTGCGCGGTAATTGCGAACAACGTGGCTGAGACAAACAGCAGCCAGAACCCTCGCTGGATGATCAACGACAGCAAGCTAGATGGTGAGTTATTGTTGCTATGGTTCTGCGTGTTTTTTTTCATGCGGATTCTGCTGTAATTGACTGGTTAATTCGTCTTTTCATTATGCGCGATGGCATGCCCGATTACTGTGACTTAAATCACACCATAGTGCGGCACAACACGTACACCAGAATAATCCAAAACGAGCACAACCGGTTATGACAAAATAAAAGCATAATTGAAATAGCCTGCTTTTACAGGCTGTTAAAACACTTGCAACCAGCAACTTGATGTATCGCCATTCTTATTGATGATACACTTGCATGGCATGTTCAATTTCCAGCTTCATCGTGTGCACAGTTTATTCAGGTTCATCATTCCATTGCTTTTTCAGTGTACTGTTCTGGCATGCACTTTCATTCTGGCAGCACTGCCGGCTAGCGGACAGACATCGGGGGCGCCGGACACCATCATACTCAATCCGATCAACGTCACGGCAACGCGTGCAGGACGGCAGACCAGCGAGATCCCGAATGCAATAACGCATTTCGACCGCTACCCGCAACAGGATTTTCAGCCGGGCGTCACGCTCGACGAATTCGCACGCAGCTCACCGGGTGTTTTTTTTCAGAACCAGGCCAACTTTACCCAGGATTTGCGCATCGCCATTCGTGGATTTGGCGCGCGCTCGGCATTCGGCGTGCGCGGCATTCAGATGCGTGTTGACGGCATTCCGCAAACACTGCCGGATGGCCAGACGCAGCTTGATTCAATCGATCCGGGCATGATCGAACATATGGAAATCGTGCGCGGTCCGCTGGCCTCTTTATATGGCAATGCTTCCGGCGGCATGATCGGCATGACGACGCTGGAAGCACCGCGCGAACGGTTTGCTGTGTCGCCGCGGCAGGTGTTCGGTCAATATGGTTTATTCAAGTCCGAGCTGTTTGCTGGCGGACGGCATGAGCGCTTTGATTACACCGTGTTCGGTTCTCACTTGCAGCAAAACGGCTGGCGCAATCACAGCGCTGTCGAAAATTACTTTACTCAGGCTAAACTGAACTTCAAGGTGAACGACGATTCCGACCTGATGCTGCTGTTCCGCAAGTTTTATTCTCCCGAGGCGAGGGATCCCGGCGCACTGACGCTGGCGGAAATCCGTGCGAATCCGGCCCAGGCGGCAACCCGTAACCGGCAATTCAATGCCGGCGAAGAAATCGACCAGGAGCAGGCGGGGATACGTTTTCGCACAAAACCGTCCGCTGGTCAGGAACTGTCTTTCACCGCGCATATGCTGCATCGTGATTTTCAAAACAGGTTGCCGTTATTCGACGGCGGACAGGTGCAGTTTGACCGGCATGTCGGCGGTGTCTCGCTACAGTACATCAACGATCACCAACTGTTCAACCGCCCCAACCGGTTGATTGCCGGCGTCGATTACGGCATCCAGAACGACGACCGGCAACGGTTTAACAACGATTCGGGCAGGCGCGGCGCTTTGGTGCTGAATCAAGCCGAGCGCGTGCAGAATGTCGGCCCATTTTTCCGCAGCGAATGGCGCGCGAGAGACGAGCTCGATCTCGTACTCGGCGGCCGCTGGGACTGGTTTCTTTTTGAAGTGAAAGATCACTACCGTGACGACGGCAATCAATCGGGACGCAAAACACTATCGCAGGCCAGCGGTACCGCGGGCGTGGTCTATCACCTGAACGACCGGCATCAAATTTACGCCAATGTCGCATCGATTTTTGAAACGCCCGCCACCACCGAACTGATCAACAACCCTTCGGGCAAAGGCGGCTTTAATCCCAATCTGAGTCCACAGACCTCGCTGAGCCAGGAATTAGGCGTGCGCGGCGCAACGTATGGTTTTCAGTACGAAACCGCGCTGTTTTACATTTATACCTGGAATGAGATTCTGCCGTTTGAGCGGCCCGAATTTCCCGGCCGCGCTTTTTTCCGCAACAGCGGTCAATCCAGTCGTCTCGGCGTGGAAACCCGGCTGGCGACGCCTGAATGGAAAGGATTACGGGGCGAAATCAGCTACACGCTTTCTGATTTTGAGTTCGAAAAATATGCGGTGAATGATGTCAGTCTGAACGGCAATGCCTTTCCGGGCGTTCCCAGACACCGTTGGGAAGGTTTGCTGCGCTATACGCATCCGCTCGGCTTCTTCAGCCAGCTTCATGTCCAGCGTGTCGGCGCTTTTTATGTCAATGACAGTAATACTGACACGAATAATGCGTATAACCTGGGGCAATTGCTATTCGGCTGGGGTAAACGCTACCGCTGGCTGGATGGGTCGGTTTTTTTCGGCATCAATAATCTGTTCGATGAGCGCTACAATGCCAACACCCGTATCAATGCCGCCTTTGGCCGCTACTTTGAACCCGGTGCGCCATTCAATGTTTATGGCGGTTTGCGGATTCGCATAATACCGCTGTAAGCCACTGTAAATCTACACTGTCCAGCCAAATAGCTCGGCCAAACCTTGAGACAGTCATTCAACAGTGTTACATTCTGATCAATTCCAATCAAGAATCCGAGGTATTAACATGCTTTATCCATTTCTATCTACAACCCGATTGACAGCTGCCCTGACTATCATGTTGCTGGTTTCGCTGGGCGGTATATTTTTGACATCCAGTAGTGTGTACGCCCAGCGCATGCAAGCCGCGTTTGATGTCAAGCTGGTCGCACGCGGCTTGTTCCATCCATGGGGGATGGCTTTTCTGCCGGACGGCAGAATGCTGGTAACCGAGCGCGTTGGTCGTCTGCGTATCGTCACCCCTGACGGGCAGATCTCGGATCCCGTCAAGGGCGTGCCTGCCGTGTTCGCTGAACAACAAGGCGGCCTGCTCGATGTGGCGCTTGATCCAGATTTTGCAACCAACCGGCAGATTTACCTGTCGTATGCCGAACCCGCCGGTGCCGCCGCGAGTACTGCCGTCGCCCGGGCGGAGCTTGCCGGTGATACGCTGAAACACCTCAAGGTGATTTTCCGCCAGGAACCCAAAACCGTCGGCGCGCAACATTTCGGCTCACGGCTGACTTTCGCACCGGACGGCAATTTATTCATCACACT
>CAZXBP010000267.1:0-3220 GCA_964639015.1 uncultured Nitrosomonas sp.
GGTTTTTGATCGGCATGGTCCAGGCGTTATTGACGCCGGGTATCTGCAGCGCGGCATCCATCTCGGCGATCAGCGTGTCGACGGTCATGCCGTCGCGCCATTCATGCTCGGGTTTCAGATTGATGATGGTTTCGAACATTTCAAGCGGTGCGGGATCGGTGGCGGTATTGGCGCGTCCTGCTTTGCCGAGTACCGATTCAACCTCGGGAAAGCTTTTGATGATCCTGTTCTGGGTTTGCAGCAATTCGGTGGCCTGGGTGACGGAGATCGCCGGCAGGGTAATCGGCATGTACAGCAGACTGCCTTCGTTCAGCGTCGGCATGAATTCGCCGCCCAGCTTCAGGGCCGGATAGATGGATGCGATCAGCGCAATGACCGCCGCTGCAATGGTCAGCTTTTTCCAGCGCATGACCCAGGCGATGACGGGCCGGTAAAGCCCGATCAGCATCCGGTTGACGGGATTCTTGTTTTCCGGCGTGATTCTGCCGCGGATAAAAAGCAGCATCAACACGGGAACCAGCGTGATCGACAGCAGCGCCGCGCCGGCCATGGCGAAGGTTTTGGTGTAGGCGAGCGGCGCAAACATCCGTCCTTCCTGAGCTTCCAGCGTGAATACCGGCAGAAACGAAACGGTGATGATCAGCAGACTGAAAAACAGCGCCGGACCGACTTCACGGCAGGCGTCAATCACCAGTTGCGCACGGGACGCGTCCGGTTCGGCGCGCTCCAGATGCTTGTGCGCATTCTCAATCATGACAATGGCCGCGTCCACCATGGTACCGATCGCGATGGCAATGCCGCCGAGGCTCATAATGTTGGAATTGATGCCCATCAGATGCATGGCGCCCATCGCGATCAACATGCCGACCGGCAGCATAATGATCGCCACCAGCGCGCTTCTGACATGCATGAGGAAGATGATGCAGACCAGCGCGACGATGAGGCTTTCTTCCAGCAATACCTGTTTCAGGTTGTCGATGGCGCGGTTGATCAGATCTGAGCGGTCATAAACCGCCTGCAGTGATACGCCTTCCGGCAGGCCGCTGGAGATTTCGGCGATTTTGTGTTTCAGGTTGTCGATGACTTCGAGCGCATTCTGGCCGTAGCGCGCTACCGCGATGCCTGAAACGGCTTCACCTTCGCCGTTCAGTTCGGCTATGCCGCGCCGCTCGTCCGGCACCAGTTCGACGCGCGCCACGTCACGCACCAGGACGGGCGTGCCCGCATTTGCCTTGAGCACAAGATTTTCGATATCGGCTATCCCTCGCAAGTAGCCGCGACCGCGCAGGATGTATTCGGTTTCCGCCATTTCGATGATACGGCCGCCCACGTCGCGGTTGCTGGCGCGGATCACCTGTGCGACCTGGGTAATCGGAATGCCGTAGGACTGCAATTTATGCGGCTCAATGGTGACCTGATAGGTTTTTACAAACCCGCCCACACTGGCGACTTCCGCCACGCCCTGTGTTTTGGTGAGCTGGTAGCGTACGAACCAGTCCTGGATGGTGCGCAGTTCCTCAAGCGTGTGCCGGGCGGACTGCACGACATATTGATAAACCCAGCCAACACCGGTTGCGTCTGGTCCGAGTGTGGGCGTGACGCCGGCCGGCATTTGTCCCGAGGCGAAATTCAGGTATTCGAGCACCCGCGTCCTCGCCCAGTAGATGTCGGTATCGTCTTCGAAAATGACATAAATGAACGAAGCGCCGAACACCGACAGGCCGCGTACGACTTTGGATTTCGGCACGGCCAGCATCGCCGTGCTCAACGGATAGGTGATCTGATCCTCGACAACCTGAGGCGCTTGACCGGGATATTCGGTATAAATGATGATCTGCACATCCGATAAATCGGGGATGGCATCGAGCGGCGTACGCATGACGGCGTAGATGCTCATGCCGATAATGACGGCTGTGGCCAGCAGCACCAGAAAACTGTTGCGAGCTGACCATTCGATAAGTCTGATTAACATCTCAGTGCCCTCCGTGACCGGTGCTGATTGCGTTGTCCGTCACTGAGTGCAGGTGGGTGATGCGATAGCCGCCGTCTGCCTGTGCTGTCAGCGTGAAGCCGATGGTCTGGCCTAGTTTGATCGATTGCAGCAGTGCCGGGTCGCCCACGCGGAAGTCCATGGTCATCGCTGGCCACTGGAGACTGGCGATCGGTTCATGCGCAAGAGTAACCGTCGCGCTGCTCCAGTCAATTGAACGAATCACGCCTATGCCATGATGCGTATGAGGTGAAGTTTCAACCGGCCTGTCGGGCGTATTCACATTCGGTTGAGCATCGGCAGGGGAAGGGTTAAATCCGGATAATGCCGCCTTGAGATTGCTTTCAGCATCAATGAGGAAATTTGCGCGGGTTACCACTGCTTCTCCCGCTGTCAGTCCGGACAGCACTTCGGTATAGTCTTCAGTCCGCATGCCGGTTTTTATCGCGCGCGGTTCAAAACGTCCTGCGCCGAGCGCGATCAGCACCGTTTTCTTCAGGCCGGTATCCAGTACCGCGGAATTCGGGATGGTCAGGGCTTCATGCGGACCATGTTGCGCGGAAAATTCAACCCGCGCATACATATCCGGCTTGAGTAATGCATCTTTATTAACCAGTTCGAGGCGAACCCGTGTGGTTCGGGTCTCCGGGGTGACTACCGGGTAGATAAACGTCATCCGGCCGGTGAATTTCTTGCCGGGATATGCATCCACGCTGATCGTGGTGGCCTGTCCGGGTTGCAGCAAATGCAAATCCTGCTCGAACACTTCCGCCAGTACCCAGACATGCGACAGATCTGCGATTTCATACAATGTGTCGCCCGGCATGAAGCGTTTTCCCTGAACAGCGTTTTTTGCGATCACGATGCCGTCGACAGCGGAACGCAGCGGCAGGTGAGTCATCGGACTGCCTTCACGCTGCAACCGGCGCAGATCGAATTCTGCAATATCCCAGTTGTACAATCGTTGCAGCGCTTTCTCCGAAAGCCGCTGCATTTTTGCCTGCACATCCGGGTCGCTGTCCCTGACCCAGTGCATGCCTTTTGCAGCGATCAGATATTCATGCTGCGCGGTAATCAACTCGGGACTGTAGACATCCATCAACACTTCACCCTTTTTTATTTTCTGCCCGGTGGTGCTGACATGAAGCCGCTGTATCCAGCCTTCGAATTTGGGGGAAACGGTATATAACAGGCGTTCGTCAGCCTGTATGGTGGCCAGCGCCTGTATCG
>CAZXBP010000268.1:0-3220 GCA_964639015.1 uncultured Nitrosomonas sp.
ATGGCGCCTTTTTGCTGTTGCGACAGCGCCGGATGCTTCTGCCAGCATTCCTGCAACAAACGGGTCAGATTTCCGCCGTGCAGAACAGCGTTGACGATGCCGGCGGCGATGAGCTGAGTTTTAACCATGACTGTCCATAGCAGAACCGCTTGTGTCAAAAGAATCTCCCGGATGCAATTTAAATCCCGCCAGGAATTCTGCTGCGGATAATCGCTTGCCGCCGGATTTCTGAATCATTTCAAGCCGTATCATGCCCGTGCCGCAGGCGACGATGATGCCGTCGCGTTCGATGGCGACGATCTTTCCCGGTTGATCAGCGCCTTGCGCTATGATACCGGCCTGCCAGATTTTCATGGACTGCCCTCGAAAAGTCGTATAAGCGCCTGGCGTTGGATTGTAAGCACGTATGGCCCGATCGATTTGTGCGGCGGTTTGGTTCCAGTCGATCAGTGCTTCAGTTTTGCTGATTTTTCCGGCATAGCAGGCCAGTGTTTCGTCCTGGGCTGTTGGTATAAGCCGGTTCTGCTGTAATAGTGCCAGTGCTTTGACTATGGTGCGCGCGCCCAGTTGGCTGAGTTTGTCGTGCAGCGTCTGTGCGGTATCGAGGGGTGAAATGGTGATCGATTCTTTTAGCAGCATGGCACCGGTATCGAGTCCGGCGTCCATTTGCATAATAGTGATACCGGTTTCGTGATCGCCGGCCAGAATGGCTCTTTGAATCGGCGCCGCACCACGCCAGCGCGGTAATAAAGAAGCATGGATGTTCAGACAGCCCAGTCGCGGCAGCGTTAATACGCTTTCGGGGAGAATCAGGCCATAGGCGGCGACAATCATCAAATCGGCATTCATTTCACGCAGTTGCTCGTGTATCGCGTGATCTTTAAGCGACTGCGGCTGCAGCAGCTTCAGGCCGTGTGCCTGAGCTGAAAGTTTGACCGCGCTGGATGATACTTTCATTCCTCTGCCTGCCGGACGGTCAGGTTGGGTGAGAACTGAAACGATATCATGATGTTCCTGAATTAATGCATTCAGTGCTGTTGCCGCAAAAACAGGCGTTCCTGCAAATATTATTTTCATTAAGCTGTCTGTTTTTTAATCGTGCTGCGGATGGGGCAGAACGCGTTACATCGCATCAGCGATAATTCTTTTGATGCGCTAATACTACATTGTACTGCGCTGTTTCTTTTTTAATTTTGCCAAAATGCGCGATTGCTTGAATGCTGACCAGTATTCGACAAAAACCTTGCCTTCGAGATGATCCATTTCGTGCTGTATACAGATGGCCAGCAGTCCTGAGGCGTCCAGCGTAAACGGTTTGCCTTCGGCATTCAATGCGCTGACGGTGACCGATTCGGCGCGTCTTACTTTGCCATATATGCCGGGTACGGACAGGCAACCTTCTTCGTATTCGAGGTCCCCATTACGCGCGATAATGTCGGGATTGATAAAGACATGCAGTTGATCGTGCGCTTCAGAGATATCGATAACAATAATGCGTTCATGCACGTCTACCTGTGTTGCGGCAAGACCGATGCCTGGAGCGGCGTACATGGTTTCCGCCATATTCTGAATCAGTGTGCGTGTTCTGTCGGTTACCGCGTTGACCGGCGCTGCGACAGTGTGCAGTCTTTCGTCGGGATATTGTAAGATTTTGAGAATAGCCATAAAAAAAGGATTTAATTTAATAAACGGATATTTTATATAGATCGTATTATTGGCAAGCAATTCTGTGCACACTGAATTATTTTTTGTATTCGAGGTTACTCATGCGCAAGCCTATTATATCGATAATCATCTGTTTAAGCCTGCTTTCCATTCGGCCTGCCCATGCCGTCGACGACAATCTGCTGAAGCCGGATGCGCCGTTACGTCATGTTGTCGTAAAAGGTGACACATTATGGGGAATCGCTGCACGATTTCTGAAAGACCCCTGGCAGTGGTCTGAAATTTGGGGGCTTAACCGTGATCAGCTGAAAAATCCGCATCGGATATATCCTGGCGATGTGATTGTTTTGGAAAAAACATTAAAGGGTAATCGATTGCAGCTGATTAAAGGCGAGATTGGCGGCGATGAAGACCGGCGTACCGTCAAATTGTCACCCAGTGTCAGAATTGAGCCGGTTGATTCAAACGCCATTCCCAGTATACCGGCTTCAGTGATCGAGCCGTTCTTGACTCAGCCGCTGGTGATTGAAAGGGACGGCCTGTTGCGAGCGCCTATCTTATTGGGAACAAGTGACAACCGGGTCGTCATGAGTGCCGGAAACACAGTCTATGTGAGTAATGTGCCCTATGAACCGGGCAATGCGTGGCAGATTTTCAGACCGGGAAAGCCATTGAAGGATCCCGATATGAATAATCAGGTTATCGGTTATGAGGCGGAGTATCTGGGTAACGCAGGCATTGTTGCTTTTGATGAGATCAGTACTGCGATGATAACGCATTCGACGCAGGAAATTTTGAAAGGTGATCGTCTTGTTCCTGCACCGGGCATTATCTTTAACAATTATGCGCCGCATGCGCCGATTGTACCGATCAATGGACGTATCCTGTCTGTTTATGGCGGTGTAACCGAGATTGCCAAGGGTTCTATCATAACGTTGAACAAAGGCGCGCGGGACGGACTGGAAATGGGAAATGTGCTTGCCGTCCATCGCAGGAGCCAGACTCGGATGCCGGATGGAAAGATGATAGTATTGCCGGAAGAACGCTCAGGACTGGTGTTTGTGTTTCGTGTATTTGATAGAGTATCTTATGCCTTGGTAGTGCAAAGCAAAGGCTCTATCCTGATTCAGGATACAGTTAAAAATCCTTAGAAACTGTCCAATATCCTGCTCTGTTTTTCGTTCAATTTTGCCTTGCATTGCATGCTTTTGGATGAGATCTTGAGCAGGTTATCAGCAGTGAGTCCGTGGGATCGTCGCTTATATAAACAACCGCGCATGTGGTGTGTCGGGAGCGCATTGATTATACCCGTCGCATCTCAAACCCGATTTTTTATAAACGCTTATCCAGTTTTCTTTCGGTGGGAAAAGGTATAGATGCCGAATTCTGCGATGCGATAAGTATATAATGTGTGCCAGCTGATTTATTCTTGTTGTATCCAGAAAACCAACATAGCCTGGGAGGCTGCCCGAGAATAGCGATCGCAGCGAGGGCGAGGCAGGTTGAGCGGGATTTTTCGATCATTTGAGGCGAATAGTCGTTCTATTCAACGAAA
>CAZXBP010000269.1:0-3197 GCA_964639015.1 uncultured Nitrosomonas sp.
ACGCTTTGATGAGGGCGTGAAAAACAGATTTATTTGGCAAGGCGAAGGTTTGTTGAGCGAGGGTTCAGGCCTGTGGTGGACGATTAGGCGGGGCTAAGGTATATATTCGTCGGCGACACGAACAAGGCAATCTTTTTAATTTTTTACAACTCCTAAAAAAACAAATTAGATTGTTATTAGAAAAACGTGACCCGCTTTTAACACTTACAGTCTGATTTCTCTTTTCAGAATAAAATTTTTCTTTGCCTAAATTTTACTTTTCTGCTTGTTGTCAGGGATGAAGCTGTTCCAACATACCTAAACATGAGTCATCCCGAATTTTGAGCGACGAAGTCGTTTAGGATAAAATCGAGGGCTATTCTGAGTCTGTAGAGCGGCAACTGGGTCTCCAGTTGCCGCTTTCCTGTTCTTGGGCACCAAATATTGATGGCCATTTGGGCGGCCGATTTCCAGTTTTTGATAATACTGAGTAGGAATTCGTAGACGAGAGAGACGATGGCCATTAATTTTTGGCGGTTTTCCCAGCACCACAATCTTGGGCTTTCAAGAGCCAGTTCGCTTTTGTTGAATCGAAAGGTTTGTTCGATGGCCCAACGACGCATATAGGAGAAAACGATTTTCCAGGCTTCAGCCTTTGTGTACAGCGTGCAATTGGTGAGGATAAAGAGGGGCTCCTGTGCTTTTTGGCTGTCTTTGCACACCACCAGGGTAAGTGGGTCGTTGCATTTGGGGAGGAAGACCTTGAGAAAGCAGACGTTGACCCTGCGATATTTTTTTCGTTGGGCATCATAGATGATTCGACTTGCAGCCACCGGGGTTTTGGCGGCATGCCTGCCAGCATTTAGACATAAGCCGTTTTCATCGCGCAGGAGGAAGCGTTTATCCCATCGAAGGATGAAAAATTGCTGATAATCAATAAGTCGCCTGATAATATCTATACTGGCATATCCCCGATCCAGCACATGAATAATGGTTTGGGCGAAAGTTTGGCGCAGCACTTTGAGCATCTGTAGAAACACACTTTTGCGGTCGGTGATGTGTTTGCCTCGAGTGGTCCACCAACGCATCATACATACCGAAGGACCGCATTGAGTGTCGTGATGATGACGGCGCTCCAGTCAAAACCCGGCACACAGATTCGAGCCTTGGGCGGGTTGTAATAGCCCGTTTTGATACGGGTCAGTCGTTGCCCCTTGCTGCTCGGAACCGAGCACAATCCCTCCGAATACCAACTTTCAGGCTTCTCTACCACACTGTCATCCCACAACATCAGTATCGACTCACCCTTAGCGCTCAACTCAGCCACTCGTTTTTGTGCCCTTTTTAACTGAAACGCTTCAATATCTCGGTGCGACCACTTCTTGCTCCGCAGCAGGTTGCTCACCCGTTTGGTCCCCGCCGGCGCCTGACGCGGGTTTAATACATAGGATCCTAATTGGCTCAATACCAAGCCAAATGGCCGATTCCTAAACCGTAAAATACTTACAAAAACATCAAAAAATGTCCGTACCAGACGCTTGTCAATGCGATCATCCAAGTGATCCAACAAGGGACTTAAAAATCGATCAACTTGGACCAGGAAAAAACTGCCAAGGCTTGAAAAATCCCTCTCAGCCTTCTTTCTTTGTACCAGTGTATACATAAAAGACCTCTTGTGTTTTGTGATTCAGCACCACTAATTTACAAGAGGTTCTTTTTTGCCCAAAAACAAACATGAGCCATCCCAAAATTCGGGATGACTCATGTTTAGTAGGAAGCCCTTAAATTCTGATACTCGCACAAAGCAATATAAAATCAGTGCGTAAATGTAGCAGTAAGGGTATATTTGGGAAGACCTGGCCCCAAATCCTGTATAAACTTGACTTTGAGAGTGCTTTCGTCGAGGGTGATAATATCAAAACTCTCTCCATCAAGGGTAAGTATCTTTTCGTCGGCACTAAATGCCCAAGTTCCGGTTGTGGTTTGTGGGTCACTAGGATCACATTTTGTGGCACCTTGATCATAATTCACGACCCCGTTGCTCTTAAAAATTGTCAAATCATCTTTTTCGCAAGCTTCGTACTGTGAATAAACATCGGTAACGAAAACACCCGTACCGGTCCAGTCGATGGCGGGATCACTAGTGATTGAAGTAATCTTCCATTGGTGGTCAACCAGCAGCTCAGTATTACTTTTTTCATCGTCTTTGCAGCTGCCCAACAGAAGCGCAGTTGCGGCAAAAGCCCACAAAATAATTTTCATATTTTTCATAAAAACAGTTTTTTGTACCCTTTAAGGGTTGTGAATAAATGCAAAGTTGAAACAAATTCTTGTCAGGATTTAGAAAGAGAGGGCGATTTTTTTTAGGGTTGATTGAAGCGCGAGGTTAAACTCTGTTAAAACCTTCGCCGTCTGTCATTTGCCGCCAATTTTTGCAACTCACTTTCTGCAATTTTCCAAAAATGAAAAAATGTTTCCCAGTGCTGGCACTTCTGCTGCTCGCCCCATTATTTGCGTTTACGCAACTCTCTGGCAAGGTATTGGACGAAAACGGCGAGCCACTCGCTTTCGCCTCCGTCTTTGTCCGCAACAGCACCAACGGTACTGTCGCTAACGCCGAAGGCGAATACCGCCTGACGCTCGCTCGCGGCACACACGAGATTGTCTTTCAATACATTGGCTACAAACAAAAAATCGAATCGGTCACTATTGGCGATAAACCCGCGCGCCTCAACACCCGCATGGAACCTGCCAATTTGGAAATCAGCGAAGTCGTCATCACCACCGAAGACCCCGCCTATCGCATCATGCGCGAGGTCATCGCCAAACGGAGTTACTACAAAGCCAAAACTCAGGAATACAGTTGTGATGTGTACATCAAGGGGTTTTACCAGATTCTCGGCGCGCCTAAAAAGATAATGGGCCAAGACATCGGCAACATGGGTGGCATACTCGACACTAACCGGCAAGGCATAATTTATCTGTCCGAGTCGGTGTCAAAAGTATTTGCTCAAGCCAAGCCGCGCCGTACAAAGGAGGTAATGATTTCGAGCAAAGTGAGTGGCTCGGACAACGGCTTTAGTTTGAACAGGTCTACTTATACGGAGTTCAACCTGTACGATGAACGTATAGAAATCGAACGTGAAATCCTGTCGCCACTGGCCGACAATGCATTTAATTACTACAATTTCAAGCTGTTGGGAAAATACCGAGACGAG
>CAZXBP010000270.1:0-3192 GCA_964639015.1 uncultured Nitrosomonas sp.
GCTCATATGCTGCCTCGAAGACAGCTCACAGCCGAGGAATTGGCTGAAATTATTCTTAAGCGGCATCAGAGGAGATCCAGTGCAAAACAGTCTTCTGTCAGGCAAAATAGGGCTCTGGAATAATCTGACAAAGTAGAAGTAGGGACTGGATAATTAATTGTATGATCAATTTCTCCCCATATTTCCTCAAATAATGTTCTAACCTGAATTTCACAACATATCTGTGATGATTCCTTCGGCTTAATCAAGTAATGGATACTTGTGTAGTATGATTCTTTAACTTTAACCTCTAATTCAAGTTTCTCAAAAAATTCCTTAGCTTCAGGATCCCATGAGTATGCAATAGGTTTTTCTGCTAGAAACCAATCTTGAGAATTTACCTTCTGTTGTATAAATGTATGAATTAATGGAAACTGATCTTGGTACAGATGTAAAACTCGCACTCCAGCAAGATCCGTAATTTGTGAAAAGAAATTTTCTGATGTTATTGATGAATTTTTTCTTTCTAGTTTTTTGCGAAGATGATCAGGGTCTTTAAGTCTTGATTTTATCGAGTGAATTGTTGGATTTGTCGTTTGGTTAAGTGTTGGTTCAAGTCTAAAGCAATCTACAATCACATTTTTGAATTGCTCAAATAGATGCTTGTCTTTTTGATACATAACAATTAATTCGTCATAATTCAATGACATAAATTATCACTCTCTAAGAAAGTAACTGAACGCGCTCTAAAAGTTTGGATGCAAATTCTTTATAAGAATCTTTTGTATTCTCATATTTTTGGCGAGCACCTGCTAAGGTGCTTGCATCACCAGATTCTCTTTCAGGATTGCTTGGCACTTTCCACATCGGCATGTGATATTTCTGTGCCATAGCTGGAAATGTATTGTGTGTATACATAATACAATCACCACCAATAGGACTTCCCAAAAGTTCGTCAGTCAAGTGATTTCGAAGCTCTGGTTTGATGTAATCTCTAATTGCTGAAGGAATTTGTTTAGCATAATTAGAATGAGCTTTGGCTAGGCCCCGTGTATTATCTTTTGAATTTGAATATGGTTTTGCATTGTATATTGTGTAGCCTAGAAAACTAACAAACTGAGCAGGAAAGGCTTTTCTCTTATCTTCGCTGAGTAATTTATAAAGAATATCAAACTCGGTCTTCCACACCGAAAGAGCTTTTCCAATATTTCGTATCCCATAGAGTGAAAAAATATCAGGCAAAGCTGGAATAAAGAAGCCATCTACTGTAGATATGATGACTTTGTTTAAGACTCCTAAGCTAGGAGAAGTATCAATAATAACAAAATCATATTGATGCCCTGAAGTATACTCATCAGCTAAAGATCTAATACGAGTTAAGGTTCTAATAGCTAATGGATCACCACGGTATACATCAGGCCATCTCTTGGAAATTGTTTCCTCAAAGGTGTGCAATGATAATCTCCCCGGAATAATATCTAAGGACTCGGTTAATTTGAAGGGTGGAGGTAATTTGCTTAGTTCTCCAGTTCCTTCTTCAGTTGACTTAACAATAAAATGAAGACTTCTGGGAGAATTTAATATTTGATTAAATTCTCTTTCAGTTAAATCTTTCTTTGTTGCATCCACTCCTAAATCTATAAAAGAATCTTCTTTTTCCCAAATATCATGAATCTTTTCTTCTGCAATTGAATAAATTGTTAAATTACATTGCGGATCAGCATCAATCATCAAAACCTTGTATCCAATTTCTGATAAAGCATGCGATAAATGAAATGTTAAAGTTGTTTTACCAACCCCGCCTTTATTATTAAATACAGATAAAACTTTCATGAATGGCCTTTATGAGAAATAGAAAGAAAATTTATGATTCAAAAACAATTTTCTAAGTAATTTGGATTTTTTGTTAATTCTTAATATCTCCCATTCGAGTAACATGCGGGCACAAATACACCCCGCAGAAAACCAAAGACCAACGATAAAAACTCCTCGGTTTTCCGACAGGCATAACACTTTCCGCCCGGACACACTCTGCCTAGCACGCAATAACCTGGATATCCGGTTCGATCGTTTTCAGCATATGCTCGATGCCGCGCAGGGTACCGGTGATTGAGCTGGGGCAGGTGCCGCATGCGCCCTGGTAATGTATTTTCAGAATGTTGCCTTGCAGACCCAGAATATGCAGGTCACCGCCATCGCTTTGCAGATAGGGACGTACTTCCTCATCGAGCATTACGTTGATTCGTTCCAGGCGTTGCTGATCCTCGGGGCTCAGGTCGCTCAGCCAATCGCCCGCGGCTGCGACGGCTTTTTCGGTTTGTTCGCTTGCGGCGGGTGCTGCCCTGATGGGGTCGGCCACTTCGCGTGCGAGGTCCTGCCAATTGGCTTCGCCGTCCTGGGTTACGGTAATCCAGTTATCGATATAAAAAACGTTGGTGACATGGTCGATCTCGAACAGCGCGGACGCCAGCGGATCGTCACTGGCGGATTCGGCGTTGTCGTATGAGCACGCGATTCCCCAGGTCAGGGGTTCTTTCAGAATGAATTTCAAGGCGTTTTTGTTGGGTGTGCCTTCTATGTCAGCAATTTTTGGCATGATTTTGACGAAGTATAGGTTTGTTTTTATGAAAGGACATCTCTAAAAATCCAGATTTTGTTACAACACGTTGTTACGCAAAAAAATGTTTCCTTGCATATCAATCATATGCGGCGTCAACATTTTTTTGCTCGCACCGCGTTTTGCGCATTTATTGTTTAAAACTTTGAATTTTCAGAGACGCCCTGGATTTGTCGTGATTGCAGTGCGCTGAAATGACGTAAGCCGTCAGTCACTGACGGAAGTCGCCTGAACCGGGTTATCGTCGGACTCTGTCGAAACGCTGGTCAGGGCGTTCAGCGCCGCGTGCAGGGTATGCCAGGGCAGGATCGCGCATTTGACGCGCGTCGGTAAATCCCTGATGCCCGAAAAGACGGTCAGCCGGCCTAAATGGTTCGGCTGTTCCGGATCGAGTTTGCCTGTCGCCATGTCACGAAATTCCTGGATCAGCGTCTCGGCATCGGCGCGTGTCTTGCCTTTGACGGCGGCGGTCATCATCGATGCCGATGCCTTGCAGATTGCACAGGATTCGCCATGAAACGCGATATGACTGATCTGGTCATTTTCTATTTTCAGGGCAATATCCAGGCGGTCGCCACATAACGGATTGTGGCCCA
>CAZXBP010000271.1:0-3171 GCA_964639015.1 uncultured Nitrosomonas sp.
TTATTCATACCGTTAGTCATCGCGGATAACGGTCAACTGAGGTTTTTAGGTTCAAGCATCATCAATGGCATCACCTAGGGCGATATCAAACTTTTCGATCTTGAGTCAGCACGACGAACAATTGTTGCGTCTGGGTATGCTGGCGGAAAAGTATTTTGCCGATGATCCGAATACCTGTCTTTTAAAGCTGCGCCAACTGACGGAATCGCTGGCGCAATTGCTGGCCGCCCGGACGGGATTGTTCATTTCTGTCGAGGAGACGCAATACGATCTGCTGCGGCGCTTGCAGGATAACAGTGTATTGCCGCGCGAAGTGTACCAGATGTTCAATGAAATACGTCATAGCGGCAATGCCGCCAGCCACTCGCTATCCGGCGATCATCGCAGCGCGTTGTCTTCGCTCAAGCTTGCCTGGCAAATCGGCCTCTGGTTTCACCGCACGTTCAAGGATGCCGGATTCAAGTCCGGCCCCTTCATACCGCCCTCCCCGCCTCGGGATGAAAGCAACGAATTGCGCGCTGAACTGGACCGCCTGAAAAAACTGCTGAATGACTATCAGGCGTCGCATGCCGTGGTCACGGAGAAATTGAGCATCACCGAATCCAATCTGCGCGAAGCCAGGGATGAACAGGCATTCTGGGCGCAGATGGCCGCCGAAGCCGAACAAGCCGGGCTTGCGCTTAAGAAAACCATTCTTGAACAGCAACACACCGCGTCGGCACAACCGAAGGAAACGCTCGCGACCATCGCCGCCGCGGCCAATTCGGCTGCCGAAGCCGTGCAGCTGGACGAAGCCGATACCCGCAAACTCATCGACCAGCAACTTCGTCAAGCCGGTTGGGAAGTCGATTCGGAAATACTGACGTTTAACAAAGGCACACGGCCTGAGAAAAACCGTAACCGCGCCATTGCCGAATGGCCCACCGAAACCGGCCCGGCCGATTATGTGCTGTTCACCGGTTTGATTCCGGTTGCCGTGATCGAAGCAAAACGCAAGAACATCGATGTCTCCGGCGCATTGCAGCAAGCCAAGCGTTACAGCCGCACGTTCAAGCCCAGCACTGAAACCGAATTGCCGCCAGAAAACTGGGGCGATGCCGGCGTTTACCGCATGCCATTCGCCTTTTCATCGAATGGCCGTCCGTTTCTACGGCAACTCGCCACCAAAAGCGGCATCTGGTTTTGCGATCTGCGGCGCCCGGATAACCTGGGACATCCCCTCGATGGCTGGTACACGCCGGAAGGATTGATTGCATTGATGAAGCGCGATGAAGTCCGCGCGCATGAACAGCTTGCCCAAACGCCGTTCAATTACGGTTTCCCGTTGCGTTATTACCAGCAGGCAGCCATCCTCGCCATCGAAAAAAGCATCGAAGCCGGGCAACGTGAAATGCTGCTGGCGATGGCAACCGGCACCGGCAAAACCAAAACCTGCATCGCGCTGATTTACCGTCTGCTCAAAGTGAAGCGCTTCCGCCGCATTCTGTTTCTGGTCGATCGTTCAGCCCTGGGCGTGCAGGCGATCAATGCGTTCAAGGACACGCGCATGGAGAATCTGCAATCGTTTGCGGAAACGTTCGGTATCAAGGAATTGGACGAACAAGCGCCGGACGGCGATACCGCTGTTCACATCGCCACCATACAAGGCATGGTGCAACGCCTGCTGTTCGCCGCTGAAAACACGTCACCACCCAGCGTCGATCAATATGACTGCATCGTGGTCGATGAATGCCATCGCGGCTACCTGCTGGATCGTGAACTTTCCGAGACGGAAATCACGTTTCGCGGTTTTAATGACTACATCTCAAAATACCGCCGCGTACTGGATTATTTCGACGCCGTTAAAATCGGACTGACCGCCACGCCCGCATTGCACACCACGCAAATTTTCGGTTTGCCGGTGTACAGTTACAGCTATCGCGAAGCGGTGATCGACGGTTTTCTGGTCGATTACGAACCGCCGATCCAGATCGAGACCGTGCTTTCCGGCCAGGGCATCAGCTGGAAAGCGGGAGAAGATATCAAAGTTTTCAATGGTCGCTATAACCAGATCGAACTGTTTAAAACGCCGGATGAAATCAAACTCGACATTGAAGATTTCAACCGCAAGGTGATCACCGAATCGTTCAATCGCGTCGTCTGCGACTATCTGGCGCAGGAACTGGACCCGGCTTCGCGGCAGAAAACGCTGATCTTCTGCGCCACCGACGCGCACGCCGACATGGTGGTGGATTTGCTCAAGCAAGCTTTTGCGGCGCGTTACGGCAGCGTCGACGACGATGCCGTGATCAAAATCACCGGCGCGGCGGACAAACCGCTGCACCTGATCCGCCGCTACAAAAACGAGCAGTATCCGAATATCGCCGTCACCGTCGATTTACTCACCACCGGCATCGACGTGCCGGAAATCTGCAACCTGGTGTTTCTGCGCCGCGTCAACAGCCGCATTCTGTTCGACCAGATGCTGGGGCGCGCCACACGGTTGTGCGACGGCATCGGCAAGGAAACCTTCCGGGTTTTCGATGCGGTGCAGATTTTTGCCTCCCTGCGCGATATGACCGCGATGCAACCGGTCGTGGTCAATCCCAAAATCAGCTTCACTCAACTGGCGCAGGAATTGGCCACAGTCAAAGACGGCGAATCGCGCCAATGGGTACGCGATCAACTGCTGGCCAAACTGCAACGGAAAAAGCGCCACCTGTCGGAACAAACCGCGCGGGATTTTGAAACCCGCGCGGGCATGCCGCTGACGGCCTTCATACAAACGATCAAAGCCCTGTCGGTCAACGACGCGACGGCATGGTTCACCGGCAACCCCGGCCTGACCGAGATTCTCGACCGCGCGAACGAAAATGCGGGCAGGCCCATGCTGATTTCCGACCACGCGGATGCGCTGAAAAAAACCGAACGCGGTTACGGCCAGGGAAGCAGACCCGAGGATTACCTGAGCGCATTCGCCGCCTTCGTGCAAAACCACAGTAATGATATTCCGGCGCTGATGGCGGTCAAGACGCGCCCGCGCGAGCTGACGCGCAAGCAATTGCGCGAGCTGGTGCTGGCGCTCGACCAGGCTGGATTTACCGAAGCGAATCTCACCACCGCCTGGCGCGAAATGACCAATCAGGACATTGCCGCGCGCATCGTCGGCTTCATCCGTCAGGCCGCCATCGG
>CAZXBP010000272.1:0-3157 GCA_964639015.1 uncultured Nitrosomonas sp.
GCGGGCATTTGACGCATGGCGCGACAGTGAGCATGAGCGGCAAGATCTTTAATTCAATTTCCTATGGACTTCATCCGGAAACAGAAGAACTGGATTACGACCAGGTCGAAAAACTGGCGCATGAGCATAAACCCAAAATGATTGTTGCCGGCGCATCGGCCTATGCGCGCGTCATTGACTGGAAACGTTTCCGTAAAATCGCCGACTCGATCGGCGCCTACCTGTTTGTCGATATGGCACATTATGCAGGTCTGATCGCCGCAGGCTTTTATCCGAATCCAGTCGGTATCGCCGATTTTGTAACCAGCACGACGCACAAAACCCTGCGCGGGCCGCGTGGCGGCGTTATCATGGCCAAACCCGAACATGAAAAAGCGTTGAATTCAGCCATTTTCCCGCAAACCCAGGGCGGCCCGTTGATGCATGTGATCGCCGCAAAAGCCGTTGCCTTCAAGGAAGCATCAACCAGCGAATTCAAAAAATATCAGGAACAGGTGATTGAAAACGCACGGGTCATGGCGAAAGTGCTGCAACAGCGCGGACTGCGTATCGTATCCGGCAAAACCGACTGTCATATGTTTCTCGTCGACCTGCAGGCGATCAACCTGACCGGCAAAGCTGCTGAAGCCGCGCTGGAGCATGCGCATATCACCGTGAATAAAAACGCCATTCCGAACGATCCGCAAAAACCGTTTGTCACCAGCGGCATCCGTGTCGGCTCCCCGGCAATGACAACACGCGGATTCAAGGAACTTGAAGCCGAACGGCTGGCGAATATGATTGCCGATGTACTCGAGGCACCGGAAGATCCGGCCGTCATCTCGCGTGTCGCCGATGAAGCGAAAGCGTTATGCAAAAAATTCCCGGTGTACGGATAAGTCCCCCGCCGCTGCTTCCATCCGGTTGAACACACTGACACGCACGCGCGGCCATCGCTTATGAAATGTCCATTCTGTAATGCGGAAGACACCAACGTTATCGATTCGCGCGTGAGTGAAGAAGGCAACCGAATACGCCGCAGACGGCGCTGTCCGTCGTGCGACAAACGTTTTACAACCTATGAAACCGTCGAACTGCGGCTCCCTCAGGTCGTCAAGCATGACGGCACGCGCGCCGAGTTTGACCGCAACAAACTGTTGACCGGATTTCAGCGCGCGCTGCATAAGCGTCCGGTATCGGCGGATGCTGTCGAAGCGGCGATAGACCGCATCGTGCAACACCTGCTCAGCCTCGGGGAGCGTGAAGTCTCTTCGCGCAGCATCGGGGAAAGCGTGATGAACGAACTGTACAAGCTCGACAAAGTGGCCTACATCCGCTTCGCCTCCGTTTATAAAAGCTTCCAGGACGTCGACGATTTCCGCGATGCGATCCGCGAAGTCAATGAAGTTAATACAGTCAACAAGGCGCAGACCGTTGCGGAAATGGAAAAACCCGGTAAGTCTCCGTCTGCAAAAGACCAGTAACATAAAATAACATTGCTTGCTCGTATTAAAATCCCTTATCCTCATGTTCACACCCGCTGATCATGCCTTCATGTCCCGGGCTCTGCAATTGGCGGGAAAGGGACTTTACACCACGACACCCAATCCACGCGTCGGCTGCGTGATTACGCGGAATGACGAAATAGTCGGCAGCGGCTGGCATGAAAAAGCCGGACAGCCACACGCGGAAATCAACGCACTGGCCATGGCCGGCACAGCAGCGCGCGGCGCAACCGCCTATGTCACGCTGGAGCCATGCAGTCATCACGGCCGCACGCCACCCTGCACGGATGCGTTGATTCGGGCAGGCATTATCCGCGCCGTAATCGCCATGCAAGATCCCAACCCACAGGTATTGGGTGGCGGCATTGCCGCACTGAAACAGGCCGGCATAGCCGTGCAGACCGGATTGATGCAGAACCTGACGGAAGCATTAAATACAGGTTTCATCAAGCGCATGCAACAGAAAAAACCGTGGGTCAGCGTAAAAATGGCCGTCAGCCTCGACGGCAAAACCGCATTGAACAACGGCCAGAGTCAATGGATCACCGGTGAAGCCGCACGCCGCGACGGTCACCACTGGCGCGCACGTTCCTGCGCCATCATGACCGGCATCGGCACCATCCGCGCGGACAACCCTCGACTAACCGTACGCCACACTTCCACATCGCGGCAGCCAAAAAAAATTATCATCGACAATCACCTGGCCATTCCCATTGACGCTGACATATTGAAAGAAGGCGATACCTGTATTTTTACCGCCTCAGCCGGAAATACCGCAAAAATCGCCCGACTGGAGAGAATGGGCGTGCATGTGATTCCAACCGAACGAACCGACCAGGGACAGGTCAATCTGCCCAGCGTCATGACCACACTGGCGCAACTGGAATGCAACGAAATCCTCGTCGAAGCAGGTAGCGCGCTCAGCGGCGCACTGATCCGCGCCGGACTGGTCGATGAACTGATCATTTACATGGCGCCCAGCCTGCTGGGCGGCAATGCCAGGAACATGTTCCAATGGCCCGAACTCACCAGCCTGGAACAGAAAATCACGCCCCGGATAATTGATATGCGGATGATTGGGAGGGATATTCGAATCATTGCGCGTTTGTGATGAGCAATTTTTGGTGTTCACACATTGCACAATCGAATAGTTGATGCAAATTATCTCTCTGCCGACTGTCAATGCGAAATACCACAATAACTCCTGCTGGGTTACGATAATGGCGTCGGCGCTTCGTTAAGTAGTTTTTCGAGCCATCGCTGTTATCTCCAACCAAGTGCTGATGTTGGAAAAATTTGAGTTCCTGGAACTTGAATCCAAGAAAAATAACTTTTAAAAATATAACTTACACTATATGATTTGAATCCGAGACTTAAATAAACTCAGCTATGAAGCAAAAGGCTTTTCTGTGATATTTACCACAGATTTATTCACAATATTCTTATGTAATAACAGGCGGATTCGCAAATATGCCGCCAATCCGATTGTAAACTAGTGTTTTTTATTCTGTACAAAAAAGATCGAGATCACTGGATTGTTATGTGCAGAAAATTCAAATCATAGCTGCTATTAATCTTAGAAAAAATGAAAAATGCATTAAACACTACCCAGTTCGGTATTTTTTCTATCCAATGAATAGGATTATCTGTTTTTGGACGCTATCGTTGTGTTG
>CAZXBP010000273.1:0-3145 GCA_964639015.1 uncultured Nitrosomonas sp.
CGGATTTCGCCGGGATGCACATCCGATGGCGGTCATGGTGGGTGTTGTCGGCGCACTGTCCGCGTTTTATCACGATGTGCTGGATATTTCGGATGTGCGTCACCGCAAATTATCGGCGATACGCCTGATCGCCAAGATGCCGACCATCGCCGCGATGGCGTACAAATATAATATCGGTCAGCCGTATATCTATCCACGCAACGATCTCGGTTACGCGGAAAATTTCCTGCACATGATGTTTTCCCTGCCAACAGAGGAATTTAAGGCCGATTCCAGAATCGTCCGCGCGCTGGATCGTATTCTGATTCTGCATGCTGATCATGAGCAGAACGCATCGACATCAACAGTCAGGCTTGCCGGTTCCAGCGGCGCCAACCCCTTTGCCTGTGTCGCCGCAGGCATTGCCTGCCTGTGGGGGCCCGCACACGGCGGTGCCAATGAAGCCTGTCTGCATATGCTCGAGGAAATCGGCGATGTTTCAAGGATTAATGAATATATCAAGCGTGCCAAAAACCCTGACGAAAATTATCGCCTGATGGGCTTCGGTCACCGGGTTTACAAGAATTTTGATCCGCGCGCGACAATTATGCGCGAGACCTGCCATGAAGTGCTGAATGTGCTTGGACTGGAAAATGACCGGTTGTTTAAACTGGCGCTTGAACTGGAAAGAATCGCCCTTGAAGATGACTATTTCATAACCCGCAAACTCTATCCGAATGTTGATTTCTATTCCGGCATCGTGCAGCGCGCTCTGGGCATACCGACGAGCATGTTTACCGCAATTTTTGCAGTAGCCCGCACCATCGGCTGGGTTGCGCAATGGAATGAGATGATTTCCGATCCGGATCATAAGATAGGTCGCCCCAGGCAGTTATATACCGGAACGGTCAAACGCGATGTGCCGGAAAATTTCCGGCGATAATCTTTGAACAGCGACGAGCAGTGATGAATAAACAGCTGCAGGACTCCGTATTATTTGGCACCAATGCGTCTTTTGTTGAAGCCATCTATGAGGAATATCTACATAATCCGATTTCGATTGATCCGCTGTGGCGCGAATATTTCGACCGTCTGCATCAGTCACGGGATATTTCAGTCAGTCAGTTGACCAAGAGTCGGTCAGAAGAAAGGATTGCGGAGTCTTTCAAGAGCGCCGGTGGTAACAGAAGCGCGGACAATCTGATTGTATTGCCTGAAAACATCCAGGCGGATACGGATGAGCGCAAGCAGATTGCCGTACTTCAGTTGATCAATGCGCACCGGTACCTGGGTCTGAGTCAGGCGTGGCTCGATCCATTGCAGAGTGAGCCGAAAACCTGCCGGACGGAACTCGATCCGGCCAGCTTCGGTTTTACCGACCAGGACATGGACGCCGTATTCAATACGGGTTCTCTTGCCGGGCCTGAGCGTGCGACATTGCGGGAAATTCTGCAGATTCTGAGAGAAACGTACTGCGGAACCATCGGTGCGGAATATATGTATATCTCGTCCGTCGAGCAGAAGCGATGGATTCAGGCCAGACTCGAGACCAAACGGGCCAATCCGGCCTACAGCAATGACTACAAAAAACGCATTCTTGAGCGGCTCAGCGCGGCGGAGGGACTGGAAAAATACCTGCACACCCGCTACATCGGGCAAAAGCGGTTTTCGGGTGAAGGCAACGAAAGTATTATTCCATTACTGGATTGTCTGCTGGAAAGCGCCGGTAAATCCGGGATCAATGAAGTCGTCATCGGCATGGCGCATCGCGCCAGACTGAACGTACTGGTCAATACAATCGGGAAAATGCCGGAGGATCTGTTTCGTGAATTTGAAGAGAAATATGTCCAGGACTTGCCTTCCGGCGACGTAAAATACCATCAGGGTTTTTCCTCCGCGATGGATACTGCCGGGGGCTTGGTGCGTCTGGCGTTGGCGTTTAATCCATCGCATCTCGAGATTGTCAATCCGGTCGTAGAAGGATCGGTGCGGGCGCGGCAACATCGCATGATGGACAGAGCGGGAGATCGCGTCCTGCCGGTGCTGATTCATGGCGATGCCGCCTTTGCCGGGCAAGGCGTGGTGATGGAAACGCTGAATCTGTCGCAGACGCGTGGCTATGGCACGGGCGGCACCATCCATATCATTATCAATAACCAAATCGGTTTTACTACCACTTCGGAGCCATGCGAGAGCCGCTCTACGCTGTATTGCACCGATGTTGCCAAGATGATAGAAGCCCCCGTTTTTCATGTGAATGGCGACGATCCGGAAGCCGTGTGCATGATTACCGAGCTTGCGCTGGATTTTCGCATGACATTCCACAAAGACGTGGTCATCGACATGGTATGTTTCCGCCGCCTGGGACATAACGAACAGGATGATCCGATGGTGACGCAGCCCAGAATGTACCAGATCATCAATCAGCATCCCGGGACACGGCAACGTTATGTCGAGAAACTCGAAGCAGATGGTGTGATCGCGCCTGGAGAAGGGGATATCCTGGTGCAGGCTTACCGCGAAGCCATGGATGCCGGAATTAATCCAAACAAAAGAATCCGCTACAACTATAAATCGCCTTATTCAGTGAACTGGCTGGCTTTCACCAAACCGATCAAATGGAACACGCCGGTAAAAACCGGTATATCGCTTGACATTCTGAAACAGCTGGCGGCGCGTTTGACGGCTATTCCGGAAAATTTCGTATTACACAAACGGGTCGAAAAAATTATTGAGGACCGCCGTCAGATGGGTGCCGGAAAACTGCCGCTTGACTGGGGCATGGCTGAAAATCTGGCTTATGCGGCATTGCTTTATGAAGGTTTTCCGGTGCGGCTTTCCGGACAGGACTCCGAACGCGGCACGTTTTTTCACCGTCATGCTGTTTTGCACAACCAGGACACAACGCTTGAGGAAAATAACACCTGCATTCCATTGCGTCATATTACGCCGGGGCAACCCGATTTCATGGTCATTAATTCGATTCTGTCGGAAGAAGCGGTGCTGGGTTTTGAATACGGTTATGCGACGGCACAGCCGCACGAACTGGTCATCTGGGAAGCGCAGTTCGGCGATTTTGCCAATGGCGCGCAGGTGGTTATCGATCAGTTCATCATTTCCGGCGAGGCCAAATGGGGGCGTCTGTGCGGCCTGGTGATGCTGCTGC
>CAZXBP010000274.1:0-3144 GCA_964639015.1 uncultured Nitrosomonas sp.
TGTTACTTTACAGTTTTGAGCGAGTTTGCTGCTCACTTTTAATATACAAGGTTGGAAACGTCAGATATTGAAGTGCCTTATTTGGCTGATCATTATGAAAATCACCCACATCAACATCAGCATGATCACGCAGATGTCCACGCGCGTTATGTTTTTCAATGTGAGCGGGCTGGGCAATTAAAAGCCATTTCAGTAAATCTTTTTACTTACTTTCCGGGTATTCGGGAAATCCGCGCGCAATGGATTTTTCAAAACAGACAGGGTGTCGCTTTATTAACCGCAGACAATCCTGGCTTAAAATTTGACTGACAGTACTACTGCGAAAAACTGCTGCAAGATCGACTGGATGTCGTTACGATTTCCTTGCAGCGTCATTAGTCAGTATATTTTGCTACACCCGTTACTTCCATTGCGTATGCAGCAGTAGCGACGTCATTTTCCGTCAATGTGGCTGTCAACCTGCCTGTCAACCAGACAGGTT
This sequence comes from uncultured Nitrosomonas sp., assembly GCA_964639015.1. Taxonomy (GTDB): domain Bacteria; phylum Pseudomonadota; class Gammaproteobacteria; order Burkholderiales; family Nitrosomonadaceae; genus Nitrosomonas. The sequence goes on from CAZXBP010000274.1 coordinate 482, forward strand.
CGTACAACGCCTCCAGTTTTAGTCCTTGTTCAAAAATACCATAAACAATCTGATTGGGTGGAGGCGGCGGTACATGAATGCACGCTCCAAAAAACGGCACTAGAAAAAATCGTGTAACATTTAACTGCGCATCGAATTCCAGTGGCACGATAAAACCCGGTAATCGTATATTGCGGTTATCAAATTCCGGCATGACTCGAGTAGAGGTCAGCGCCTGCATGTAGCGATCATCACTGGCCTGATCCGTCGCCAGCATCAATTGATTGCTTAACAGGTCATCATCCGAGCCATCTTCTATTTCATCGAGATAATCCGGAGGGTTCATCAATGCATCCAAATCATCCTGCGGCATCAGGTCGATCCACTCAATGGTGCTATAAAGGTTGTTTTTTGTTTCAATTGAATTTGATTCATTTTGAGAACATCCGATTATCAGCGCGGACATGAAGCCGATAAGCAGAATCGTTCTGGAAATAAAGCTTGATTTCATAGAGGATCCGCTATGGATGTATTTTTGCGTGTGTACGAATGTTTCAAAGCAGCCAAAGGAGTTGTTGGTGATGAGTAATTTTAGTCTGGCAACATGTTATAGTATAACATTTCGATTTGGTATTGTAATTCAAAGAGACATCATCCTATTGTGCCCAGATTCTCCGTGTGAATACCGATAATGTCGCCTGATGCAATAAAAATTAAAAACCTGCATTATTCTTATCCAGGAAAAATGCAGTCCTTCAGATTGATAATACCTGAGTGGCGTATCAACAAAGGTGAGCGGATATTTCTCAAAGGCGCATCCGGTTCTGGAAAATCAACGCTGCTGAATTTGCTGGCAGGCATTCAGGTTGCAAAAGAAGGCGTCATTGAAATCCTTGGGCAGGATATAAGCGTACTGTCTGCGCGAGAAAGGGATTTTTTCCGCGCAATACATGTCGGCATCGTATTTCAGCAATTCAATCTTGTGCCCTATTTAAGCGTATACGATAACATCCGCCTGGCTGCTTATTTTGGGCGAAAGAATCAGAGTGATCTCGGTTTAACCCTAAAGCAGCTTTTTACTGTATTGAATCTGGATGATGCGCTGATTATGAGAAAAGCCGGCAATCTCAGCGTTGGACAGCAGCAGCGCGCGGCAATTGCCCGTGCATTGGTGAACAACCCCGAGATTCTGATTGTAGATGAACCTACTTCTGCATTGGATAACGATTTGCGCGATGCATTCATGGATCTGCTGCTGGAAATTTGTCGTGTACATGCGAGTACGTTAATTTTTGTCAGTCATGACGCCACGTTGACACGTTTTTTTGACACTGTTGTCAACCTATCGGACATCAATCAAGCGGGAGCAAAAGCGCATGTTTTTTAATGTGGCCTGGCATAGCCTGCTTAATCGAAAATATGCTGTATTACTCGCTTTGATCTCAGTCACCATCAGTATCTATGTCCTGCTGGGTGTCGAGCATATCCGCCATGAAGCAAAAGCAAGTTTCAGCAAAACGATATCGGGTGTTGATCTCATTGTCGGGGCGCGTACTGGCCAGTTAAATCTTTTGTTATATACGGTTTTTCATATGGGCAGCGCGACGAATAATATTGCATGGGAGAGTTTTCTTGAACTGGCGGCCGATCCCAAAGTGGCCTGGGCAATTCCGATTTCATTAGGCGATTCTCACCGCGGTTACAGGGTAACAGGCACAACCCCAGATTACTTTAAACACTTTCGGTTTGGTCAGAATACGGCCTTGCAATTCAAGGAAGGCCGTCCTTTCGATCAGCTATTCGACGTCGTGCTCGGTGCGGATGTGGCGGGAAAGCTGGATTATCGATTAAATGATGAAATTATTCTGGCGCATGGCCTTGGACAGGTCAGTTTCAGTCTGCATGACGACCATTCGTTTCGAGTGGTTGGTATATTGCAACCTACCGGTACACCCGTCGATCAAGCGCTGTATATCAGCCTGCAAGGCATGGAAGCGATTCACCTGAATTGGAAAGATGGCACAAAGCTGCCTGGCAGGCGTGTGACAGCGCAGACGTTGGAAAAACTGGATCTGACCCCAAAAAGTGTTACCGCCTTAATGGTGGGGTTGAAATCGAAAGTAACTATTTTTACTGTGCAACGGCAGATTAATAACTATTCCAATGAACCGCTGACAGCGATTCTGCCGGGTATCGCATTGGCTGAATTGTGGCAAATGATGGGTGTCATGGAAAATACACTCAGGCTGATTTCAGTCCTGGTGTTATTTTCCTCGCTGTTAGGATTAAGCACCATGCTGCTTTCTTCTTTACGTGAAAGACAGCGGGAAATCGCAGTGATGCGGGCGATAGGCGCGAGTCCTCTTTTTGTGTTTCTGGTCATTCAAACCGAAACGTTTTTAATAACTGCGACAGGGATGATTGCAGCTGTTGCTGCGCTGACGGTAAGTATATTATTAGCGCAAAAGTATCTGACCGAGAATTATGGTGTTTTCATTGATTCGTTTGTTCTCGGCAGTGAAATGATAACCGTGCTGGGAAGTGTTCTGGCAGGTGCGCTGATGCTTGGCCTTATCCCTTCGCTAGGCGCCTACCGAATGTCGCTGCATCATGGGCTTGCCGCAAGAAGCTAGTAGCTAGTCATTGTAAAACAAAGTAGTAGAATACAATATTAAAGTATGGTA
>CAZXBP010000275.1:0-3117 GCA_964639015.1 uncultured Nitrosomonas sp.
GGCTGGCCATGCTGTTTGCCGCAGGCATGGGCATGGGGCTGGTGTTCTGGGGCGTGGCGGAGCCGCTTTATCATTATCACGAACCGCCAACGGCTGATCCGCTGAGCCGCGAGGCTGCCGCTGAAGCCATGCGTTTCAGCTTCTTCCACTGGGGGCTGCATCCCTGGGCGATTTACGTCGTTTTTGGATTATCGATTGCGCTGCTGCATTATCGTTGTGATTTACCGCTGGCGCCGCGGACATTGCTGTATCCGCTTTTCGGGGCGCGCGTGCATGGCTGGCTGGGGCATGCAACCGATGCATTCTGTACCGTCGGCACGCTGCTTGGTGTCGCCACCTCGCTTGGGCTGGGCGCAGTGCAGATCAACGCGGGGTTGAGTCAACTAGCCGCTGTTGATTATTCAACTTCGGTGCAGGTATGGATTATTACGCTGATTACCGCGGCGGCCACTTTTTCCACGGTCAGCGGCGTATCAAAAGGAATCCGTTACCTGAGCATTCTGAATTGTTTCCTGATGGGCCTGTTTTTGATTTTTGTGTTTGTCGCCGGGCCAACGCTCTATCAGATCACCACTTTTTTCTCGACGCTTACCGACTACGTGCAGAAATTCGTGCCTGCCAGTTTGTGGCTGGACAGTCGACCGGATAGCGATTGGCAATCGCAATGGACATTGTTTTTCTGGGGATGGTGGTTTTCATGGGCGCCCTTTGTTGGCATTTTTGTCGCGCGCATATCGAAAGGGCGCACTATCCGGGAATTTGTCGGATTCGTATTGCTTATTCCGTCACTCGTCAATTTTGTGTGGTTTGCTGTGTTCGGCAGTACCGGGCTTTACATGGAAAAACATTACGGCAGTATGGCAGAGCCTGTCATGGAAAATGTCGCCCTGTCGCTGCATATTCTGTTGGGCCATTTACCCTGGGCGCCGATGATGCAATGGGCCGGCATTGTGCTGGCGGTTATTTTTTTTATTACCTCCTCTGATTCCGGGTCGTTTGTCGACGACATGATTACAACCGGCGGCAATCCTGATCCGCCTGTAGCCAACCGGATTTTCTGGGGTGTTTCGGAAGGCGCGGCGGCGGCCGTGCTGTTGCTTGCCGGCGGACTCCAGGCGCTTCAGGCAGTATCCATTTCAGCGGGATTGCCGCACAGTATTCTACTGGTGCTGGGGTGTATCGGACTGATCAAGGTGTTGCGCAGTGAGGCACAGAAATAATCAACATTTTCAACAATCCGACATCCGTCATCCTGTTCGAAAAATCAATTTCCCATTGGATCGCCGATTGCCGCAGGATGATGTGTTTAGCGCGCAGGGGATTGCCTGATGCCTGAAAACGCGTACCCAACGTCGCCATTCAACAGAAGTCTTCAGTGGGATATTTTTTGCCATGTGATCGATAATCTTGGTGATATCGGTGTGAGCTGGCGGCTTGCGCGCCAGTTGCAGCATGATTACCGGCAAACGGTAAGATTGTGGGTGGATGATCTGCACGGTCTGGCGCGCATTGCCCCGCAGATCAAGCCTGATCTGCCACGGCAGTTTTTTCGGAATATCGACATTTGTCAGTGGCCGTCTCCTTTTCCGGCGTGCGTGCCGGGAGACGTCGTGTTGGAAATGTTTGCGTGCACGCTGCCGGAAGCCTATGTCATGGCGATGACTCAAAAGTCTCGTGCGCCTGTGTGGATCAACCTGGACTATCTGAGCGCCGAAGACTGGGTGCCGACATACCACGGACTGCGTTCGCCGCATCCGCGTCTGCCGTTGACAAAAACATTCTTTTTCCCCGGTTTCGTTCCCGGCACCGGCGGACTGCTGCGGGAAAACGACCTTATCCGGCGCAGACAGGACTTCGATGAACAAAAAGCGCAGCAATTCTGGCAATCCATCGGTGTGCCCGAACGTGCGGCACAGGAATGCCGCATATCGCTGTTCTGCTATGAACATGCGCCACTAATGGAAATGGTCGCCATCTGGACGCAATCACCGGCGCCTGTTTTTCTGATCGTGCCGCAAGGCCGGGTGGCCGATCAGGTGGCCGCCATGCTGAATACCCGGTTGACGCATCCCGGCAGCGTGATCAAATCAGGTCGATTGTCGGTCAAAATCATCCCTTTCCTGGAGCAGACGCAGTACGACACACTACTCTGGGCCTGCGACCTGAATTTCGTGCGCGGTGAAGATTCCTTTGTACGGGCGCAATGGGCGGGAAAACCGTTTGTCTGGCACATTTATCCGCAATCGGAACAGGCGCACTGGAAAAAACTCGATGCTTTTCTGCACGTGTATACGAACCAAATGCCGGAAAATGTGGTCTATGCCTTACGAAAATTCTGGCACGGCTGGAATGGCATGGCTGAAATCGGGTCATCGGCATGGCAGGATTACCGCGATTGCTTTCCGGTTTTGAACAGGTTCAATGCAGCCTGGCGGCAGACGCTGACAGCGCAGCATGATCTGGCGTTCAATCTGGTGCAGTTTGCCGGAAATCAGCTATAATTCCCGTTTTTCTGAAAGCCCGCCGCGCACGGAACAGATGGCGCAATGTCTTGTTTATAACCATTATTCGCAGGAAAAACTATGAAAACCGCAATGGAACTACGCTCAGGAAATGTTGTGATGATAGGAAACGATCCTATGGTCGTACAGAAGGCTGAGTTCACAAAATCCGGACGTAACGCATCTGTGGTCAAGATGAAGCTGAAAAGCCTGTTTTCCGATTCAACCACGGAATCCGTCTATAAAGCGGATGAAAAATTCGATGTGGTTGTGCTGGATCGTCAGGACTGCACCTACAGCTACTACGCTGACCCGCTCTATGTGTTCATGGATGCCGATTATAACCAGGTCGAAGTGGAGGCGGACAACATGCAGGATGTCCTGAACTATCTCATCGACGGCATGGAAGATGTCTGCCAGGTCACCTTTTACAATGGCAAGGCCATATCGGTCGAACTGCCGTCAACCATCGTGCGCGAGGTTGAATACACCGAACCCGCGGTGCGCGGCGACACCACCGGAAAGGTGATGAAACCGGCGCGCCTGCAGGGTACGGGTTTTGAAATTCCAGTGCCTGCCTTCGTGGAAATCGGCGACCGCATCGAAATCGATCCGC
>CAZXBP010000276.1:0-3097 GCA_964639015.1 uncultured Nitrosomonas sp.
TTCATACCGTTAGTCATCGCGGATAACGGTCAACTGAGGTTTTTAGGTTAAATGACCGGTTTCTTAACATTGCTATACAAGGAACTGCTGCGATTCTGGAAAGTTGGCTTTCAGACTATTGTGGCGCCTGTTGTATCGACGCTGCTGTATCTTCTGATATTTTCTCACGTGTTGGAAGGTCGTATCCAAGTCTACCCAGGCATTTCCTATTCGGTTTTTCTGATTCCGGGGCTAGTCATGATGGCAATGATGCAGAATGCATTCGCGAATGCATCATCGAGCATGATTCAATCCAAAATCAGCGGAAATATTGTCTTTCTGTTGTTGTCACCACTGACTTACCTGGAGATTTTTCTGGCGTATATTCTGGCGTCCGTTATGCGCGGTTTTCTGGTCGGCGCGGGTGTTTATCTGGCGGCGTGGTTGTTTTTTGAAATTCCGTCTTTTCAATCGATGTGGGTATTTCTGTTCGCCTTGACAGGTAGCGCGTTGCTGGGCGCGCTGGGTGTTATTGCGGGCATCTGGGCGGATAAATTTGATCAACTGGCAGCGTTCCAGAATTTTATTATCATGCCTTTGACATTTTTATCCGGTGTGTTTTATTCGATTCATTCCTTACCAGCAGTCTGGGAATTCCTGTCTTACCTGAATCCATTTTTTTATCTGATCGACGGATTCCGCTACGGTTTTTTCGGTGCGTCGGATGTTTCGCCTTACCTGAGCTTGCTTGTCGTGATCAGCTGTTTTGCCGGGTTGTCTATGTTGACCCTGGCGATGCTCAGAAGCGGTTACAAGTTGCGACACTGATTTCTCACTGCTTATTTCGGTTCGGGGTACGGATAGAGCATATTCATCGCAATGCTTTTACCTGCTGTTTCGACGATACGGGCGTGTTCGCGACGGAATTCGCGCGCATGACGCAGGCCGCAGGAATGCGCAATCATATTAATTTCCTTGTTGAAGTTTCGGGCGTAGTTAGCCACGCGCAGGTATTTTTCTTCGACAACAAGGCCGTTCTGCAAGCGGGGATTATGCGTCGTGATGCCGGTCGGGCAAGTGTTTTTGTGGCAGCGCATGGCTTGTATGCAGCCAAGGGAAAACATGAAGCCGCGCGCGGTATTGACAAAATCAGCTCCGGCACAAAGTGCCCATGCGCCATGCGCAGCGGTGACCAGTTTCCCTGCTGCAATGACGCGGATACGCTCTTTCAACCCGGACTCAATCAAAGAATCAACAACGCGCGGTAATGCTTCGGCGATCGACAGGCTGACATGATCCATCAGAGACTGCGGCGCGGCACCGCTACCGCCCTCACCGCCGTCAATCGCGATAAAGTCGGGCGCATAATCCAGTCCTTTGCGGACAATCCATTCGCAGAGCTCGTTGATGAAATGCCAGCCACCAATCGCGGCTTTAATGCCCACCGGGCGTCCGGTCAATTCGCGCAGATAATTGATTTTTTCAAGCAGCTGTTCAATATTATGAATATCGATGTGACGGTTTGGGCTGATGGAATCCTGGAATGCTGGAATGCCTCGAATAGACGCAATTTCCTCAGTAATCTTGTTGCTCGGCAACAATCCGCCCTTGCCTGGTTTTGCGCCCTGTGACAGCTTAATTTCAAATGCCTTGACGACTTTGCCCAGTTCTTTCGCACGTTCGGATGAAAAATTGCCTTGCGCATCGCGGATGCCGTATTTTGCGGTACCGATCTGCATGATAATGTCGCACGCGCCTTCCTGGTGATAAGACGCAAGACCGCCTTCTCCGGTGTTGAGCCAGCAGCTGGCCTGAGCCGCGCCCAGCGATAAGGCGCGCACGGCCGGTTTTGAAATAGCGCCGAAGCTCATGCCGCTGATATTGACGATGGATTTCGCCTCAAATGGGTGCTTGGCATAACCTTCGCCGATCAGCAACGACGGTGTCGGAAGCTGGTCTTCTTCGAGTATCGGAAAAGCAGCGTTAACAAAAATAATCGAACCTGGTTCGCGCAAATCCATTGTTGAACCAAAACCCACCAGTCCACCCTTGTTTTTTGAATGCCGATAAATCCAGTTGCGTGTGGCCCGGTTGAAAGGCATTTCATCACGGTCATCGGAAAAAAAATACTGCCGGAAGTATTTCCCCTGCTGCTCGAAGAAAAACCGCAGACGGCCAATCACGGGATAGTTTCGCAGCACGGAATGTTTTTTCTGGGTTATGTCCTGGATGAACCAGAAGACGATCATGCCGATAATGACAAGACCCAGTATCGTTGAAAGACTGTATATCAATAGATCCATAGTGTTATTCGTGAATGTTTAATATACGGTTAATGATACAGTATCCGCTTGGTTTTAACTTTTCACAGCTAAGCGCATTAATTTGGCTTAAGCGTTACCGAAAAATGATGTCTGCTGTCCACAGTTGATCGGGGTACGTTACTGCTAATTGCCGATTAATCATGTCTGTTGGGCCATCAAGTAAATCATCAGCAATCATCGTTCAGCATTTTTTACCGAGCTTGATGCCTTGTAATCGAAGTTTTTACATCAGCCGCTCGGCGATGAATGCCTTAACTTATAGTTGTCGCCATGCTTTGCGAGCGTCATAGACCGTGAATTGTTTTCCCAAGCCCGCTGTATCATCCGATCAACGCTCTGTCACGATTGATACGGCAGGCTAACCGATCAGGATCGTGTTCCGCGCCTTGTGTTCATAGTAATTCGATGGGGCAATATGATGGCAACTGATCGGCTTGACTTCCTGATGCTTATGCGCCGATTACGATCCGAGGCAGACGGTTTCAGGTGTTCATGCAACAGTTTGTATGGTTCGCTCATGAACCATCGGTGAAAATCTCATTCGTTTTTTTCATCACGTTATCCTCTCAAAAAAAGGAATCTTCTGTAAACGCGGGGCGATTCAAACATTATTACAAATAAGTAAGCTAGGTTACGGACCAGTTTATTCGTGCTCTACACAAATAAAAAGAAATTGTTGCCCAAATTTTTTTAAGTAGGTATAATCTCGTTTCTTTGCTGCTGAGTATTAATTACGCGGCATGTTCTTTAAAAATAGAGACAATCGATAGGTGTGAGTACTTATGCTTGAGGCG
>CAZXBP010000277.1:0-2995 GCA_964639015.1 uncultured Nitrosomonas sp.
TACCGGGCGGATGGCCTGAATAATTCCAGTATAGAAAATCATCGTATTTGTCACCCGTAAGGGCAAGCAATGTTGTTTTTCCAGTTTTAGTGTCAAGTACAAAAAAACCTTGATGTACGGGAATTTCTTTTTCCTGCCAGCGTTCCTCTGTATCCCGGTTGGTTTCAGGGTCTATATCGGTGCAGAATATCCGGCGATCGCGATTGCCCTCAGTGGGACAATGCAGACGTAACGTGCGCGTCTCATGCCCCCATGTACCCCAGAATGCAACATGGCGTCCGTCAAATGACAGGGCCTCGCCAAATCGGGCGAAAGTTGCATTCTTCACGCCCGGCACCTGTGCGCCGAGACCGATCAGTGTTTTGAGTGCGGGCTGGGATTTTATCCTGGCAAGATAGATGCCGCCATAGGTGGGATTTTCTTCGTTATCGTAACCAACGAAAACGACTTGATCACCTGCCGCACTGGGTGGTGCTGTTGAACCAAAGGTTAATCCTGTCACATTTTCAGGCAAATTGGGGATTTGCGTCGCAGTATTTGCAATCAGTTTAACTGCCCCATCGCTATCCAGCAGTTTCCGGTAAAAAATGCCGGTATGCCGCACTTCATTAACGGTGTAATTTCCCTTGGTAAGCACCAGCCCTTTATCAGTAGGTGAAGGCGCACCTGGAAACTGATCAAAACGCGTTGGGATTTCTACGCCTGGCACTTGAAAATCTTCAAACCCTGAAATCACGCCGAGTTGTGTCATTGCTGTTTCCAGATTTAAACCATCAAGCGCGGCAAAAACGCCCGATGTTCCCATTCGCGATTCACCTTCAGGTGTCTCATAGCGCCATACCGGTTCTGAATTGCCGCGTGTCGCTACGATTGGATTATGGCGTGCTATCCGTGCAAAAGAAGGAAATTCATTGAACGTTGCGCCGGTGTTGTTGGGAGATGGAACAGTCATTCCGCGTACAGCAATACGGTATAAATCGCCACCGCTTTTATGCGACATGTCGCGGGCGAATATACCACTGGCTGGCGGTTCCGGCCCCCGGCTGCGTCCACGGAACACGACCAAACCTTCGCTGCTAACCGAAGGCGGGTTGTAACTGTTAAACGGCCTTCCCGCGCCATCTTCCGGAACCATGTCGCCATTATTCGCGACGGTCTGCCAGATTAAATGACCGGGAGACGCTGGACGGTCTTCAGCCACGGCGGCGCTGGTTAGCAAGCCGATAGATAGTAATGCGGAGGCTATATGTGATTTATTCATCGACAAAATTCCTTGTATGAAGTGCAAGCCAGCATATACACTGTGCATGCAGCAAGCTGAAACAAGCATCTATTTCTCAGCTTGCTGCATTGGTATTACCGCTGTGAGGGATGCCAGGTTTAACGACGGCCGTTATTGCTGCGCGCAACATCAAGACCGGCGCTGGCATTGCTGTTAGCAGCACCGCCACCTGATCCGCTTCCTCCTGCGCCATGTCCTCCACCGGAGCCGCCGCCACCTGCGCCGCCTCCACCACTACCACTTCCTCCTCCTGATCCACCACCGGCGCCTCCAGCGCCACCGCTGGCTCCGATATTAACATCCACATAAACAAGTCCGCCTTCGCTGCCGCTTGCACCGTAAATGTCGATCATGTCCTGTGCAGACACCACCCGTGCCGGTCTTCTTTCCCCGACATTGACTGACTTCGTGGTTTCATCAAAAACCGTGTTGAGCGTGTACGGACAGGCATCACCTTCCAGAACGAACGTTAAGCGGTAATCGCCCTTGGCAGAAAGTACCTTGGTATTCCAGTTGTAACCATAAATCAGGCTGCCGCCAGCGTTGATTTCTGCGGAATACGCCCCGCTTGCAGATGTTCCGCTGCCCCATGCGGCCACATCAACAACAGGCGGTTCCAGACCATTGGTCCAGTAGCCGCCGTGAGTACCGTTCGCAACACCTCCGGTTGCAGTAGAACTCCAGACAGGGCTCAGAGATGGGTTTGTAATCCGTTGGATGAGCAGACGTGCGCAACCGGAATAAACAGTGGCGTCAATGCCAACCGGCGGCTCAACCAAAACGATGCGTGGATCGGGTTCTTCAGCTTCTGCCGCAGGTAATACCGCATTCGGGTCGAAATAGTTTTTGATCACCTTAACGGATTGGGGATCAAGCAATCCGCCCTGACTGATATCACCAAAATCACTTCCCTGAATTTCATTAATCGACTGATCTGTACCAGGCACAGCACCGCTCATATTGTGCGCAGCGAAACAATTATTGGGTGCAGTGGATACGTTGTCTCCAAGCACGCAGCTGCCGTTGCCAAAATCAAGATAATTGACGTAGTCCGTGTCTGTCGCATTTCCCAATGTCGGATCTGCAATAACACGTTTCATCAATGTGAATTCTGTGCGGATCTGTTTAGCTTTGATAGTAATGCTGGATTCCAGTAAATCACCTGAATCTACACCGGTAATAACAACAGGCGTGGTTGAAGCGCCACCTTCCGCATCAGCGTCAGTTATATTGAAGATCTGCCAAGTATTATCCAGCGCTTGACGTTGTTGCAACCACCATGTTTTTACCGGCCCTTCAAAGATACGGTCTCCGGTTGTCTCATCAATGCCGAGATTTTTTTGCCCATAATAACAGGCAATTTCTGCTGGAACCGTACTGACAGGTGGATCCTGCTGCACGCACTGAGTCAGTGGGTTTGTAATTTCAGCAAAAGTCCATAAGGTGTCCGACGGGATAAAGTCGGGTTTTAATACATTGTCCGACCAGATCACCGGATAAGATAGATTATTTGAGCCTGTGGGTTCTCCTCCGCCACCCGGCCCGCCTTTACACGGCGGCCCGCCTTGATCGATACACCACTGCGGAGCAGCACTCGACAGGCCTGCATAACCGAATGTTGCGATGACGATCAAAACTGATAAATTCTTTTTACTTAGTTCTACTTTGTCAGATTATTCCAGAGCCCTATTTTGCCTGACAGAAGACTGCTTT
>CAZXBP010000278.1:0-2888 GCA_964639015.1 uncultured Nitrosomonas sp.
GAAATAAAAATCAACGCACTCTAAATCCCATTCAACTGAGGTTTTTAGGTTAAATAAACGATTGAATTCAAATTAAATTCTGTTCGGCAAAAGACATTATTTCGTTCTTTCCGATGATAAAATGATCAAGCACTTTTACATCAATTAATTCAAGTGCACGTTTCAGTGTTTGTGTCAGGATTTTATCCGCGTTACTTGGTTCGGCAAAACCTGAAGGATGATTATGTGCAAAAATAATTGCGGCTGCATTATGATGCAACGCACGTTTAACAATCTCCCGTGGATAGACGCTGGCTTGCGTAAGTGTTCCATTAAAGAGTTCGTCTGTTGAAATCATGCGGTTCTTTGCGTCCAGAAAAATACCCAGAAATACTTCATGTTGTTTGCCGGCAAGATTCAGGCGCAAGAAATCACGGACTAATTGAGGTGCGCTCATGGCGTCACCACATTCCAGCCTTTCTCCTAAAGCACGTTTGGACATTTCAAGAACAGCCTGTAATTGTGCGTATTTTGCAATGCCTACACCAGGAAAATTGCACAGCGCAGTTTTGTCAGCTGCAAAAAGAGAAGTGAGACTGCCGTAGTGTTTGAGCAATTTGCGTGCAAGATCGACCGCACTTGTGCCGACGAAACCGGTACGTAAAAAAATTGCCAGTAATTCGGTGTCGGTCAAATTTTTGGCTCCCAGTTTCAGTAATTTCTCTCTGGGTCGCTCAGCACTGGGCCAGTCTGTTATTGCCATTTAATTAAAATTCAGAGTAATTGTTTATATGGTTACGGCAGAGATAATTCGTGATTGAATTAATATCAAGGAAGCTGCCAATCAGGCGTGCATTTATCTGAATATGAATGATTCTGACTGCTGCAATAAGGCAGCACTACCTGAAACAGATCGGTGTTATCGAAACGAAAGTGAAATCGCGCTATCAATAATTGAAACCGTTCTGACAGGTGGCGTACGTTTTATTACGGAAGCATTGATGAGAATTATGACAAGACTCTATTTCTTTCACGATACCGACAACTTTGATTACGGTTTTGTTTTGGACACTCATTGCTGTCAAACAATTTATTCCCGCGATGCTGTGCATGTCCGCTACGTCTGGCAGTAGAAGCAACTGAAAGGCATTTCTGATATCGAGCTGGTTAAACAAGACGAAGCGAGGAATCAATATTGCCGAAACATGACGACGTGTCAAACGGTGCGAAAATAAGCAAGTCACGTCGAAGCGCACCATCCCTCCACATGCTGGGACTATTCCCCTGAAAAATAACAGGTGCAGAACTGGCACTTACTGATCGGGCGAAAAGTGACTTAGAGTTACTTGGCACAACGGAATTAATCCTTTCTCAAAAAAAGCGTAGTTTTGCTTGCCTAATTCGAGAATTAAAATATTTAAAGATAAATTATTTTTTGCCGCAAAGACAAATTCAGTTTGTTTTTTTAACAGGCATTTGAAAAAGGCAAATCCATCGGGAGGTGGAGACGCAAAGCTTCCGGTCTAGAAAAGATAGCGGGGCCGCCAGATACTCGTATCAATTAAAAATTGATGAATATTTACTTTAGCAGCAACGCATTCCTCGCAAATATTCATCGTTTCTAGCATTTTGCTTTGATAGTGAATTTCAACTTACCATTCTCAGAAATGGTTTTTGATACTCATTATCAAAGATCGAAACATAAAATGCGTAACGGCCTATTCTGATGGGCCATGTATCTGAAAGCGGTCTTTTACCTATCCTCACTTGCTGAGAACGCTTTCCTCGACAATTCCTCGGTGCAATTTGCTAATCAATGTCCCGTACCATGCGCGAGGAGACCCTAATGTATCAACATTGCTTAACAAATTTTAAAGCGATTTTTTTATCAACCACTAAACTTCCCTATTTATTCCTACTGCTTAGCATATTGGAAATATCAGTTGTTTATGCACAAGACCCCATTGTGTATTCACGCTGCGAGCGCACCACCGCAACCTATCAACTGACAGGCAATGTAACCGTCAACGGACAGACGCAGACTGTCACCCGCACCATGACCGGTCTTGATGCCTACGATGTTCTGCCCGACGTGACCAACTTTCTGACCAACTTCTCCGCACCGTGCGATCTGGTCTATCGCGATGCTAACGGCGCTGAAACAGTTATCTTTAACTGTTCGGCAACTTCAACAAATCAGAATGCCTGCGCAGCGCTCGACCCGGCAGTGTCTTTCGACGGCAAAATAATCGCTTTTTCGGTCTTCCGCGGAAATCTGACAAACTACGCTGAATGGGGTATTGATTCCCGCGTACTGCATCCCGATGCGGAGCCCGCCAATCTCGGCACCAAGACGCTGCCGAACAAGCGGCTGCAAACAACCGGCGCGCATCTGCACTTCTACACGATTGCCACCGGAAAAACGCTGGCCATCCCGTTCGTGCCGGGAGTGTACGATTCAGGCCCGGCGTTTGTCAGCAACAGCCGGGTTGCTTTTACGTCCACACGCGACGGAAATACATCAACACTGGTGTTTCGCTCCACTGGATCCAAAATGGGAACACGTATCTGGTCAGTTGACATTGATGGCAAGAACCCTGATCTGTCCAGCCATCATTCGCTTTCTCAGGAACAACATCCTTTCATGCTGAAAGACGGACGCCTGGCCTACTCAAGCTGGCAGATATTCGGTGGATTGCCATTCAGGCACAGTAACGGTTCGGCCGGCAGTTTCACAACTATCGACAACCTGTTTCATATCTACGCACAGGATCCCGATGGCGCACACAACTTTGCGATTTTCGGACAGCATATTCCGGTTAGCGCCGTGAGCAGCTTTGGTTCAGCACATGCAGCAGCGCATTTTATCACCCAGACTTCCGATGACCGTATCTGGTTTGCCGATTATT
>CAZXBP010000279.1:0-2886 GCA_964639015.1 uncultured Nitrosomonas sp.
ATTCCAGCCAATCCGGATTATCCTTCCCTTAATCTGGCCAGCGCCGTACAGGTCATGGCCTATGAATTGCGCATGGCCATGTCCGATAGCACACCACCGGCTCAAATACTGGATTTACCCGCCACGCTGGATGAAATTGAACTGTTTCATCAGCACCTCGAAACAGTCATGATCAAAACAGCGTTTCTTAACCCGCAACAACCCGGAAAACTGATGCAGCGCATACGCCGGTTGTTTTCACGCGCCCGACTCGAAAAAGAGGAAATCAATATTCTGCGTGGCATACTCACCGCCGTGGAAAAGCGATTGCGCGAAATTCCACCACGTGAACAGCACGATGAACAATCCTGATCATGATCAGACCAGCGGTTGAGATGCAATATTCAGCCATTTCTGTTACGCAACACGAAAAACGCGGACTGGTCAAAACCGACATTCAATTTATGCGACAATATGCTTGACCTAAAACTCAGCTGAATGAGATTTGAAGTGCGTTGATTTTTATTTTTTTGCACGACAAAATGAGGCGTAATAACACGTTATTACAACAAATTGTAACGCAGCAAAAATTAAAAAACGGCGTGCTGTAAATACCATAGTTCGACTCACCATCCGGATGATCCGACATTGCTCGAATTGTTTCATGTTTTCCTATCGTTAGTCATCGCGGATAACGGTCTCAACTGAGCGGTCAACCGAGGTTTTTAGATTTATTAATCATCTCCTAATCGTAAACTACCCGATGCCAATCAAAAAACTGCACAGAATTTTTTCAAAAACCCTGCTCCTGTTTCTGGCCTGCATGCCCCTGCCGGGATGGTCTGTTGCGCTGCTCACGGAATCGTTCGAACTTCATCTTCCCTGGATCAACTATCAGGATCAGACATACGCAGCAGTACTGAAAACGGAAGCCGGGAATGCACCTGTATTTCAACTGATAACGACTACCGAACGGGAAAGCGCTGAACTACAGAATATGCCGGCCAGCGTCGGCAACGACTTCACTATCAATCTGCCACTGGTAAGCTACCAGGGCGAGTTATACAGCGCGACGATGAATCCTGCCGGCAATGGGTATTTCCAGCTCACCGATGCGCAGCCGGTGCGTTTGCCCGATGACCGCGGAGCGGTCTTGTCAATCACGCACAAGGAAACCCGGACTGCCGGACAAATCCGCAGCAACTACCCTTTTGCGGTTCTGGCTGGAGTGAATATGCGATTTGATGTCGCCGTCTACACAATCACTTATCAGACGCTGGACGCTTTCGGCAACATCACGCCAGCATCCGGCGTGATTGGCGTACCCGTCGGCATTCAAACCGGCGCACCACTGCTGAGCTTTCAGCACGGCACCATTATCCGCCATGACCATGCCCCCAGCGTCAATCCAACTGAAACAGGTGCAGACATAGCGTTATTTCTGATGGGCGCCAGCGGCTATCTGACGCTGGTGCCTGATTATCTCGGATTTGGCGCAAGCGATGGCCTGCATCCCTTCATGCATGCCAAAACGCTGGCCTGGTCGGTGATTGATCTTATTCGTGCGACACAGTCTCTGGCTGCGGAGAATCATTATCCACTGAATAACCAGCTTTTTCTGGCCGGTTATTCCGAAGGCGGGTTCGCGACGATGGCGGCACAGCGCGAGATCGAAACTTTTCACGCCGATGAATTCACCATTACTGCATCCGCACCGATGGGCGGCGCATACGATTTATCCGGAACAATGCTGCAACAGTTTCTGTCCGGAGAACCGCTACCGAGACCGTTTTATTTTCCCTATCTGCTGATTGCCTACAATGCAATCTACGGTTTCAGCGATGACATTACCAGCCTGCTGAATGCAGCGTCAGCCGGCGAAGCTTTAGCGTTATTCAACGGTCAACACGACAGCGATACAATTAATGCCGCATTGCCCGTTCTGCCGCGCGATCTGGTAACGGCTGAATTCCTTGCCGCACTGGAAAGTACTGCGTTCCATCCGGTCAAGTCCGCCCTGGAAAATAATGATGTCTATCGCTGGAAACCCGTGTCGCCGATGCGCTTATATCACTGTGCCGACGACGACAGAATACCCTATGCTAATGCAACCATAGCACATGACTTCTTCATTGCGATCGGCGCGGATGTGTCATTGCAAACACTGTTTCTGGACAGTCACGCAGAATGCGCCATACCCGCCTTGCTCAATGGCAAAGTATGGTTTGATTCACTGGCGGATTTGCCGCAAACTGCCGCAGAAGCACTTTGACAGCGACAGGCAATAAACTGATGAAAGGTTTTTGCGATAACAAGTGATCTGGAGGCGGGGGTCGGAATCGAACCGGCGTAGACGGCTTTGCAGGCCGCTGCATAACCACTCTGCCACCCCGCCATTTCAATTCGTTGAATTACACAAACAAAGAAAAGCGATTCTGAATATCTAACTGCATTTCGTTAGAAAGAATGGAGCGGGAAACGAGGCTCGAACTCGCGACCCCAACCTTGGCAAGGTTGTGCTCTACCACTGAGCTATTCCCGCATTTCGCCACATGACCACAAGCATTGTCAATATTTTGGATTGTACAAAATAACGCTTCCGGCTTCCGTAGCAAGGCTGGAATTATAGAGATACTGTGTTTTTTGTCAAGCCTTGCTCTGACCTCTCGGTAATAATTCGGATTACATCCAGCTTCAGGGTGAATCGTTCAGGAGGCAAAATAATTGCCCGGCTAAAAACAACTGTTTCAACCTGGGAGGCTGTCCGAGCCGAGAATAGCGATCGTAGCGAGGGCGAGGCTGATTGAGCGGGATTTTTCGATCATTTGAGGCGAATAGTCGTTCCATTCAACCTAGCCCGAATATTGCACGAGCCTAAGACAGCCGGTTAATTTTCTTAAATTTTGA
>CAZXBP010000280.1:0-2871 GCA_964639015.1 uncultured Nitrosomonas sp.
AGGCCTGGCCGCGGTTTGACCACCAGGTGTAATGATCCGGATCGGGATTCAGCGTCCGGAAGACATCGACATAGCCGATTTCATCGAAAACACGTGTCAACCAAGCGCGTTCTTCAGGCAGAAAACCGGAATTTTTTTGATTCGCACGCCAGTTTTTCAAATCAATTTCCCGATGCGCAATATTCCAGTCGCCGCACAACAGGATATGGCGACCCTGAGCGATCAATTCCTGCAGAATCGGAAAAAAACGTTCCATAAAAAAGAATTTTGACGCTTGCCGGTGATCACCACTGGAGCCGGAAGGCAAATAAAGCGAGATCACGCTTAAATCGCCAAAATCGGCCCGTAGAAAACGGCCTTCCTGATCAATCTCTTCGATGCCGATCCCTTCAACAACATTATCCGGCTTGTCGCGGCAGTAAATACCGACACCGCTGTATCCTTTCTTCTGGGCACAATGAAAATAACCATGAAACCCTGCCGGAGCGATCATCTCCTGGTCCAGATCGGAACGTTGCGCCTTGAGTTCCTGAATACACACAATATCCGCCGCCTGCGCTGGCAGCCATTGAAAAAAGCCTTTTCTGGCCGCGGCGCGCACGCCATTGACATTAAGCGTTATAATCTGCATCGTTTTTTGATTCTGGTTTTATCATGTCCGACTATAAACAGGCGTTTATCAACTTCGCAATTGAACGTAAAGTGTTATGTTTTGGTGAGTTTAAAACCAAAGCAGGGCGATTGTCGCCTTATTTCTTCAATGCCGGTTTGTTTAATGATGGCGATTCACTGCGCCAGCTGGGGCAATTTTACGCGAAAGCCATTCTTGCTGCCGGACTACCGTTTGATATGCTGTTCGGCCCGGCATACAAAGGCATACCCTTGGTCAGCGCCATCGCCATCGCACTGGCTGAAATGGGCCGGAACTATCCATTCTGCTTTAACCGCAAGGAAATCAAGGATCATGGCGAAGGCGGCATTCAGGTCGGCGCGCCATTGACCGGACGTGTTTTGATCGTCGACGATGTCATATCGGCGGGTACATCGGTGCGTGAATCAGTCGACTTGATCACCGGCGCAAAAGCGCAGCCCTGTGGCGTGGTAATTGCGCTGGACAGAATGGAACGCGGCACAGGAATGCTGTCAGCTGTTCAGGAAGTCACGGAAACCCACGGCATTCCGGTTATCAGCATCATCAATCTGGATGATTTGATGGATTATCTGCTGCATCACGATACATTACGCAGCCATCTTGATGCGGTCACGCACTATCGTCAGCGCTATGGCAGCAGTTGAACCGGAGGACTGTCCTGCCACCATTTTTATAATGCATCGATATTATCCGCAGCGTGCTTAACCAGCGCATCGGGCAAAGCCAGGCGCTCCATCAGATAACACAGGCAGTCCTGATGAATAATCCGGACATTACGCGTCAGCATGGAAGGCATCACTGGCCGGCTGATTTTGAGCACATTGCCGTCCAGATGAAAAAAATGTGAAGATACTTCACGATCGTGCTCGTCAACCGTTCGTAGCGCAAGCGCATGGTGACTCTTCTGCCAGCCGATCACCGTATTTGAAGGCAGTTCGCGGAAATTAAGATGGTCGATATGATCGATCAAACGCAAGTCGAACGCTTCACCCTGAAATCCCACCTCAACGCCGGGCGCAACACGCACGATTGCAACAGTATGAAATAGTTCAATATCCTGCCTGGCAATCGGATGTTGCGGAATTTCAGCCAGATTCAGGCATGCCGTCAAATACTCAATGGCATGCGCCACGCCCTGTGGATTATCGGGTTGTCCGCACTCCAGCGTCACCGACGGCGCAAGTCTGGAAAACGCGAGAGACTGAACGCCCTCGGGGCGGGTAAAGTAAATAACGGTGCGGTCAAACAGCGTCGCCAGATGCAGAAAAGCGGTGTCGAGTTTATTTACACAGGCATAGTGCGGATTCAAACCCGTATTATTATGCAAGTCGATACTGGCGAACAGGTTAGCATCTGCCATGAGCTGATAAACCTTTTCCGCCATCGTGTACTCCGGTGCATCACTGTCTGTTTGCACACCGCAATCGACTGCACCGGGCCAGATCCGATTAAAATCCAGCTGATGCTCAAGGTGCCGCTGATGATAACGCGCAGCCTCGATATTGCCGACAAAAAGCGACAGCGCGCGAGGCAATTCATGCTCCTGATGGTACAGAATATGACGTATCGCATTCCATCCGACCGGTTCATTACCATGCAGCAAAACGGAAATAAAAATCGGTTGAGCGCGCCGCCCCGGCAGTTGAAACAATGTCGGGCCATCGAGTTTTTTATACAGTTCATGCGGCTGCAGATCAAGCAAGCCTTCGGGAAGATCCTGTCGGATTGTTAACATGGGTTTATTTTTTACATCGTCTGCAAGCGTCAAACCGGCCATTCGTGCACAGGTTTGCCGGCGTATTGCAATTGCGCATAAGCCGCCGTCAATGCCTGCATGTCATAACCGCAGTTTGCGGCGTAGCGCTTCTGCCAGTGCGTACCGGTCTGCCCGCTTCGAATGCGCTGTTCGATAATATCCAGGTAATGATCAATATCATGTCTGCTGACGTCAAGCTGATCAAGTCCGTGACGCGCAAGCGGAATCAGCTGCTGCAGAATAAATGCTTTTGCATTCACGATCTTCTCCCCCAGCCAGTAAAAATCGGCTGCCAGCCCCAAACGGGCAGCCTGATAGAAATTATGCCGGGCATGATTGAATGTCAATTCACTCTCGGGCGGCTGACTGCGTTCGATCAGACTTTTTACTGCGCCGGTGAACAGCGCTGCATTGGCTGTCATATCGACAATACTGGGACCGGCCGAAATGACCCGGTGCTCGA
>CAZXBP010000281.1:0-2867 GCA_964639015.1 uncultured Nitrosomonas sp.
TATATTTGATGCCCGATCCAGACCGATCACGTACTTTCGGTACTTTAACTTCTACAAACACAGAGGCGTCAGCACAGAGGCGTCAGGTCTTGCAAAACAACATTTGCACTAATTTGATATTTTGCATCGATTCCTACTAACCGAGCAGCAATAAAAACATCCTGTAAAGAACAAATAAACTGTCCGACTTACACTAAACAGTGGCATCAAGCCTTGCATCACAACATCTACCAAGATGCCTGCTGGCGAGCACCGATTTCGTCGCCGACTGTGTATTAACAGCAGGGTAAAGTCATGCGCTATATAGCATTCAAGCCAGCGTAGTGCTTATTCTCACGATTCAATCAAACAATTTAAGCATATCATGCTACAATTTGCGAGTAACACAGAAAAAGCAGCAGTAATAATTTTTATAATCTTTATCAACAAGGCTACAAATGAAACTTTCATCAATTTTTGCAATTTTATTCGCTCTTACTCTGGTTGCCTGTGGTGGACCATCTGCGCCAGAAAGCGCTCAATCCGAAGGTTACGGCACGACACATGAAGGCAAACCGGCTGAAGGTCGTAACGCACTGGAAGACTAAGCAAGTATCAGAACTTCCAGTACAACATTCACGAAAATATCTATCGCATTGATAGATCAATAAAGATCGAATTTTCCGCATGCCAACAGGTGCCTGTTATCGTGAAACATGCATAATAGCGCTTCGGTTATGGCCGCAATTGCGGAAAGCAGCAGTCTTCTATTGAATCGTGATTACCCAAGGCTGTGCATGCATTAGCCGCTGAAACTGGCAAACTGTCAGTTTGATCATCCCCAGGATATACTGATTAACCATTTAATTACAAATACCTGCCGGGATTTTTGAATTTTCAGCGATTAATGTATGTAGAGCCTTACCAGATACAAAGCAGTCCCGGGGTTGCACGCAGTTTTTCATCAGCGGTAATGAGTCGCGCCTGACAGACCAGGGCCGTAGCGGCAATCAACCGGTCACCCGGATCTTTATGAACCACGATACCGCTTTCAGCCAATCCGGCAATGGCGGGCGTCAGTGGCAGTATCTTCAGTCCCAGCGCCTTGATGATATCTTCCATGTACGAAACCGGTGTATACCCGGCAGGTAATACCAGTCTTTTTTTGCGGAACAGCACGACGATTTCCCACAGGCTGATTGCGGCGCAGGCTAACTCTCCGGCGACAATACCTTCATCCAGATACTTTTGCGCGGATACGGACAAACGATCCGGACGATCCGCCCAGAATAAAATCACATGGGTATCACAGATTGTCAGCATCACCCGTCCATGCTTCATCCAGAGGCGCCAGGATATCTCCGCAAATAACCGTACCTTGCAGCGATTTCAAGCGATTTAATGCCGATTCGCGTTCGTTTTCCCGACGATCCGGCACAATGCGGGCAATCGTTTTTCCATGTAAAGTAATAACAACTTCTTCACCCCGCTGGACTTGTTTGAGATATTCAGGCAAGTGCTGACGCAATTCCGTTACATTGACCGATGTCATAAGGAAGATTCCATAATGTACATTAATTATGTACATTATAAGAAGCTTTACTTTATATTTGCAATGCGTATGAGAATAAAGTCCTTGGATTCCTGGCGGCCTCGACGGATTTTTGCGGAAAATCTCTGTTTGAGATATTCCAACAATCGCCTGTGTAATTCTGCTACAGTTTCTGCTGGCGCTTCTGGCGCGAAATTTTGAATTGGATCTATCAAATGAAAGCCACCTTAACCGAATTAATGCAGCGAATACCCGGCAAAGCCACCGAAGAATGGCCGATGGGTGAGCCGTTTGCGGAAGCATTCCGGCATGGATCGATGTCTGTTGAAGTTTATGCGCCGAAAGATACGGATATACAGACACCGCACGATCAGGACGAACTTTATTTCATTTATTCCGGTCACGGCGAACTGGTGATTGCTGGAGAACGGCACCGGTTTGAACCGGGCATGGTGTTCTTTGTCGCGGCGCATGTTGAACACCGATTTGAACAATTTTCACCTGATTTTGTGACCTGGGTGGTCTTCTGGGGGCCGAAAGGCGGGGAATAAAACGGACGTTTTTTAACGGAATTTTGAGTAGATTCCCGGCAAAATGCTGAACCTGTTGCTATTGACCGGTTTCCTTCAGATCATCCATAAACGTGGCGAGCGCTGACTCCACCCAGCGAAATCCAATATGCTCCTGCTCCAGCCGGATGTTTTTACCCAGCCGGTTATCGCGCAGGTCGTCATATAACGCCTGCTCCTCCGGGCCAAGCCGTGTCAGATTGCGTAGCGTTGGTCTGGCCTCCACACCCCAGTACGGCTTGAACGCCAGCAGGGTCTCCCGGCTCATCAGGAACGACTCCACATGCGCGAACTGGCTGCGAATCTGGTCGACCAATGCCATGAAACGGGCCGCTTCCCGCTGTTTTCCGATCAACTGCAAGGCATTTTCAATATTATCCACCCATACCGCATGCGGAATTGTGTTAGCACCGAAGACCCGGTGTCTGAACGCACGCATTTCCACCCGGAAACCGGTCATCGCCTGCAGCGTACCGATCAGTCGCGCACCGCATCGAAATGCCCGGCCAGTTCAGCCGATGTCGGGGACTTAAGCAGCAAGCGGCGTGGGAACAAAGCTTCACCCGTTACCAGACTGGCCAGAATGTCACCCCGTTCCCACAACTTCCGCACCTGGGCGCGCAAATCCGCTGGACTCGTCCAGTTCATTCAGCCTAAAAACCTCAGTTGAACGGGATTTAGAGTGCGTTGATTTTTATTTCCGGCAAGGCGGAATGAGGCGTAATAACGCGTTATTACAACGAATTGCAACGTAGCCGGAATTAAAA
>CAZXBP010000282.1:0-2858 GCA_964639015.1 uncultured Nitrosomonas sp.
TCAAAATTTAAGAAAATTAACCGACTGTCTTAGGCTCGTGCAATATTCGGGCTAAAGCGTCCGGCCATTTTCTCCGTGAAATACCCTCGTTACGCAGCGCGATCCATAGCCGCCTGCGGTAATGTGGATTGAGTAACTGCGCATCCGATGCAACCGTTATCATCCGCTGTTCCCGTAACTGCATAATGCCTCCATTGATCAAAAAAAACAGATAAATTCATATCCGACCTTTCATGCGTAGAGCATTCCGGGCCGCCTTGATGTTCAATAGATAAGCGCTTGTCTATAGGGAGAAATAATAAAAGGCATTGGTATATCAAGCCAACGATTTGATAGAATCCGGATAAGCTTTTGCCCCATATATTTGTAGAAACCGATGGTTAGGAATTACCTCAAAAAAGTACACAATAGCTATGTTCGGAAGACGCGCTTATCGGAATTGGAGTTTTTATTGATTTTGCGGGGATATTGCTGGTTATTGACGATCAGTGAAACCGTGCAATTCATTCATGATTACGGGAAAAAGAAGAAAATCGACAATCTTCATGTTTCCCGCATAAGCGTTGGCAAATATTTTCAACTGCTCAATAATCGCATATCGCGCTATGTTGAGTCCGGTCGCTTTATGGGCAGCAGTTATCCTTATGGCAATGATGATTTGGATAATCCGAAGCAAAGACAAATCCATATTGAAAGTCTCATTTCATTATTTCATTCCGTTTTGTCGGATCGTATTGATACGAAAACCTTTAAGCGTATTTTTGCGCTCTGGCGTAAAGAAAATCTTTACCCGCATTTTGAAGATTACCATTGGCATTGCTTGCAATTACTCTGGGTAGCAGAACGGGGCATAAAACGATCTGAATTTCGCGGACAATATAATCGCGCCGCTTTTATGTGCTATTTCATTGACCGCAATCTGGACATGAATCCCGAAAAAGTTTCCCGCCTTGCTTATGATTTTCTTGTATCCGAACTTGAAAAAAATCCGCTTTAAAATCTGAAAGTATGAAACACGGGAAAACATACCTTCATATTCACCGGGCATACTGATATTGCTTTTTGACTCAGGTACCGGATTCACGCTATGGTAGAGATGGTGCTTTGTGTTGAGCAAAGCCAGAAAGAAGGATGGAACTTGTGTCGGAAAAGCCGGTAAATATTGGCATTGATAACAAGCCGAAGAGTGAGCAGGACAAAATCGACTTGAATCACGAAATGTCCGGCATGCCGACCGGTCGCAGACAACGTTTTCTCACGCAAAACGATTATGACATTTACGGCGAAGAAGGCGAGAAGAAGAAAGCCGAACGCCGGTATCACAACATGCTGGAATATCTGTTAGCCGAAGATGCGCGGTATGCAAAATTGTATTATGAAGTACAGGACACATTGAACCAAGCACGCCGCGCCGCCGAACATGCATTGCATGATATCAACAAACAACTTGAGGTAGCGGAACGAACGTTACAAATGATGCGGGACAATGCCGCGCGACTGGATGACGGTACGCTCGTGTTTCGCTCCACCGCTGACGGCCATGTTTATACCGAAGATGGCAGAAAATTATCGGCTGAAGAAGCAAGCGGCATAGCGTTTTCCGAAAACGCCCCAAGTCGCGAGGATTACAATCAAGCAAAAAATAGCGTTGAAACCGCACGGACGCAAAAAACCGAAGTGGAAGCCTATCAGCGCGATATCGACCACGCTCAAGAACGGTTGCGCGATGTGGAGAACCCGCTTACGTTGGAAGAACTGGAAACAATCAAGCACAATATTTCAGAAAACAGCTTATTTCCCCGTAATAGCGGAGCGCAACAACCGGTTTGCGATGCTTCAGCCAATTCACTTGAGCAGGACATTTGCAAGGAATCAAACCTCAACATGCCGCCAATGAATAGCCAGTTTGACAAAGCACGGCTTGGTATTCCTGATGCTGAAACATTGCCGCAGCTTATAAAAACCCAGACTGTTGCGCCCGCCGTATAAATTTCATTGCCCTGAATCGGGAACAAGCTGGCCGCAGCTTCGTTGCAATAAAGCAATCAAAATACTCGTTGCTGAGTGATCGGGAAATTGCTCAAAGCTTTTTCGTAGCAGCTCTTTTTTCTCTTCGGTTTCGGTCGGCAACCAATTCCAGACGCACTCCGCTTTTTCTTCGCCATGAAGCAAATACGTCATGTGGCTGATTGATTGAAGCGCACCGAAATACCACCAATGCTGTTGCACTTCCGAATATTTCAAAAAATCGCTGCTGGTCAGATTACTGGCCTGCGTGGAGGTGGAAAACAAAAGCGCAGCGGCGGCAATAAACAAACTCGCATGTTTCATTGCCGGTTCCTTTTGTACGTCATGAAACCGATCAGACCGATACCCAGTAATGCCAGTATGGACGGCTCGGGCACGGTGCCGACATCGCCGTCGCGCACGGCCCATGCTCGAGCAGTGACACCTTTGGGCGTTTCAAACTGCGCACCATTAACGAAGCCAAAGAAAAATGCATTGCTTGGATTACCCGCAGGTTCCACATCCGACCAATAGGCACCGGTCGTAAGTGTAAATAATGCCAAATCAGGATCGCTACTGGTAAAAATTGAATTTCCTGCTGTACCTCCCAATTCATCATAAAATAAGTGACCCAATTCAATGTCAGTACAGTTAAGTGAAGTACATGGCGCACCCCCACCTGAATTTATCAATGTTGGCAAACGCCAATCATTAAAACCACCAACGTTTAGCCCGAATATTGCATGAAAGAAAGAGGCAATTCCTGTTAAATCTTTTATAATTCAGTTATCTAAGTTGTATAAAAGAAAGGAATTGCCAGTGACAGATTGTACCCAGAGATCGTTTGATTT
>CAZXBP010000283.1:0-2855 GCA_964639015.1 uncultured Nitrosomonas sp.
AACGCGTTATTACAACGAATTGTAACGCAGCAAAAATTAACAAGCGGCGTGCTGTTAACAGCATAATTTGGTTCACCATCCGGATGAACCAGCATTGCTAGAATTGTTTCATTTGTTCATATCGTTAGTCAGTCCGGATAATGGTCAACCGAGGTTTTCAGGTTCAATGCTATTATACTTATGAGTCGACTTGATAATTGAAAAAAATAACGAATAATCAAAGCTTAACCATTGTCTTGCTGACTCTCACCATAACAAAACACGAGGGCTAATCATGAAAATATTAATTACCGGAGGGACCGGTTTTATTGGCCGGTCGTTAAGTCCAGCGCTTCTGGCCGATGGCCATTCCGTTACGATTCTCAGTCGTTATCCGAACAAGGTTGAATCCGTTTTCGGTAAAAGAATTCGACAGATTGATTCGATGTCGGATATGACCGATCAGGATCATTTTGACGCGATATTCAATTTCTCCGGTGCGCCTATTTTTGCCAGCAGGTGGAACGACGCCCGTAAAACCGTGTTGATGAAAAGCCGTATCGACACAACACAAAAGATTATCGAATTTATTGAACGCGCAAAAACAAAACCTTCGGTTCTGCTCAGCGGCTCGGCAATCGGAATTTATGGCGACCGGGGAGACACAATACTGGATGAAACGGCATCCCTGCCGGCATCGACAGAAGATGATTTTGGTCATCAGCTATGCGCAGCCTGGGAAAAAACCGCTGAAATGGCAAAAACGCACGGCGTGCGCGTCTGTCTGTTGCGTACCGGACTGGTACTCGGCAAAAACGGCGGTTTCCTGCAACCGATGCTGCTGCCGTTCAAGCTTGGACTGGGCTGCAAACTGGGTTCCGGCGATCAATGGATGCCATGGATTCATATGGATGATTATGTCGCCATATGCAAGGTATTACTTGAAAATAATACACTGGCGGGCGTATTTAACCTGACAGCGCCAAACCCTGCAACCAACAGCCGCTTTACCGAGATTCTCGCCGGATTGTTGAAAAGAAAAGCCTTGCTCACCATACCGGCTTGGGCGCTCAATCTGCTGCTCGGAGAGATGGCACAGTTACTGATCGGCAGCCAGCGCGTTATACCGAAAGCTCTGCTTGATTCAGGCTTCAAGTTCACCTATACCGAACTGGAAGCCGCATTAGCCGATGTTTTGCGCAATTGAAATACTGCTACTTTGATCACCGGCGCTATGCTGGTATCCTATAGACCTGTATACAGATACAGCGCATTTAAAAATCCGGTTTTCTGTTACCCATCAACCCGCTTTTTCCGATGAAAGAATGTATTGACGCCGAATTTTGAAGTAGGATGCGCATTAATCAAGGGCATCTCAAGACTAACCTATTGAGGAAAATCGTATGAATCCGGAAGCACCACCCCTAGATCCACATCCGTTGAGTGAATATGTCGCCTGGGCAGGCGGGCGGAACCGCGAACCCATTCTCGGCGTACTCAAGGATAAACTGCCCAAAGATCCTGACCGCGTACTCGAAATGGCGAGCGGCAGCGGCATGCATATCAACTTTTTTGCGCCGCACTTTGAGCACCTGCATTTCCATCCCACCGACAGAGACACCGAAGTTTTTGACAACATCAAAAAACTGGCCGGCGAACAAGGCAATAACAATATCGCCGATCCGGTTCACCTGGATTTGACTGACCCGAATACCTGGTTCAATCCAGGTCCGGAGAAATCGTTCGCTGCCATTTTCTGTATTAACATTTTCCAGGTCGCCCCGATCTCGATCGCCGACGGCATGATGAACTGCGCATCGAAATTATTAAAAGACGACGGTTTTCTGCTCATCTATGGCCCGTTTCAACA
Source organism: uncultured Nitrosomonas sp. (assembly GCA_964639015.1). Classification (GTDB taxonomy): domain Bacteria; phylum Pseudomonadota; class Gammaproteobacteria; order Burkholderiales; family Nitrosomonadaceae; genus Nitrosomonas. Next base: position 1,850 of record CAZXBP010000283.1, read on the forward strand.
TGAAGGAAAATTCTCCACGGATTCGAACAAGGAATTTCATGACACACTAAGTTCCATTGGCGTATCGGAATGGGGTTTGAAAGATGTCGCAGATCTGAAAAAAGCGGCGAACGATCACGGCATGGAATTAAAGGAAATCATTGATATGCCCAGCAATAATTTTTCATTGATTTTCGGCCACAAATAATCCATGACAGGATCAACCACGGGAATCCCCGATTCGGCTATCGTTGCAGGCGTTGGTCCGGAACGCGGACTGGGTGCTGCACTTGCGCGCCGGTTTGCTGAAAATGGACTGCATGTTTTTATCACCGGACGAAGTCAGGACAAATTGCAGCATCTGGCGCAGTTGATTGATCACACCGGCGGCTCGGCCACTCCCGTCACAGCCGACATGACCTGTGAAGCGGATGTTCAGCGGCTCTTTGAAACCGTAAAGTCCTATGGCGGCGCAGTACAGATCGGCGCTTATAATGTCGACAGCAATATCCCCGCGCCTTTTCTGGAAACCGACCTGAACACATTCACCACACTGTGGCAACAGAACTGCCTGGGCGCTTTTCTGTTCTCCAGGCAATTGATGCCGCTGATGCAGGCGCAGGGAAAAGGAACGGTATTTTTTACCGGAGCCACCGGTTCGATACGCGCAAAACCGCCTTTCACGGCGTTTGCAGCAGCCAAAGCAGCGTTGCGCGCGCTGGCGCAAGGCCTGGCTCGCGAATTCTCACCACAGGGCATCCATGTCGTGCATACGATTATTGACGGCGTTATCGATGGCGATCGCGCACGCAATCAGTTTCCCGAATTTGTCGCAGCCAAGGGAGCCGATGGTCTGCTCCAGCTTGAAGCCATCACGCAGACCTACTGGGCCATTCATCAGCAGCCACGCAGCGCCTGGACGCATGAGCTTGATCTGCGTCCGTATAAAGAACCTTTTTAGATGCGCCCTTAAGGAGCCGTGAAGAAATAAGTGTGACAATTGAACGCGTCTGGCTGGATGCAATGC
>CAZXBP010000284.1:0-2837 GCA_964639015.1 uncultured Nitrosomonas sp.
CAAAATTTAAGAAAATTAACCGGCTGTCTTAGGCTCGTGCAATATTCGGGTTAGAATCAGGAGTGGTCAGTCTGGCAGCTTTTCATACAGCCTTCATTGCCGTAGGCGTGTTAATTTTTCTACCTTTCAGTCGTGCCTTCGCGAACAGGATTGAGCGGCTGTTGCCTGAACAAGGGCCGCGGCTTACCCGCCATTTGGACGATACTTTGCTGCAGGTGCCAGCAGTAGCACTGGAGTCAACGCGGCGGACTTTGATAGATACGGCGCTCGAAACAATCCATCAGCTGAATAAACTCATGAGCAGCGCAGTAACCCGGATCAGTATGCAACAACGTGCGGAAATCAGGGATGCTCTGATAAAAACGCAACATTTTTTTGCGACAATTCCGCCGATCGCTGATGATGAACCTTTGTCCTGCGCGCGAATTGCCCAGTTACATGCGATCGACCATCTGGAGCGTCTGATTGCCCGTATGAATTTGTCCGCGGCAGCACAAAGCGTTCTGGCTCAGCCATCCCTGCAAGGTGCGTTGAATCATTGTCAGAAATCTCTGGAGTTGGCGCGTCAGGGGTTGCTTGAGCGCGCGACTGGGGATTGGCTGGGGCAGCTGGAACAACAGGCGGGAGCTCTCGCCGAGTTGCGCCGTGACGATCGCCTGACTATTTTACGCCAGACAGCGGGCGGTATGTGCAGCCCAAGCGATGCGCTGGAAGCATTGGAAGCGATCCGCTGGCTGGAGCGTGCAACTTATCATACATGGCGGCTTTGCCATTATCTGATTGAGGAAGGTAACAAAAACGGCGGCTTGATGACTATGCCAGCCCATTCGGACGGATAGAAAGAGCCGTGCATCAGGCAACAAAAAGCCCACCGTAGTGGGCTTTTTGCTAAAGCTCGGAGGTTTGGATTTAAGATTGATTCAAAATACTTTCTGGTGTTAACCGAATTGCTTAACTTTTCGTTTTTTCTGAAGAAACGAATGCCGGACGGATCGATTGTCCCTCAGCCATTTTTTTGTGATATGCAGCTTTTTTTAAACTTTCTTCAGCTTCTTTTTCAAATTCATGAATTTTAAATTCAACGTGCTTTTTAATATTTTGTCCGTTTTTTCCAAAGAAGCTGCTTTTAGGCTTGTGACTCAGCGCTTCAACCTGTTCCTCTATTCTGACGTGCATTTCATCAGCATGTTTTTCATAGTGAGCAGCCAGCGCGGCATGATTAACCGTTCCGTCGCTGTTCATTGTCACTGAGCCGAATTGCGCGTCTTGTTCTGCAGAGAAACCGTTGATGGGCAGTGCAATTGCTGCCAGCATCAATAAAGCCATCCATTTTACTAATCCGCTTTTTCCTGTTTTCATGATCATTGCTCCTGAAATCAATATCATCACAATAGCCATTCTAGGGAAATCATGCAGTCAAAAGAATCGGGGATACGCTTATTTTTATCTAAGTGAAACCATTAGAAAAACATATCAAAACAAATATCGTATTTAGCGTGTTTTTGTATCGGTTCTCGACAATTATTTCCGGGTAATTACGGTTTTGTGTTTTTCATATCGGCTTCTAATGGTTTCCATTAGTCCAAAACAATAGTTTCCCCAATATACGCATTGACCGGAGTTTATTAGTATGGTGGCGTGTTAATTTACTTGGAGTTATTGCTACTATGAAAACAGGAAAATCTCTGATCGTTTTTTCATTGCTGGCTTTTTTCTTAATTATCGGTTTATCGGCCAATGCGTTTGCATCAAATGAAGGCGTCAACATGCAGCCTGTCAATCAAGCACGCAACAGTTATCTCGATCACACCGCGATAGCGGAGCAGCACAGACGTTTGGCCAGAGAAATGCAGGATAAAAAAGAAGCACAAGTGGAAATTCTCAAAACCAAGCCAAGCACCAGTTTTCTTGGCAGAAATGGGAAATATCTCAAATCGCGCATCGTGAATAAAATTCAGGAGTACGATCAGGTTGCCCGGGAGAATCTGGCAAAAGCCGCTTACCATAGTGCAATCGCTGCCGAGCAGGCATCCATGAATTCTGCCGCGCAAACCGGTCAAACAAGCGATCAACTGAATAAAGCAAGGATAAGGTCAAACGGAACCAGCGGTTTGTAAATAAATCGCATTGAAGATGCATTTATCCATAAAAGTTAAAGCCGCACAAGAGAGTTTTCCTGGCGGCTTTTTTATCGTGCAATAAGTCATTATGTCTTTTTCAGCGCTTTGTGTAGACCAAGCAGAGTGCATTTTTATACACGGAGATTAACATCATGTCAGTAAAAACCGAAATCGCTTCTGTTCTTTCATTGTTCGTATCTGCAACAAAGTATCTGGTCTTGTTATGTATGTTCGTACTGTTGACAGCCTGTGCTTCTACAAACAATCAAATATCAGTGGGTCCTGTCGGGGCTGATGGCGAGCTTAAGTCTGTTGATCGCCATGATCATGTAACGCTGGCCGGCAAATACGAAAATATGGCTGCCGAAATGCGGACTAAAGCGCATGAACAAAGAGAAATCCTGGAAAACAACTCTTTTCCAACACAATTTGGCAAGAATCAAAGAAGTGCAAAATCGCGGATCGAATTTAAACTTCGTCAGTACGAACTGGCTGCCCAGGAATATGAAGAGAAAGCGGCTTTTCACCATGCGATGGCGAATGAACTGACCGCAGGAAGGTCCGTGGCAGAATCGAAAGCAGCACCCGCAAATCTTCAACTTGAAAAAGCCAGCGTTATTTCGCCATCAGAAAATACAGGTAAATTTTAACCTAAAAACTTGGTTGAATGGGATTTAGAGTGCGTTGATTTTTATTTCCGGCAAGGCGCGATGAGGC
>CAZXBP010000285.1:0-2817 GCA_964639015.1 uncultured Nitrosomonas sp.
TTTGCACAAAAACCCTGTCAAGTACTTTTTGCAGTTTTTCTCGCTGAATAATTACCCCTAAATCATAGTATTCGCAAGTCCAAGGCCGTAGATACACAGGGCAATCGCGCTTAAAAGCTCGGTAGGATGTGCCGATCGTAGGGCGGCGCATCGGTTGAATCATTCAAGCCCCTCGATATCTATTACCGTCACGATTTTCCCAATTCCCGGAGAAGGGTAACGCTGCTTTGAGTATTCAAATGCGCCACGAAGTAAATCGATTTTCTCGACTGATAGCCGATTGCACTTGCGTTCGGCAGGATTAACCGAAAAAAACGGGAACCTCCGGGAATGCAGGCACACCGGTATTCTGTCATTTCGCTTGTTTCCTGCTTTTAAGAATGAGATGAAACATGAATTTCCCCAGCCTTTTGCTCGGCAGTATGACGAGTAAGGTTAGACTGGATGCGATATTGAAAGACCTGACCCCGTCTTTGTGACCCCGTCTTTGTGAATGCGCCAGTGACCGGCCCGCAGCTTTTAGAAGTTTGCGAAAACCTGTTAACGTCTCCGGCTGGATTTTATCTACGATCCTCTTTGCAAAAAGCAGGGTTCATCATATACAGTTGCACGGTAGACTGTCGTCGGGTATCGGGTATCAGCGAATACAACGCACAACCACCGGCAAATTCAATGTTGCCCAGATTTGATCTGCCGTCAATACGCTTGCATTCATTCTGAGACCGACACTTAAACAAGCACGATCTCCCAGTGACAAGCCGGCCTGACGGGTTTGTTGCCAGAGCTGCGCGGCGAGTTCGGCTTCTTCTGTGGAAAAGGGCAGTATTCTCAATCCCAGCGCTTCCAGGTCCTCTCGCATCCCGTTGATATCGACACCCGCCGCTATCGTTTATAGTACCACCTCAGACCAATTAACACTGCAAATGACGGCTTCCGGCAAAACCGCATCCACTTGATTATTTCCCGGTTCATTTTGCAAAAAACTCAGCAAAGCCGATGCATCAAGAATGACCGTCATTCCTTAATTTCCCGTTTTGCTTCCTCCCGCCGCTCTGCAATCAATTCTTCAGCCAGGCTGGCGCCTGGCGGCAACTGGGCGAAACGATTCTTGAGACGCCGCTTGATTGTCTCCGCTTTTTCCAAAATCAAGCGGCCATCTTCCATACGAGCAATCAGACTATCCCCGGATTCAAATCCGAGCGAATGCCTGAGCGGCGCAGGAATGACCAACCGGCCCTGAGGATCAAGTCGCACTTCGGTTTGTGTTATCAATTTTGGCATAATGGAAAAAATTATGGCACGATTTCAATTGATGTGCCAAGGAGAATCATCACACCTGCAAACCGGGTCAGAATTGTATTCTGGCAGCGCTTCGTACCTTGATCGATTATTCATGCTTGAATCTGTTCGCGTAACTCGGCATTGAGATGCACCCCGAAGCCCGATTCACAAAACCAATCGGACCTACGCAGATTATTCAGTACCGGCTACTGCACCGGTTTTGACGCATCATCCGCCATTTCCAGCTTTCCGGCCACTTCGCTGGTCCAGGTGGCGTTAAAGGGCAGCGTGTTCTGGACGTGCGCCGCCTGTTCAAGATAAGTCGCCAGCGTCATTTTCTGCTGCGTGACGGGGATCGGGGTTGCGCGGGGGTGTTGGACGACTTCATCCAGTAACGCGGTGTTGATTTCAGCATGGGGTCGCGCATTGATCTGCGCCTTGATCACGGTGCGCGCGGCTTTCAGCAGAACGCTCAAGCGCTGGCTGTGGTTGCGTTTGTCGTCTTCGAGTACCGGATAGGTTTGCAGATACAGCGCATTGCCGCGCCAGCCGAACAGGCGGGGCTGATTCACCACCCGCACCGGCGTGCCGACCGGCACATGCTGAAAAATACTGGCGATATCTTCCGGATACATACGGATACAGCCGAAGCTGCCGCGCATGCCGATACTCGGCGGTTTGTTGGTGCCGTGAATCGCGTAAGCCGGCCAGCCAAGCCGCATCACATGCGTGCCCATTGGATTGTCCGGGCCGGGCGGCACCACGGCGGGCAGCGGGTTGCCATTGCGTGCATATTCCCTGTGGATGGACGGCGTCGGTATCCAGACCGGGTTTTCAGTCTTGACGGTAACCCGGGTTATGCCTTCGGGTGTTCTCCAGTTCAGACGACCAATGCCGACCGGGTGCGTGATCACGCGTTGCAGTTCACCCTGCTTTGCAGGCGGGTAATAAAACAGGCGCATTGCGGCGAGGTTGATCACGATGCCTTCGCGCGGCGCATCGGGTAAAACGAACTGGGTGGGTATGACGATGCGCGCGCCCTCCCCCGGCAGCCAGGGGTCGATATCCGGATTGGCGCTGACGATCTCTTCATATCCCAGATTGAACCGCCGGGCGATATCGGAAAGCGTATCCTCATATTCGGCGGTGATCACCTGTATTTCTCCGACTACGTCATCACGAAAAGCATCGATACTGAATTCATGACTGGCGAGCGGAATCGGCAGTGCATTGACGACCGGAGGTGGCGTTGCCGGCGATTGCATCATCAGAGACTGACAACCGCTGAACAGAAAAACAATCGACAAAAGACCGCAGAACAGAATGCTGCGTGATGATAAGATAACCATTTTGTATTGTGACATATTTGATCAATTCCCTGACAATCTACAGGCTTAACCCCAGCGTCTCAACACTTTCGAGCCGATGCGGGCAATAACTGCAACTAAAATACAACAGCACCCAATTACGTTACAGACAAAAACCATCATGGCAAAAATTGGATTCATCGGCCTGGGCATCATGGGCAAACCGATG
>CAZXBP010000286.1:0-2806 GCA_964639015.1 uncultured Nitrosomonas sp.
ACGCGTTATTACAACGAATTGTAACGCAGCAAAAATTAAAAAGCGGCGTGCTATAGGCACCATAGTTTGACTCACCAGCCGGATGAACTGGCATTGCTCGAATTGTTTCATGTATTCATATCGCTAGTCATCCCGGATAACGGTCAACTGAGGTTTTTAGGTTTAAAAGACGCTCTTGACTATCAGGGTGCTTTTAATCGATACTTGCATCATCATGCGCAACTGTCATAAAACACTGTTACTGTTAATAATGCTGTGGCTCCCGGTGGAGGGAACCATGGCTGCGATTATTTCATTATGCGCAAATCTGAAGGAACTGGAGTCGATCGCGCAATCCTTCAAACAGGACGCAACAACTGCTATCAACAACAAGTCCCCTTTACCTTTATTAAGGTGCGGTCAGGAGAAGCACTCCTCCGGCAAAACTGATCCGGCTATTCCAGCTACAGATACAAATGGTGTGCTGCACGCCCAGGATGTCCCCGATCCGCTACAACAGTACACTGAGCACGCCGCAATCAGCGACTGGCTGTCAAATCTCCAATGCAACGACCTGCTTTGCAAGATCAGCTACACAACGCTGGTGTTCAGCAATGCTGTCCCCATAACACAAAACGATCAAATCAATATTTCATTCCTGAACACCGGTTTTGTTTCGCATGTTCCTGAACGATCATACCGCCCGCCCATAGGCTGACGGCCTCCAGCCAGTATTTCAATTCAGTCCCGGCTCAGGTTTTCCGGATGAAGTGAATACATGTCCATGCGCCGTGGGTGTTCAATGCGCCAGCATTCGATGTTTGGCTTTTTGAGCGTACTCCGTATCGCAATAACACACAAAACGTAATTCCGTACATTTTCTTCGGGGGTCGCTGTGTTCGTATTTTCCTGCAGTATTGCAAAATATTTTATTTTTTCCGGAACCTGTTCAAGGCTTTTCTTGCTGCTCTGCCATAAGAAAATGCAACATGGTACACCCTGCTTCATTGGACGCATCGTTATCGCGGAGAAGATCTTTCCCATCTCTGCCAACCCGGCAATTGCCATGATTGCCCGCGCTATTACTCTGGCGGCATTAACCGCAATACTTGTTCCGGTGCATGCTTATGGCGGAACCGATGGACGAAACACAATCGCCGCGGCATGGACCTCATCCGAATTAAAAATGAATATTTCCCTGGCTAATGAAGACAATCATGGCCACCGCATTCTGTCCGCCCTGATCACAGAAGCGCTTGCGAACAATCCTGAAATTCTTGCCGCACAACGGGAGCATGATGCCGCCCGTCAGCGCATCGCACCAGCGGCGGCGCTTGACGACCCTATGCTCGAAGCCGGTGTAATCAATTTGCCGCTGGCGTCATCGCCTTTCAACCGCGACGATATGACCATGAAAATGATCGGCCTGTCCCAGCGACTGCCCTTTCCCGGAAAGCGCGATTTGCGCAGGGATGTCGCCGCCCAGGATGCGCAAAGTGTCGAATATGACTACCAGGAAACCATCAACCGCATCCTGCGGGCGATCAAAATCGCCTATTTTGATCTCGGCCTCGCGCGCGCAACGATTCGGCTGACTGAAAAAAACCGGTCCATTCTGGAAGATTTTCTGCATATTGCCGAAGACCACTACGCTCTGGGTATGGGTAGCCAGACCGATGTACTGAAAGCACAGACGCAAATTTCCCGAATGCAGGACGAATTGCTCAAACTTGGCCGCGAAATACCTGCAATCGAAGCCGACCTGATCCGTGCGCTGGGACGTCATGATACCGGCGGCATGTCCGACATAACCCTGTCGCAATGGCCTGAAACACCACTGAACCGGGAGTCTCTGCATGAAACCGCATTAATACAGCGTCCGCAGCTTAAAGCCCTGCAAAGTATTATTGCGCGCACAGCAAAAGAAACGGATCTGGCGCGAAAAGATTATTATCCTGATCTCGATGTTCGGCTTTCATACGGTCAGCGCAGTTCCATGCTCGATGGCGCCAGCCGTCCGGATATGGTGGGCTTTACCGTGGCGATTAACCTGCCGGTCTGGCGCGACAGCAAACTTGCGCCGCGTATCGCCGAGTCGCTGGCATTGCGCGACCAGGCCATATATCTGTATCAGTCACAGCGCAATGAAATTGCCGCCGGCCTGCGCCAGCAGACCGCGGCGGCGGAACAAAACCTGAAATCCATACGGCTTTACCGGACGGCCATCCTGCCGCAGGCGTTGCTCACCGTCGAATCGGCGCTCGCCGCGTATCGCGTCAACCGCGTCGATTTTCTGACCCTGCTCGATAGTCAGATGACGGTGTTTGAATATGAAATCAGTCTTATCGCGGCAATCGCAAACTATAACAAGGCGCGCGCGGAAATTGACTTCATCACGGGCAATCCGATAGAAAACAGGAAACAGGGTGAACACCATGACTAAATCATTTGCAGTTGTCACGCTGATAATCACGGCGCTCGCCGCAGGCTACTGGTGGGGCAGCGCCGGGCAATCTGCATCCACCCCCGCGCCTGCAACTGACGCAGAAGAAATCGCGTCAGCCGGACGCCGGATCCTCTATTACCGCAACCCGATGGGGCTGCCTGATACTTCCCCGGTGCCGAAGAAAGACTCGATGGGCATGGACTATATCCCGGTTTATATGGACGAAGAATCATTGACTGACAGCGCCATCGTGCACATCAGCCCTGAAAAGATTCAGAAGCTCGGCGTCAAAACCGAACCCGCCGCATACCGCAAGCTCCACCGGGCGATACAGGCGCTGGCCACCATACAGGCTGACGAACGCCTGTTATATACCGTTTC
>CAZXBP010000287.1:0-2777 GCA_964639015.1 uncultured Nitrosomonas sp.
GTGGTGTTGTCTATCGGATTGTTGCCGTTCAGCATCGGCATCAGGCGCGGCCCGGTGGCGGCATTACGGTCGTGTTTGCTTAAATCGCCGGCAGTATAAAGATTTTCCTGCCCCTGCTTGCGCATAATCGCATAGATAAACGCGCGGTGCTGCCGGTTGGGATCGATGCCATTTTTTGGCGGCTGCGACAACACCGCCTTGTTCAGATTGCCGCCCGTGCCGGTGTTGTGCGGATCGCCGCCGGTAAACATGTCGAAATCCAGCGTATAGCGGTAAACATCCGGCCGCTTGAAGATCGGCCAGATATCGCGGAAGAAGTGCGGATAGTAATCGGGATTGTATCCGGCGTTGTTGCGCCACACAGACCAGTCCTCGGCGGTTTCCGGCTGGTTGCTCCGGCGATCGAAAGGCGTCACGCCGTATACCGCGGGATCAAAAGCGAAATGGCGCACCGATAAATCGTAAATCGCTTCGTCCATGGTGATCATGTCCTCGATTTCCGGTGCATACGATGGGTAGCCGACCAGCAGCCAGGCTGGCGCGTCCACGTCATAAAACGCAAACTGTTTCCTGTGCGCCGGCTTGCCGGTCGCATCGGTGTACCGCTGGATATAACTGAATTTGATCTGCGCACGCACCGGGCCGTCGGCGACATCGTCATACCAGCCATCGTTATTGGCGTAACCGCTGATCACCGGTATCGTATTGCCGTCCGCGCCCTTGTAACCGGAGCGGCCGTAGCCGCCGAGTACGATCAGACGCCGGTGCTGCGCGTCATCTTCGTTGGTCATCATCTCGCCGAGCGTGGTGATGCTGTAAGGCTCAATATCTTCGGGTGGAAAATTCTGCGGATAGGCGCTGCCATCGTTTTTTGCGAACAATGCCTTGCCATCGTTGCCGGAAACCGTACGCGGGCCGGGATCAATGATCAACTGCCGCCGCCGGTCCGGCTGGGTGATTTCGGGATTGCGCAGCGGATGATCGGGGCCGTAACCGTGCATACCGTCATTTTCACTGAATGCATACCATGATGCTTTTTTATTCGCCAGATGAACCGTCCATGCGATATCGACAACCGTGCCTTCAACCAGTCGCGGCCCGGTTGTCGAGGTATTCAATCGAAACTGATATTTGTCGCCGATTTTCAATTCACGCGCGCTGTCCAGCTGGTTTTCGTCATACACGAAGATGCGGAAACGCGCGGCCTGTCGCTTAATGCGGCCCGGATTGCCGGATTCCTTGAACTGACTGACGCGTAGCGGCGCGCCGTTCTCATCGGTGATTTCGCGTCCCTGCGCGTCGCATTCGATCGGCAGCGCGCCGGTCTGCTCAGGGGTTAGATAAAATTCCTCGCTGTTGCCGATACGCGCGCAGCCGATGGCCGGATGAATCTTAAACGTTTGCATGTTGATCTGCTCCAGGTCTAATCCATGAAATTAAGCGAAACACCATCGATAAACACTGCATCATCGATCGGTTTGCCGTCAAGCCCCATCACCACCAGATGCACGCTGATATCGTTCTCGCCAAGCGCCAACATGCGCTGCACGGCGTCGGTCGCATCAATACGGAAATTGCGCGGTTCGTGATGATTTAACGGGCGCTGGTCAAAACGGCGTGTTTTGGGTAATGGTTTATCGCAATGCCCAGGGCCGCCGTAACATGACCCATGAAACGTCGTTACCTGACCGACATAATGCGGATTATTGTCCACCGGCGTCTCGACTGTGGCGTCAGGCGCATTCAGGAATACGCGGATGACGGCATTGAACAGATTGGCGACGTGCATGCGGTGCAACCGGATTTCCGCCTTGCGGTGCGTATCGAGCACCTGCGGCTTTACGCCGGCTTTTTCCGCGTTGAACCTTACCAGTCCCTGTTGCGCATGTACCGGATAGTGATAGGTGTCGCGCAGATATTCATAGCCAAGCTTGCGCGTGCTGAGCGTGTCGCTGACATTCATCGACCACGGCGGCAGAATGCCGTCCAGGCCTTCGGGATTGAGACCCGGATTTAATTCCTGCCAGACGGCCCACAGCCGGTCGACATTCGAATGATGCGCCCAGAAAACCGGATCAAACACCGTCACGCGGTTATCGGTCATATAACCGTAATTCGGATTGTAGATGTTCTGCGGATCGGGATTGTCGACGCCGATGGCTTTGTTTGCCGAAAGAAATAGCGGATTCTGGCCGCCGGAAAAATTGTGCATGCCGTTGTGCATTTCTTCCAGCCAGCCGAAGTGATGATCGTACTCGGGGCCGCCGCCGAACTGGTTCCAGTTTTTCGATGACAGCAGCAATTGCACATCCGCAGCAGTCGGGTAATGCGTCGCGGCGCCGATGGAACCCGGCCAGCGATTCGGAAACCACAGCGGATTGGCGCGGCGTAACTCGGCATAAATCGCCCCCACCTTATCCGACCAGACAACCTTGCTTTCGCGCAGTTGCAGCGCATAGTCAATTTTTGCGGCTTTAAGAAAGCGCAGACCGGAATTGAACACCGTGCCTGCTTTCTGTAATCTGGCGAGATTGGCGAGCTCCGTATCGGTGAACAGTTTGCTGTCCTTCAGCGTGGCAAGCCCTGTGTTGTCCAGAAAACAGCCGTATGCTTCGGGCAGCACACCGGTATCGAGTTGCGCTGTGTTAAAGGTTTTGCGGTTGATATCGGCGTAATCGCTCCACGACCAGTAGGGTAGCGTGATACGTGCATCGTAATCCTCCAGCGTCTGTTCGAAAAAATACAGATACAGCCGGTGCCACGGCAGAAACTGTTCC
>CAZXBP010000288.1:0-2770 GCA_964639015.1 uncultured Nitrosomonas sp.
TGCGGTTAATGGAACAATAAGTTGAAGAATTTGAACTGCGATCCAGGTTGTGCGGTAGGATGAGACTTAAATCAGTGTTTCAGGCAACGAGGGAACGGAAAATACCGTAATAATAGGGGATGAAGATTCTTGCCCGTGAATGATTGACAAAGCGGCGGCGATACAGTTTTATGAGAAAATTACTGATCTTTTGTGTTTGCTTATTCATAAGCGCATGTGCTGGAATTCAGCGGCAGGCAGGCGGGTTTCCTGACGTGACGTCCGATGTGAAGGAAGACTTTCCCCAACTTGTAGCGGTAGTACCTGAAGCAGAAGAAAAGCCAATCGATGAATTGTTGCAGGAGAAAACGATTCAACCGCATACTGAAGAAAGTGAACAGCATGAAGAGAAAAAACCGTTATGGCCCACTGAAACCGGTTATGCAACGTACTACGCTGCGAGTAATGAAGGTCTGACAACCGCCAGCGGAGAAGTCTATGACTCACAATTCTTGACTGCGGCGCATAAGACAATTCCCATCGGCAGTATAGTGCGTGTGACAAATCCGGTTACGCAGCAGAATGTCATCGTGCGCATAAATGACCGCTGGGGCGGAGGCGGTGATCGAATAATCAATTTATCAAGGCGGGCTGCTGTTGAACTGGGTTTTGGTTCGGCGGGAATGGTATTTGTGCATCTTGACGTCGAATCAATTCCGGTGGGACGTAATGTAACCGGAATATCGCGGCCGGTTCCGCTGCCTGAGCGAATCAGAAGCGATGAAACAAAACAGCACTCTGCACTGAGCATTTGCCAGAATGAAGCGGAAATACTCGGTCTTACCGGAGATTTTTATCGCTACCATGTACTCGGCTGCCTGGCCCGGAGCAAATAATCTACTTGTAGGTAATCAGTGTCTGTTCGAAAACTTACAATTCAAGTAAAGAACAACGGATTACGCTTAACTCCGGCAGAAAAGAATACAGAGATTTAACTGACGTCTTTCCATCTGTCGTTGAACGAGCAGGCATTGTTTCGACCGAATACGGCCCAGGCGCGATTCACGAACAGAATGTTCCCCTGATTGTCGTTTACCGCAATATGCTCGGCAAGGGAGTCTAAAATTGCATTAAGGGACTCGCCGGAGTTTATCATATTATGTTCTCGATCCAGATGCGGATGAAATGCTTTGCACGCGGATATAACTACGGGCTTAGTAAAGGCTGTGGAGCAGTGGCGAATGATAACACTACCTGCCATCGGCGTTTTGACGTATCTTCATACCCGTGAAATGAGTAGCAGTTTTTTTTGAATAGCGCGATAGCACTGCGGAAAGTCCAAACTTGGTTATGTATTTCTGCTCAGAGGATGAGCGTGATCTTCTGATACATTTTATTTCCCTGCACATGAAGCGGTAGCGGTGAATTCTGTATCGTTCTGTCGGTGTGTTTTCGGAAATGGCTGAAATGCATTGCCTCCAGATGTGGCGGAATTGAGCGTACTGTTAGGAGAGCCGAGCTAAATAATGAATATAACGAGTTGGAACATAACATTTTAGAACTGAACTGTGAACAACCCTCGACTACCAGTCGAGGGTTGTTCGGTTCCGCATGCATGATTTTTTTAAAATACACGCGTATAGTGGATCAGTGGCGTTTTACTCCATACCAACAACGCCTTGTGGATGTTTAATTGTCTTTGGTTTCTCCTGACTGGATACGTCATATCGTTGCCGATAGTTTTTTAGATAAATCAACCAGGCGAGCAATTTTTCTTTCGGGCCTTTTGATTTTTTGTAGAGCGGAAATTTGTAAACTGACTTTAAGTTGTCCATTGTCAGATGGGTACCCAGGAAATTATTTATTTTTGCGACTGTTTCTTCCGGCGCCAGCTGTAAATCTTCAAACATAAATTCGATATAATCCTGATGGTTTTCTTTCAGGAATTTTTTCAGGCCATCAGTGATCGCTGCGTTATATGAACGGGTAAATGCATGACTTTCAATGTGTCGGCGCAGATTGGCTGTAATCCAGGCTTGTTCGTTGTCACGTGTCAGAATCATGAATGCAACTTCATCCAGCGGCAGGAGTTTCGCCCATATCCGTATCGTCAGCACAAGTCTCGGATCTTTCCATATCCAGGGCTTGTTTTGCTGGCAGTTTTCGATAAATTCCCGGTAGGGCTTGAGATCGATTGAGGCGGCTCTATGTGCTAATTCATCTAATATTTCGAATGAAATAATTTCGTGTTCGCGGCTGCCTGTGTAATTTAACTCTGTCAATAGTTGATTGTTCAGCTCAATCAACCTGAGATTCTCATACGTATCATAATCCGGTTTTTTAAAGGTGGTATTACCATACCAATAGCCGGTCTCACCCAATAATGCAGTAAATACAGAGCTGCCGGTCCAGCCATGTGTAAGAATAATCACATTTTTTTTCATTTGATATACCCAATTTTCAGTGGTTTCAGTGAAACAAGGCGTCAAGACGCTTATTAGGCGATCCGCGATCGTCGGTAAATAAAGCTGTACTCCGAAGTGCGCCATAGCATGAATGCAGTGTTGTGGATTGACGTGCTGCAGCTATCTTCAGCCGGCCAGACTTTCCACGCTTCAGCGACGATCTTGCCAATGTTGGGCATGAAGTTGTCGGCGGTTGCGGGTGCGTGGCTTTGTTATTTAGCCATTGCCTGGTACGGCAATACATAACAATTCCTTGAATATTATTTGATACAACGCAAGTATATATTTCAATTATTAAATTTTTATTACAGCTATGCTTTCCTGAG
>CAZXBP010000289.1:0-2712 GCA_964639015.1 uncultured Nitrosomonas sp.
GTTGGCTACGAAGATTTTAACTTTTTTGGTTCCGGCTTGTCCGGCTTAGGTTAAATACCAAAACAGGGTTTCACAGCCGGCAGGAAATTGAAATTTTAAGCGAACCACCTCAACATTTAAAGCTTATGATTTTTATCAGCAATACTTATTTTGAAAAACGCCAATGATTTCAAGTTTCGCATCGGTAGCGCTTTGAGCGTATGATATGAAAACGAACGGGTTATTTTTACATCAAATCTTGATTTATATAAAACAGTATGTTGCCATGTATTACTCAAGTCTTTTTTGAATCCTTTTCTTTTTGAGTCCGGCCCAATAGTATTATGCATCATAGTTTTATCCGTGTACTGATTATCTGGGTTACCATTTTCTCCGCGATTTATCTGTATTTCAACACCAAACTGGAACCCAGGATTACAGTAGCAAGGCAAAGTCAGGTCTCCGGCGAAGTGGTCATTCCGCGCTCCTGGGACGGACACTACTATATACAGGGCTCAATTAATGGTTATCCGGTAATCTTCATGGTGGATACGGGCGCAACCGTTGTTTCACTTGGTTCCGAGATTGCCCGTCGCGCGCAATTGCCTAAAGGCAGACCGGCAAACTTTACAACCGCCGGCGGTGTCGTCCAGGGCGAAATGATCAGCGACCAGACCGTTGAAGCAGGCGGCATTGTGGTCGGCAATTTACAGATTTCCGTTGGCTTGCCGGGCGACATGGCGTTACTGGGGCAAAATTTTTTGCGCAATATTGATGTCATACAATCCAATGACATGATGACGCTGCGTCTCAGACAGCAATAACCGCACAGAATCGCTCGTTTATTCCGGCAAACATGCCCCAGCAATTCAGGATTGAACCTAAAAACCTCAGTTGATCGTTATTCGAAGTGGCTAAAAATCTGAATAAATAGAACAACTTGAACAATATCTATTCATCCGGATGGTGAGTCACACTATGGTATTTATAGCACGTCGCTTTTTAATTCCGGCAGTGTTGCAATTCGTTGTAGTAACACGTTATTACGCCTCATTGCGCCTTGCCGGAAATAAAAACCCACGCACTTGAAACCCCATTCAACTGAGGTTTTTAGATTGAACCGGATCAACGGTTTATAATGCCATGTCCTTCTTTTAGAATGTACACATTGACCATTTTCAGGAGACCCAATGTATCAGCATATAAAATTACCGCATGACGGTGAACAGATTATCGTAAATCAGGATTCCACACTGAAAGTGCCTGATCATCCCATCATTCCATTTATAGAGGGCGATGGCATCGGTGTTGATATCACACCGGTCATGCAGAACGTCGTGAATGCGGCCGTATCCAAAGCCTACGATAATCGGCGCAGAATCGCCTGGATGGAAATATATGCAGGCGAAAAATCGACGCGCGTTTACGGCAAGGATGTCTGGTTGCCCGATGAAACATTGACGGCGGCGAAAGAATTTGCCGTATCGATTAAAGGCCCGCTGACCACACCCGTCGGCGGCGGAATCCGGTCCATCAACGTGGCATTGCGCCAGGAACTGGATCTCTACGTCTGTCTGCGTCCGGTGCGGTATTTTAAAGGTGTGCCCAGCCCACTGAAACACCCTGAAAAAACAGACATGGTTATTTTCCGTGAGAATTCGGAAGATATTTATGCGGGTGTTGAATGGGAAGCAGGTTCACCCGAATCCAGGAAAGTGATCGATTTTCTAATGAATGAAATGGGCGTCAAAAAAATTCGCTTCCCCGAAACTTCAGGTATCGGCATCAAGCCAATTTCCAGAGAAGGCACGGAACGCCTCGTACGCAAAGCGATCCAATACGCCATTGACAACAAACAGAAAAATGTAACGCTGGTGCATAAAGGCAATATTATGAAATTTACCGAAGGCGCCTTTAAAAACTGGGGTTATGCACTTGCCGCCAGAGAGTTTGGCGCAACATTGCTGGATAACGGTCCATGGATGAAATTACCGGAAGACAAAGGCGGTATTATTATCAAGGATGTAATCGCCGATGCGTTTTTACAGCAAATCCTGCTGCGTCCGGAAGAATACGATGTCGTGACCACGATGAATCTAAACGGAGACTATATTTCTGACGCCCTGGCTGCGCAAGTTGGCGGTATCGGTATCGCTCCGGGTGCCAATTTAAGTGATTCAGTCGCTATTTTCGAAGCCACGCATGGCACAGCGCCCAAATACGCAGGCAAAGATCAGGTCAACCCGGGTTCGATCATTCTATCCGCAGAAATGATGCTGCGGCATTTAGGCTGGGCGGAAGCGGCGGACATGATCATCCACGCCATGGAAACAACGATTCAGGATAAAATCGTCACTTATGATTTTGCCCGGCTGATGCCGGACGCGCAGAAAGTAACGTGTTCAGGATTCGGCGATGCCTTGATCGCCCGGATGCGTTAAACCTAAAAACCTTTTTAGGTTTAAAAATGGGCTATTCATGGCGCGCGTAGCAGAGTGCACTTATTTATGCAGAAAACTTGAAAAGCATGCATACTGATCCGCCGAGACTGCTGGAACTGTTTTTTTGAGACACTTTCACTCCCCACCCAACCTGGCGGGAAGTGAAAGTGTCATGCCTGGAATTTCAACCGAAATGCTGGCAATGCTGCTGCAATTTATGCCAGTTTTTCCTGATGAAAAAAACGGATATAGTCTGTGGTTAAGCGGACTGAATGTTTGAGGCTTGTTTCCC
>CAZXBP010000290.1:0-2710 GCA_964639015.1 uncultured Nitrosomonas sp.
CTTGCCGGAAATAAAAATCAACGCACTTTAAACCCCATTCAACCGAGGTTTTTAAGTTAAACCATGCCAAAACAATTCTCAACCTTTTTATCATTCATCTCTTTTTTCATCTTTTCAACCCGGGTGTTTGCTGAAACGGTGCAAAAAACACCTATTGCACCGGAATCAATCATTGGCGCCGACAGTATGGTAAAAATGATCACCGGCCTTTTGCTGGTGCTGGTTGTCATCATCGTCAGTACGTGGGCACTGAAGCGCTTTTCCATTATTCCGGCGATATCCTCAAGACATCTTAAAATTGTAGCCGCGACCGGTGTCGGTCAGCGTGAACGCGTCATTATTGTTGAAATCGGTGAAACCTGGCTGGTGCTCGGTGTTGCCCCAGGTCAAGTCTCCAAACTACATACCATGGAAAAAACCTCACTCGAACCGGAAAGTAAAGCATTGAAACGCACCTCATCGGAATTCTCCGATGCGCTGGATAATAGTATCGGAAAAAATAAAAACTGATTAAAGCGATTCGGACGGTTTACATACCTAATGATTTGATCGGTTATTTTGAATCAATTTTTCACAGGATTCCCTGACATATGCGCCGCTCTTTTAAATTCATCGTCGTTTGCATAGGCTTGTTTTTCGCGGCCATCAGTTTGCCTGCAGCAGCGCAGCAATCAGGTTTCCCTGCGTTTACCAGTGTGCCGGGGCCGGATGGCACCACCACCTATACACTGGGCCTGCAGACTTTCATTCTGTTGACATCGCTAACCTTCATGCCGGCGACAGTACTGATGATGACCAGTTTCACCCGTATTATCATTGTATTGTCGTTACTGCGCATGGCGCTTGGCACACAATCCTCGCCCCCCAACCAGGTATTGATCGGACTGGCGCTTTTCCTGAGTTTTTTTATCATGTCGCCGGTCATTGACCGGATTTACAACGAAGCCTATCTCCCTTTTTCCGAAGATAAAATCGATATCATGCAGGCAGCTGAAATCGCCGGCGACCCATTACGGACTTTCATGCTGCATCAAACCCGGGAAAGCGATCTGGCGTTATTTATCCAAATTTCGGATCACGATGAAATCGACGGACCCGAACAGGTGCCATTTAAAATATTGGTTCCGGCCTACATCACCAGTGAATTAAAAACAGCTTTTCAAATCGGCTTCATTATATTTATCCCGTTTCTGATTATCGATATGGTCGTTGCCAGCGTACTGATGTCCATGGGTATGATGATGCTCTCACCTATGATTATTTCATTGCCATTCAAGCTCATGTTGTTTGTACTGGTAGACGGCTGGCATCTATTGATTGGCTCACTGACGCAAAGCTTTTTTGTTTGACATTAAGGAGAAAACGGCATGACGCCAGAAAATGCGATGACCATCGGCCGACAGGCGCTTGAAATGACACTCATAGTTTCTGCGCCGCTGCTGCTGGCTGCTTTGATCACCGGCCTGATAGTCAGTATATTTCAGGCGGCGACACAGATTAATGAAATGACGCTGTCATTCATTCCCAAATTATTTGTCATGTTTCTGGTCATGCTTCTGGCTGGTCCCTGGATGATCGGCATCATGACCGATTATATGCATCAATTGTTCACCGGCATTCCCTGGCTTGCCTTAAATTGACGGCTTACGTTATTTTATCCGCTGAAACAGAATCACCCGGAAACAGCAATTTTCCGTGAAATAGATGATTAGCATAACCGACGCCGATCTGAATACCGCTATGGCGGCATTTTTGTGGCCTTTATTCCGGATTCTGGCATTGATTGCCAGCGCGCCGATCCTCGGCAATCCCAGTATCCCCGTCCGAGTGAAAATAGGCATTGCCGTACTGCTGACACTGATCATCGCACCGACCATACAACAGCCATTACCACAGGCAGACCCCTACTCCGGTATTGGACTGATGATTCTGATACAGCAGATTATCATTGGCGCAGCATTGGGATTGGTTATGCGGATTGTTTTCGTCGCCGTGGAAATGGCGGGAGAGATTATTGGTTTGCAAATGGGACTTGCGTTTGCCCTATTTTTCGATCCGCAGAATTCGGGACAAACAGCCTTAATCAGCCGCTTCCTGGGAATAATTGCCAGCCTGGCCTTTCTTGCCATCGACGGTCACCTTATTATGATCGCGCTGATCGCACAAAGCTTTAATACACTGCCCGTAGGACCGGAAGGCCTTAATTTGCCGACATTCAATGCGTTAGTGCTTTGGGGCAGTGAAATTTTTAAATCCGGCATGCTATTGTCATTGCCGGTACTGACTGCCTTATTGATCACCAATCTTGCACTCGGCATTTTGACCCGTGCCGCGCCGCAATTGAACATTTTTGCGGTCGGATTTCCAATCACACTATCAATCGGTTTTTTGATGCTTGCGCTAAGCATTATGTTTTATTCACCTGTATTGGAAAAACTGGTGATGGAAGGATTCGAAATGATGGCCAGTCTGGTGAATTTGACTGAAATTAAACTGCCATGAGGACGTCTCTAAAAATTCAACCTAAAAAGGTTTCTAGGAGTCTGTCGGACTTAAGCAATCGTAGCGAGCCGAGTGGGAGAACGAGCGCAGATTTTCTCAATTTTGAGGCGCATAGCAAGCAAGACTATGTAACGAAAAATCGAGGAAATATGAGCCGTTATCCCATTGGCGCAGTAGATTAGTCTTATGTCCGACAGACTCCTAGGTT
>CAZXBP010000291.1:0-2659 GCA_964639015.1 uncultured Nitrosomonas sp.
TAAAAAGCGACGTGCTATAAATACCATAGTGTGACTCACCATCTGGATGAATAGATATTATTCAGGTTATTCTATTTATTCATATCGTTAGCCACTTCGAATAACGATCAACTGAAGTTTTCAGGTTCAATGTTATAGAAAATTAAGCGAAGTCAGGAAACCGTATTGGCGTTTTATGGAAGATATCATTTTTTTCCAACAAAACCCAAACGTTCTTTGAGTGTCGGCGGATTATGGTCATGTTCCAGTACATTGGCGTAATACACCGAGTTTTTGAGCACTTTTTTGACATAGTCGCGGGTTTCGCTGAAGGGAATGGTTTCCGCGTAAACAGCGCCCTCAAGAATTTTTTCGTCATCCCGCCAGCGTCTTGCGCGTCCCGGCCCGGCATTGTACGCGGCAGATGCCAGCAGGGGCTGGTTATTCAGCGTTGTGAGCACGTGTTTCAGATAATAAGTACCCAACCGCAGATTAATATCGACCCGGGTCACCAGGCTTTGCTGGAAATTGTCTATACCCAGCTGTTTGGCGACCCATTGAGCGGTATCAGGCATGAGCTGCATGAGTCCTCTGGCGCCGGCGCTGGAAGTGACATCGACGAGAAACCGGCTTTCCTGGCGGATGAGACCGTAAACCCAGGCTTCATCAATCTCCTGTTCGCGCAGGACAAGGCGCAGCATTTCGCGATGCGGTGTCGGAAACCGCAGCCGGAAGTCGTGCTGTTGTACCGTTCTGTTTGCAGTATTGATCGAACGGTCATAATGACCGTAACGCTGCGCGACTTCGGATGCGGCCAGAAGCTGCCGGTCATTAAAATTACGTACAGTCCAGACCCATTCGCGGTATGCCTCTGTGCGCAGACCCAGCCGATAAAACGCCAGCGTGCGCTGAACGCCGGGCATTTTTTCCATGGCGCGTATTTCCTCGGCGGTTGCCGGGCGGGAATCCTTCGTTGCGGTAAGGATGGCGCCAAGTTCTTCTTTGGCGAGCTGGCCGTAATAATTATGTTCGCTGCTCAGGGGGATCAGAATCTTGTTGGCATCCAGCGATAGACCTTTAGCCTTAAGTGCTCGCGCTCGCCAATAGCGCCATGCACCGTCGGCCTGCTCATCGGTGGACATGCGGTGAATGGCGTCCAGAACGCTGTCCCAGTTGCCTGCACGCAGCGCGGCGCGAACCTGCCATGCCAGCAGCGTATCCGTCATCGGATGCGGTGATTTGGTTTGCTGTGCGGCATTGAACCAGCCTAATGCGCGCGGATCATGCCGCATCGCCGCGCGATAACCGAGCCTGGCCAGAAAATAGGACTGGTCGGACGGTGAGAGTGCGTCTTTGATTTTAAGCCATTTTGCCAGCGCTGGATTGGTGTCGTTACTGAGCAGACGTAACAGCGCAAACAAGGCTATCTCGCGATCCGCGCGTGTTCTGATTTTGTTCTGGCGTGTTTTGAGATAGTGCAGCGGATTTTGCGCAGCCGCGTTTAATTCGTCGCGGTTGAGCGCTTCGCTTGCAGGAATGCGGTTATTGATAAAAATCGCCATGCCGGTTTTGCCGGCTTCGAGCGCCAGCCGGATACGCGCCCATCGATCGTCGACGGTAATGCTGTTTCTGGCCATCAGCGTATTGAAAACGGGTGTGCAGCTGTCGGGCATGCTGTCGGCGGTAAACCACAACTGCCGGGCTTTCTGCTGCGCTTCCGTGTCATTCATTGCTATGCGGTGCTGATAGGCATAGCACATTAATTCATTATCCTTGTTTTCGAGTTTTTCAAATTCGCTTTCAAACAGCGTCCATTGCTGGTTCTGAGCGAGCAGTTTGAGCCAGTCGGCGCGTAATCGTTCAGCAAACAGCGTATCGTGATGACGCGTCAGAAAATCGCGTATTGCGGCAGTGTCGACTGATCGCAGATACAGACGGAACTGGTAGAAGTCGACATAAGGCGCGAGAGCATGGTTCTGCAGCAATCTGGCTTTTTCGGCCAGTAGTGTGGTGTTGCCATCCTGGAATGCTTTGCGGGCGATGAGAAAATCTTCATCGCGCTGGGTGGATGGACTCGCTTGTGCGGCGGGGAATACACAGGTCTGGACAAGAATGAAAAAACTGATCAGGAATTTGTTCATGTGGTATGGAAAATACAAGCTAAACGTAAAAAAACCAGATATTGCGGAACCACTGATTTTGTTATGGTCAGCGTTTTCCCTG
The DNA here is from genome assembly GCA_964639015.1 of uncultured Nitrosomonas sp. Classification (GTDB taxonomy): domain Bacteria; phylum Pseudomonadota; class Gammaproteobacteria; order Burkholderiales; family Nitrosomonadaceae; genus Nitrosomonas. The sequence continues at coordinate 2,203 of CAZXBP010000291.1, forward strand.
AAACCGCTTCATTATAACGGTGAAGGTTGTATCAACACTTTCACGTTAATGCGAAATTATCGTAGTAATTATCCATAGGTCGTCTCTAAAATAATCAAATTTGTGCGCATCCGCTTTGCGGATTGCCTGCTTATCCCGATTTGTTTAAAACGCTGAATTTATACAGACGCCCCGTGTAGAAATAATCACCACGATAGTTCACCAACTTTCCTGTTGACTGCATTTAACCTAAAAACCTCAGTTGAATGGGATTTAGAGTGCGTTGATTTTTATTTCCGGCAAGGCGTAATAACGCGTTATTACAACGAATTGCAACGTAGCCGGAATTAAAAAGCAGCGTGCTATAAATACCATAGTGTGATTCACCATTTGGGTAAGCTGATATTGTTCAGGTTGTTCCATTTATTCATACCGTTAGTCATCGCGGGTAACGGTCAACTGAGGTTTTTAGGTTTAA
>CAZXBP010000292.1:0-2583 GCA_964639015.1 uncultured Nitrosomonas sp.
TGCTGCGTTACAATTCGTTGTCATAACGCGTTATTACGCCGCATTGTGCCTTGCCGGAAATAAAAATCAACGCACTTTAAACTCCATTCAACTGAGGTTTTTAGGGTAAACGCTTTCGCGCTGCGGCGCACGACTCCGGAAACTATTCAATGGAAATCAAGGTTAATTTTCTCGACAATCTCAGACTTGAAGCCAGGTTTGATGATTTCACTGTCATCACTGATCAGCCTGTTCGTTACAAAGGTGATGGCTCAGCACCCAGTCCTTTTGATTACTTTCTGGCTTCATCGGCCCTTTGTGCGGGCTATTTTGTGCGGGTGTATTGTTTGTCCCGTGGCATCCCTACTGAAAATATCAGGCTGTCGCAGAATAATATTGTTGATCCTGAAAACCGTTATAACCAAATTTTTCAAATTCAGGTGGAGCTGCCAGAAAGTATTGCTGATAAAGATCGTCAAGGCATTTTAAGATCCATTGACCGCTGCACGGTAAAAAAGGTAGTGCAAACCGGCCCCGAGTTTAAAATCGAGTCGGTTGAAAATCTCGACGAAGACGCACAAATCATGCTTATGGGTCAACCAGAAGACGATTCCAGTACTTACATCCTAGGTAAAGACCTGTCACTCGAACAAACAATCTCGAACATGACCGGCATTCTGGCCGACCTTGGCATGAAGATCGAGATTGCTTCCTGGCGCAATCTTGTGCCAAATGTGTGGTCACTGCATATACGCGATGCGGCGTCGCCGATGTGTTTTACCAACGGTAAAGGTGCAACTAAAGAGAGCGCACTTTGCTCGGCGCTCGGTGAGTTTGTCGAGCGACTTAACTGCAATTTCTTTTACAACGATCAGTATTTTGGTGAAACGATTGCCAACAGCGACTTTGTACATTATTTCAATGAAAAATGGTTCAAGCCGGGGCCGGATGATGAGCTGCCGGCTGGTATTCTGGATGAATATTGCTTGGACATCTATAATCCGGACGGTGAACTGCGCGGCTCAAATCTGATTGATACCAACTCGGGTATGGTTGAGCGTGGTATATGCGCTATCCCCTTTGTGCGGCAGTCCGATGGCGAAACCGTATATTTTCCATCTAATCTGATTGAGAATTTATTCTTGAGTAACGGCATGAGCGCTGGCAATAACCTGCATGAAGCGCAAGTGCAATGTCTGTCGGAAATCTTCGAGCGTGCGGTAAAAAAACAAATTATTGAACAGGAGATCGCCTTGCCAGACGTGCCGCAACACGTGCTTGAGAAGTACCCGGGCATTCTGGCGGGCATTAACGCCCTGGAAGCGCAGGGTTTCCCGGTGGTGATTAAAGATGCTTCATTAGGCGGTCAATTCCCGGTGATGTGTGTGACGCTAATGAACCCTAAGACGGGTGGCGTATTTGCATCTTTCGGCGCCCATCCAAGCTTTGAAGTGGCGCTGGAGCGCAGCCTGACTGAGCTATTACAAGGTCGCAGTTTTGAAGGTTTAAATGATGTGCCGCAGCCAACTTTTAATAGCCTGGCGGTGACGGAGCCGGAAAATTTTGTTGAGCACTTTATTGATTCAACGGGTGTTATCTCCTGGCGTTTCTTTAGTAGCAGGCATGACTATGAATTCTGCGAGTGGGATTTCTCAGGTGCCAACGAAGCGGAAAAAGTTCGCTTATTGGATATTTTGAAGGGATTGGGCAAAGAAGTTTATATTGCTAATTTTAATGACCTGGGCGCCGCAGCTTGTCGCATCCTGGTGCCGGGTTATTCAGAGGTGTATCCGGTTGAAGACCTTATCTGGGACAATACCAACAAGGCGCTGGATTATCGCGAAGATATCCTGAATATTCATGCTTTAAGTGATGACAGCCTGGCGAGTCTGGTGGAGCGTTTGGAAGAAAGCCAGCTAAATAACTACACAGATATCAGAACCCTGATCGGGATTGAGTTCGATGAAAATACTGTTTGGGGACAACTGACCATTCTTGAGCTGAAAATTCTAATCTATCTTGCCCTGGGCGAGCTTGATGAGGCCATTGAGTTAGTAAAAGAGTTCCTGCAGTACAACACCAATACCGTTGAGCGCGGCTTGTTCTATCAGGCGGTTCATACGGTACTTGAAATCACTCTGGACGAAGAATTGGCACTTGAGCATTTTATCGCCAACCTGAATAGAATGTTCGGTAAAGAAACCATGATCAATGTGGTCGGTTCTGTAACTGGCGAAGTGAAGTTCTTTGGTCTAACCAAAACCAGCATGAAGCTGGAAGGCCTGGACAAGCACCTGAGACTAATCGAAAGTTACCAAAAGCTTCATCAAGCCCGCAGGACGAGAGCGGAGAATTCAAAAGATTAATTTATGGTTGCGTTGCCCTGTTTTTCACTCAATTCAACCTGGGAGTCTGTCGGATAGGACAAAAAATGAAACAAAAAATGGGATTTGGCGTTATGAAACTTCATAAACTGAATGGAATTCTCCACATCATGTATTTTTATGCTGTGTTTTTGTATTCATATTGTCAGTCATCTCGGATAATGGTCAACCGAGGTTTTTAGTCTCTTATCAGTCAAATCATCTCAAATTATGATAAGAA
>CAZXBP010000293.1:0-2567 GCA_964639015.1 uncultured Nitrosomonas sp.
ATTAAAGCGTGCCAATGAGATATTGCGCAAGGCGTCTGCTTATTTTGCCCAGGCGAAGCTCGACCGCCGGCAGAATTTGAAATGGCATATTATCGCCAACAGGAGGAGTCAGCTGATGCAGCCTGACTCAAACAAAAAAGTCTCTGGAAAAGTCGGGCCGATTCACCACACAGTAGATCAGTCTATTCCCGGACAGTCTCCTAGAAGACTTCCACCGCCAAGTAAGTGCTCCCTATCGTGCGCACCATAAAAAAACCCTCGACAGTTCGAGGGTTTTTTTTATAATCAATCGGCTACCAAGAATCAATGCCCTGAATGGCGCATATGCTTGATGGCTTCTCTCATGTGCTTGGCACCTTCATCAGCATGCCCCATTTTGCCATGCTTGATGGATTCTTCCATATGTTTAATGGCTTCCGACATATGCTCATGTGCTTCTGCATGTGCTTTCTCGGCCGCCTGCGCATGATGCAAAGCCTTTTCAGCATGTTTTACCAACACCTCGGCATGACCGTCTTCACCGTGCGCAAGCGCTTGACCTGCGTGCTCCATGGCTTCAGAAGTATGCCCTGCGTCAGATGCTAATACCTGATTGCTCAGAAAAAGCGCTAAAATTCCTATTGCAAATAAAGTTGATACATGTTTCATAATCTTTCCTCCTTACTTGATAATTCAAAACAAGCCCATCTGGATAGCCCGCAACAACCGTGCCTGCCGCCTTCAATGCGAACTGCAACATGAAAAAAAGCCTCTCAGACACAGCATACTTATAGCACAAAGTGCTTAAGAAAAATATAAAAAGTACAAATTATATGACTTCGATCAAATCGTTGACTCGATTACTGGTTCGAAGGTATATAAATTTCGTTCACACGGCTAAACGACGCGCCGGGAGCTGGCCCGCCGCTGACAGCATACAAACGTTTTCCAACAACCGCTACGCCCAAACCGTGACGCGCGGTAGGCATAGGCGCCATCCTAATCCAGCGATTCTCTTCGGGTATATATTTTTCATTGGCATCAAACGTGCCTTCGCCAGACTCCCCGCCAAGCACATAGATATGTCCATTGATCACACCAGCGGCGATTCCGCTGCGTGCAGCGGGTAGACTGGCCCGATATTGCCACTGACCCGTAATTGGATCATAAGCTTCCACCACGCTTGTATTTTGTTTGTACTTTAAATTGGAACGACCGCCTATTGCAAAAATTCCAGGCCCGGCTGCCACGACCGCCAAATGATCACGCGGCGCTGATAACGGAGCCGCGTTTGTCCAGGTATCATTTTCCGGATTATATATTTCAGTCGCACCTGTATTCTGTTTTCCATCGTAACCACCAATCGCATACAGCCTACCCTGATAAACACCAACGCCGAGCGCTCCACGCGAGGTCGGCATCGGCGAGCGCTCCAGCCATGCCTGTGTTGCAGGATTAAACTGATAAACTGTATTAACTGGATGCCAGACGGAAAAGCCGGATTTGGTAAATCCACCAATGATGTACAAAAAGCCATCGAGTACGGCGATGCCAGCATGATGCCGCCCTTCAGGCAATGGCGTTGTTTCTGACCATGCATCCGTTGCCGGGTCATAAATCTCAACATTTCGACTAATCGCAAAATCCAGGACATTGCTGAAACCTGGCTGATTGAATCCGCCAACCACATACACTTTACCGTTCAACGCGACGGCGGTAACTTCAGTGCGCTTGCTGGGTGCAGACGCACCTTGAATCCAGGCACCCTTCCCGGTATCAGCAACCACCTGCTCTATCGATACAAATACAAAAAGAAGTACCAGTGTAATTAGCAATCTGAGTGTGTACATTGGATATTCTCCCCTTTAATTTTATGAGCAATCCAATACTAAGATACTACAAGAATCAAATCACGCATAACTGTGCAAATATCGTACAGTCCGTATAGACTTAAAGCGAGGAATTGTTTGATTTCAGGTTTTCGATAGTGCACGTCATTAGCAATATTTCACTAATTTACGTACACTATCTTTACCTTGTCAGAAGGGATTTACAACACTATAACCGGATAATCAGTTTCGCTGAATGCACTCCAGTTATTTGACTGTTATCGTTACGCTTGGGGAAACACCCTGATTTCCCGCGGCATCGTACGCACGTGCGGTTAACACGTGGTTACCTTTCATCATGAATTGCCCATTCAATGAGAATTTATAAGGCGCACTTCTGTCTCTGGAGACTAAATTACCATTAAGGTGGAAGTCAACATATGACACACCGACATTGTCAGTAGCATCAACTGCAACCTGAATAGGCCCGGTTACTACCTGATCGTTCACGGGTGAGATAATGTTGACTGATGGCTTTTCAGTATCCGTAGTCGGTGCATTGTTCACAGTAATTGTTACGTCACCTGAAACACCTCTGTTGCCGGCTGCATCGAATGCATGCGCGACCAGTGAATGACTGCCGTTGGCCAGTTTTGTCGTGTCCAGCGTGAAGGTAAACGGTGCCTGCGTACTTTTGCCATGCAGCTGGCCATTGACGTAGAGGTCGACCGCATTCACGGCGACATTGTCCGTGTAGGT
>CAZXBP010000294.1:0-2544 GCA_964639015.1 uncultured Nitrosomonas sp.
TCAATGTTTTTGGTCCCAGACAGGACCCGCATGGCGCCTATGCCGCAGTCATTCCGCTATGGGTATTCGCACTGATCAAAAACAAACCGCTTTATATCAACGGCGACGGCGAAACCAGCCGCGACTTCTGTTATGTGGACAACGTCGTTCAGGCCAACCTGTTGGCTGCGCTAAACACTGATGACGCTGCAATCAATCAGGTATATAACGTGGCGCTCAATGAGCGCACCAGCCTGAATCAGCTCTACGCCATGATGCATGCGCTGCTGGTCGAAAAATTTCCACATTTAAAATCACATCAACCGCAGTATGTCGCTTTTCGGGACGGCGACGTGCGTCATTCTCAGGCGGACATCAGCAAAGCGCGCAATCTCCTCGGATTTGAACCGGTCTATGCGATCCGACAGGGACTCGAGGCGGCAATGCAATGGTATGTGGACAACCTTACTGAACGGACAGACATAAAATAATCCGCTGCTTGTTGTTTTCATGCGCAAGTCAGCTACAATCCACTCATGAAAACAGTATCACCCGACGCGCTGGCGCGCCGTCTTGCGCATCTGCCCAAACCGGTCTACAACGACGATCTTCCGGTTGTCGCCAGACGTGAAACAATCAAACAGACCATTGCGGACAATCAGGTTGTCATCGTCTGCGGCGAAACCGGATCGGGAAAAACAACCCAGTTACCGAAAATTTGCCTTGAACTGAAACGCGGCGTGCATGGCATGATCGGCCATACACAGCCGCGCCGCATTGCTGCGCGATCGGTAGCCCAGCGTATCGCGGCGGAGCTTTCCACCGGACTCGGTCAGGCGGTTGGCTACAAAGTACGATTTTCTGACAAAATCAGCGCCGAGAGTTACATCAAGCTCATGACCGACGGCATTCTGCTTGCGGAAACGCAGGGCGACCCGAAATTGCTGGCCTACGATACCCTCATCATCGATGAAGCGCATGAACGCAGCTTGAACATCGACTTCCTGCTGGGTTATATCACGCGCCTGCTGCCCCGGCGGCCCGACCTCAAGCTGATCGTCACCTCCGCCACCATCGACGCGGAACGGTTCTCGAAGCATTTCAACAACGCACCGGTCATCGAAGTATCCGGTCGCACTTACCCGGTGGACATCCGGTATCAGCCGGTTGTGCTGGATGATGAAGATCTTGAAATGCAGCAGAAAATGCTCAACGCCGTCGATGAAATTTTACAGACGAGCCGGACGGGCGATATTCTGGTTTTCCTGCCGGGCGAGCGGGAAATCCGCGAAACAGCCGAATCGCTGCGCAAGCATCATTTCGACCGCAATCAGTCGGGTATTCCCGGCGTGGAAATACTGCCGCTGTTTGCGCGCCTGTCATTCAGCGAGCAGGAGCGCATCTTCAAGCCCGGTCAGGCGCGCCGCATTGTCCTGGCCACCAATGTCGCGGAAACTTCGCTGACCGTACCCGGAATACGCTACGTCATCGATACCGGCTGGGCGCGCATCAACCGTTACAGCTACCGCAACAAAGTCGAGCAACTGCGCACCGAAAAAATTTCACGTGCTTCCGCCAGCCAGCGCGCCGGGCGCTGCGGACGTATCGCGAGCGGCACCTGTTACCGGCTGTATTCCGAAGAAGATTTTCTGGCAAGAGCTGAATTCACCGATCCGGAAATTCTGCGCTCATCGCTCGCTGCGGTAATTCTGCGCATGAAATCACTCAAAATCGGCGATGTGGAAAATTTCCCGTTCCTCGAACCGCCGACCGCGCGCATGATCGCGGACGGCTATCAGCTGCTCATGGAACTCGGCGGCGTCGATGACAGCAAGCAGTTGACGCCACTCGGCTGGCAACTGGCAAAATTTCCGATCGATCCCCGCATTGCGCGCATGGTGCTGGCGGCAAAGCAGGAAAACTGCCTGCACGAAGTGCTGATCATCGCTTCCGCGCTGAGTCTGCAAGACCCGCGCGACCGGCCGTTCGAACATCAGGACGCCGCCGACCAGGCGCACCGGCGTTTTATGGACGAACGCTCCGATTTCATGGGATATCTGAACCTGTGGGCATTTTTCGACAAGCTGCTCAAGCATAAAAAATCCAGCCGCAAATTGATTGCCGAATGCCGCGATCATTTTCTGTCCTACCGCCGTCTGCGCGAATGGCGCGAAATCCACAACCAGTTGCTTATCCTGATCAAGGAGTTCGGCTTCCGGCTGAACGAAGTCCCCGCGACATATGATGAAATACACCGCGCCTTGCTGGCGGGGTTGCTCGGCAATATCGGCTTTAAAACAGAAAAAGACGGCGAATATCTCGGCGCGCGCGGCATCAAATTTTCGATCTTCCCCGGCTCAGCCTTAAAAAAGGGCAAGGCCAAAGCGAAATGGACGGTATGCGCCGAACTGGTCGAAACCGGCAGACTTTATGGCCGTGGCGTTGCGCGTATCGATCCGGTGTGGCTGGAAAAAATCGCCGGAAGCTTATGCAAGCGCGATTACTTTGACCCGCACTGGGAAAAAAAGCGCGCCGAAGTGATCGCGTATGAACGCGTCACCCTGT
>CAZXBP010000295.1:0-2543 GCA_964639015.1 uncultured Nitrosomonas sp.
CGGCTTGTAGTAACTGTAAAATCCGTATGTCATCATCTGCACTCAGGACATTAACCGGAGTTAAGACACGCAGGTATAACCCTTTGCCTTCGAGCGATTCAATGGCGCCAAACGGTTTTTGTGCTCTGATCCGCCGCATGACTGAGGAACTCGGTGCGGCGGGAAAAACCGTCAGGCTGGTTTCGCTGGAAAAAACGATGACCTTGCCATCCTGATTGAAAAGGGTGGCTTCATCAATTTGTGACTGCAATAGTAACTCGTTGAGCACGGCGACAGGTGAAGCCGATGGGTCTGAAAGCGTCAGCGCAGTCATCTGCGCTTTTTTTTGCAAATCATCCAGTAAATTTTTCAGCATGGTTTGTCCGAGACTGATGCCGCCTTCAAGCGCCCGGTCGACTTTGACATCAAACCAGGATTCGATGCTCTTGCCGAGAAACTGTACGGATACGGTATAGATCAGCGCGCCGGGGAGAATGGCCATTAATGAAAAAATCAATAACAGCCGCAGCGCCAGTCTTGACCCGAACACGCCGGACTTGAGTCGCCGTCTGAATCGCCAGAGCAGAAAACCGACCACAACCATAAACAGAAGCACAAAAGCAATGTTGATGATTAACAGAATCTTGTAGCGACGTTCAAAAAAGTCTGTGTTGGCGCCTGCGGTGGCCAGCAGGAACAGCATGATTGCACCCAGTCCTGTACAAATGATCAGTACATATTTCATCGTTGATTCGAAAATTGAAAGGGCTGCTCCGGTGAAGGTAATTTTATGCGCCACTGCAGGCGTTCGGAACTTAAATTCCAGGCGCTTGAGCCAAGTGCCTCAACCTGGAATGGTTTGGGCATACGCGTCAAATCAAGCCATAATCGTAATGTCGCATGATACTCGCTGGTCTTGGAAAGTTCGGATAAAACGATCAATTGCTGTTTGTTCAGTCGTTCCAGCATTTGCAGTGCTTCCTTCAGCGTAAAAAAATATTTGGTGAAGGTGGGGTCGCTGAGCTGATACTGCCGGGTGAGTGTGGAATATCGCAGGCCAATGCGTGTTTTAAGGCGCGCGACTTCATTATCCAGCCAGTACCAGCGCGGCTCAACCAGCGTAAATTTGGTGACAAAATAGAGTACAACACCTTTTTTCAGCGCTTGTTCCAATGTCGGATTCAGTTCAATCTCGGATTCAACGCTGACAAAATAATTATTCTCAATAACTTCCAGCTGGAATGTGCGCACCTGAATGCCGCCGGATGCCGATGCGTTTGCAGCGAAGAATCCGAGTGATACGACCATATGGAATAGAAAAAGCTGTATCAGGCGACTTTGGTTCATGAAGAAGTTAATGCTTCTGCAGTAAGGCGTAAAAAAAACCGTCATGGTACATGTCCGGCAATAGCTGTCCATTCGGTATCATGGGATCAGAGAGCGCTAACAGATGTGCATCCGGATATTGTTGCATAAATTGTGCGACTTGCAATTTGTTTTCTTCGTGAAAAATTGAGCATGTGACATACAGCAACTTACCATTTCTGGCTAAAATTTGCCACAACGCGTTCAGGATTGCATATTGGCCCGCAGCAAATTTTTTCAGATCACTTTCACGCCGCAACCACTTGATATCAGGGTGCCGGGAAACCACGCCTGAAGCCGAGCAAGGGACATCGGCCAGAATACGGTCAAATGGCCTGCCGTTCCACCATGCATCCGGCGTTGCGGCGTCGCCGCAGATGATCTGCGCCGCCTGTAATTGCAGGCGTAAAAGATTTTGCCTGACCAGCGCAAGGCGATCCTCGTCATTATCCAGGATGGTCAGTGACAGATCGGCGAGTTCCAGCAAATGCGCACTTTTGCCGCCAGGTGCCGCGCAGGCGTCAAGTACATGCATGCCCGGCTGCACATCAAGCAACCCGGCAGCCCGCTGCGCGCCGGCATCCTGCACAGAGACCAGACCGTCATAAAAGCCGGGCAATTTGTCGACACCGACAGGACTTTTCAACAGTAATGCTGCGGGCCAGATCAATTGCGCTTCCATATCCTGTGCGGCAAGCATCTGCTGGTATGCCGTTATGCTGATTTTGCGCTGATTGACGCGCAATGTCATCGGCGGACGCTTGTTATCCGCGGCCAGGATTGCCTCAAAATGTTGAGGATACTGGGTGCGCAATTTGTTGATCCACCACTGCGGGTGGGAATAAAAGCCGACCTCCTTTTCGGTTGCTTTGGCGATCAATGATTCTTTGCGCCGGATAAAGCTGCGTAAAACGGCATTGACGAAGCCCTGAATCCTTTTGTTGCTGCTGAGTGCGCGCGATGCAGTGACAATCTGATCGATCACCGTGTAGGCCGGTGATTTACTGTAGAGTAACTGGTACAGCCCGATCAGTAACAGATAATAGATGCTGTTGTTGTCGGGTGTTTTCTTTGTAAGCAGGTTGGCCAGAATTTCAGCGAGCTGGCCATGGTAGCGCAATGCGCCGTAACTGAAGTCCTGAATGGCGCCTTTTTGCTGCTGCGACAGCGCCGGATGCTTCTGCCAGCATTCCTGCAAC
>CAZXBP010000296.1:0-2525 GCA_964639015.1 uncultured Nitrosomonas sp.
GCGTTATTACGCCTCAGTGCGCCTTGCCGGAAATAAAAATCAACGCACTCTAAATTCCATTCAACTGAGGTTTTTAGGTTTAACAACCAATTCCGTACGTGCGATATCGGACATAACGTAAGCCTTAATTCAGTTTCAACACTCAGATCTTATTTCTTTCACTTGGAAAGAACCTGAAATATCCGATGCCGATTCAACCATCTGTAATGGCGCTATTTTTCTATTTCAGAACACTCATGCGCAATCTTTGAGCAAAAACATTCAGAGAAGCCACTCGCAGGCTTGTCACTTTTTTACACCAGGTTTCCAGTTTTGCAGCGAGGTCTTCTATTTTTGCATTCTTATCTTCCCAAACCGATTGAATTTCTTGTAACAAATCCGGAGTAAAAAGATGGTGAAAATCAGAATCCACTGCACGTCTAAGTTCCTGTATAAAGTGATATCGATGTGCTATGAGCGCAACAACTGTTTTTTCATCACATGCTTTTTTCTGCTCATCAAGGATAAGTACTGAAGGAATATGTTTAACATTTGCCAATCCGAGGATTTCCAGTATGCGAATATACATCCATCCAATATCAAGTTCATACCATGCGCTCGAGAGTTTGGCGGAAGTAGGATAGGCATGATGATTGTTGTGAAGCTCCTCACCTCCAATAATAATTCCCCACGGAAAGATGTTGGTTGATGCATCAGGAGTTTCAAAATTACGATACCCCCAATAATGTCCGACGCCATTAATTACACCAGCCGCCAAAACGGGAATCCACAGCATTTGTATTGCCCAGATGGTAAGACCAATAGGGCCAAACAGCATTACGTTGATTACGAGCATGAGCGCTAGCCCCTTTGTACTATGCCGGGCGTAGATGTTTTTTTCTATCCAATCATCAGGAGTCAGATGTCCATAACGATCTATCGTTTCCGGATTCCTGGATTCCTGACGATAAAGCTCAGCACCTTCCCAGAAAACTTTTCCGAGACTATGCATATGCGGACTATGAGGGTCTCCTTCTTGTTCGCATTTCGCATGATGTTTACGATGAATGGCAACCCACTCTTTGGTAACCATGCCTGTTGTAAGCCAGAGCCATAGTCTGAAAAAATGACTGACACTGGGTGAAAGATCCAGTGCACGATGCGCCTGATGGCGATGAAGAAAAATTGTAACGGCGGCGATACTGATATGAGTAAGCGCCAAAACGACTATCCCATATCCCCACCACGGCAAAGCAAAAATTCCTGAAAAGTAATTCATGACCACCTCATAAAATAACATTAAGAATTATCGGCTTTACTGTGTTGGACACTCGCAGTGCAAATATTAATTAGTCGCGTCTTTAACTTTTTCCTTTATTTCTTTGCCGGCACCTTTGAGTTCATCACTGATATCTTCCCCTGCATCGCGCACCTGTTCACCGGGACGACGATCGAGAATATCATTGACGTTATCCGTTATTTTTTCGGATCCTGTTTTATTTTGTTCACAGGCAGATAACACCAGAATGATAGCGACAATTACGAGAGAGTGGTATGACTTCATTTGCGTTGCTCCATATTGAGTTTTTACTACGTTTTACATTGATTGAACATTCCCCATCACCTGTTTTTTTTAACAGCTTACAGATTGAAGCTGGAAATTGTATTACTGCTCGATTAAGCACCTTGCTCAGTGTTATTTTGCAGGAACCACGATTATTTTCTCGTCGGACCGGTCTGGCACTACGATAATCTTCTCACTGCTTCCGGCCGGTCCTTGGGTGCCTTGAGGCCCTTGCGGACCGGGGGTGTTACTGGACAACGATAAACAACCGCTCATTCCGACGCTTAATATCACCACTGCAATCAACTTTAGGCTTTTCATTTAATTTTCCTTTTCGATCAAAACCTGAATCAGTGAAAAGAATAATTTATTGTAGCAATCGTGTATGTTCGTTATCGAACATAACCGGGTTATTATGTTTTTGTGCCATTCGATCTACTATAACGAGGCAGATTCGGCCTTCGACCGCAAGACGCCTGGAAGAAACATGATGAAGGCGGTGAAATGAGTGTTTCTATATCTCATATAATCAATCTGTTAAGGCTGTCTCTTGAAAGATGCTCTTCAAAAACCATCCGCCAGGAGCCTGTCGGACTTAAGCAATCGTAACGTTCCAAGTGGGAAAACGAGCGCGGATTTTCTCAATTTTGAGGCGCATTGCAAGACTATGTAACGACAAATTGAGGAAATATGAGCCGTTATCTCATTGTGCAGTAGATTAGTCTTATGTCCGGCAGACTCCTGGCAAAGTAACCGTCAAAATATTCCATAAGTACCTGAAGTTTCCTGCCCGCTACTGGCAAGTTATCGAACTCACCCCCGATCTGATCGATAGATCCGTACTTGGTTATTTTCTTAAAAATTCTTGAAGTCAGCGGTACATCAATAATGCCATATCCCGGACGCACATGAAGCAACGCAGGAAAGCATAGCTGTAATAAAAATTTAAAAATTGAAATATATACTTGCGTTGTATCAAATA
>CAZXBP010000297.1:0-2509 GCA_964639015.1 uncultured Nitrosomonas sp.
TTTATTCATACCGTTAGTCATCGCGGATAACGGTCAACTGAGGTTTCTAGGTTTAATATGAATCCATTTCTGTTACTGTTCCGCCAGTGACAGCAGTCGTAGTAAGGAGTTTTTTAGTGACCATTTCCGAACAGCAAGTCCAATCCATTCTGAGCACCGCTATCGACCCGACAACCGGAAAGGATTATATCGCCGCCGGCTCGATACAGAACATTCACATCGATGGCAATGACGTGACGCTTAACGCCGTGCTCGGTTATCCGGCCAACAGCGTCAAGGCCGATGTGCAGCAGCAAATCACCACGGCCCTGCAGGCAATTCCCGGAATCGGCAGGATCAATGTCACCGTGAACAGCAGCATCGTGCCGCATGGCGTGCAGGGCGGCGTCAAGCTGATACCCGGCATCAAGAACATTATCGCCGTGGCTTCAGGCAAAGGTGGTGTCGGCAAATCGGCAACCGCAGTCAATCTGGCGCTCGCGCTTGCCGCCGAAGGCGCCAATGTGGGCATTCTGGACGCCGATATTTACGGCCCGTCGCAGCCGCAAATGCTCGGCATCACAGAAAAACCCGAATCGCTTGACGGCAAATCGATGGAACCCGTGATAGCACATGGCATACAGGCCATGTCCATCGGATTGTTGATCGATACCGAAACGCCGATGGTATGGCGCGGGCCGATGGTGACCCAGGCATTGCAGCAACTGCTGCATGACACCAACTGGAAAGACCTGGATTACCTGATTGTCGACATGCCGCCCGGCACCGGTGACATCCAGCTCACGCTGGCGCAGAAAATTCCGGTAACCGGTGCGGTCATCGTCACCACGCCGCAGGATATTGCCCTGCTCGACGCACGCAAGGGGCTTAAAATGTTTGAAAAAGTCGGTATTCCGATTTTCGGCATTGTGGAAAATATGAGCACGCATACCTGCTCCAGATGCGGCCATACGGAACCGATTTTCGGTGCCGGCGGCGGTGAAAAAATGTGCCGGGATTATCAGGTCGACTTCCTCGGCGCACTGCCGCTGGATATTAGAATCCGCGAACACACGGACAACGGCAGACCCAGCGTCATCGCCGAGCCTGACAGTCAAATTGCACAGACCTACCGGCTGATTGCGCGCAAAATCGCGGTGAAAGTGGCCGAATCAGCCGAAGATCACTCAGCGGTATTCGCCAAGATCATTATGGAAGATAACTGATGACGATCAAATCAGACAGATGGATACGACGCATGGCGCTTGAACACGGCATGATCGAACCATTTGAGCCGGACCAGATCCGCTACAGGGACAATCAGCGCATTGTCTCTTACGGCACATCGAGCTATGGTTACGATATTCGCTGCTCGGATGAATTCAAATTATTCACCAATATCAACACCACCATTGTTGATCCCAAGAATTTTGATTCAAACTCATTTGTCGACGTCAAAAATGAAGTCTGCATTATTCCACCCAATTCATTTGCGCTGGCGCGCACGGTCGAGTACTTCCGCATTCCGCGCAATATCCTGACCATCTGCCTGGGCAAATCGACGTATGCGCGATGCGGTATCATCGTCAATGTGACACCATTTGAACCCGAGTGGGAAGGCTATGTTACACTGGAGTTTTCCAATACAACGCCACTACCCGCAAAAATCTACGCCAACGAAGGCGTCGCCCAGGTTATTTTTTTCGAAGCGGACGAAGTCTGCGAAACATCCTATAAAGACCGCGGCGGCAAATATCAGGGCCAGAGCGGCGTCACTTTACCGAAAATCTGACGGAGGCAATATTCCCATGATAAAACGACCTAGTCTTTCAATCCGATCCGAAATCGCTGCACTGCGCTGGATCGCATGCTTCAGTCTTGCATGCCTGGTGACTTCTACTGCGGCAATCGCCGCACCATCCGCGAACAGTAACAATGATTCATTCAGGCATATCGAAATCTCGGGTATCTCGCTTGCGACGCCTTTTGATCAAATTGCAGGCATTCTCACCGCACAGGGCTACACCGAAATCAACAGCCGGCTGTTCACCAAGCAGGGCGAACTGCAAAACAACCGCAGAACCATTTTCAGAATAGAAATAGAAGACACCACGGATTTGCGCCGAATCACCTATCACCGCAGCTTGAGCGGCGGACGCGTCAAGACTGCCGGAGGCGATGAACCGATTCCTGAATATGAAGTGGATATGGCGCAGCAATTCCACCGGTTAATGTGCGAAAATATTCCGGAAAATATGAAAGAAGAGCGCCAATGCCAACCGCCAACCGTCTACAGCATCAATGCCGGTAATGGCCGATTCATCCGGATTAACGAGCAATATTCGATGCAACTCGACGTCACCGCAGCAAACAGCACGATTGGCATACAATACGCGCAGTGATCGATTGACATGAAAAATCAGTGGCGGGAAAGTTGCTTAAAACCACTTTCTGGTTTATCCTTGCCCGCCCGTCATGCCGCATGAATATTGTTTATCGAAGCGTTTTTAACGGAGAAGTGACCGAGTGG
>CAZXBP010000298.1:0-2452 GCA_964639015.1 uncultured Nitrosomonas sp.
TGAGCGAGATTATATTGCCGCTCGCAATTTCATTTTTTACTTTCCAGCAGATTACTTATCTTGTTGATGCTTACAAAGGTATTACCAAGGAATATATCTTTTTCCATTATGCGCTCTTTGTTACTTTTTTTCCGCAACTCATTGCGGGCCCGATTGTGCATCATCGGGAGATGCTGCCACAGTTCATGCAGAAAGATGCGCTTAAACCTCATATCTCCAATATTTCAATCGGTTTGACAATTTTTGCTATTGGTCTTTTTAAAAAAACAGTTTTAGCTGATGGCATGGCTCAATATGCCACACCTGTGTTCGATGCCGCAGAAGAAGGTCAAATATTGA
Organism: uncultured Nitrosomonas sp.; assembly: GCA_964639015.1. GTDB lineage: Bacteria > Pseudomonadota > Gammaproteobacteria > Burkholderiales > Nitrosomonadaceae > Nitrosomonas. The sequence goes on from CAZXBP010000298.1 coordinate 340, forward strand.
CATTCTTCGAAGCATGGGGCGGCGCACTTTCGTATACTTTTCAGCTTTATTTTGATTTCTCGGGTTATTCTGATATGGCAATCGGCATTGCCCGCCTTTTTGGAATAAAACTGCCGGTTAATTTTCATTCACCTTATAAAGCAGTCAATATCGTTGAGTTCTGGCGTAGATGGCATATGACATTGTCTCGCTTTTTAAAGGAATATCTCTATATACCATTAGGCGGAAGCCGACACGGCAAAGCCAAGCAGCATCGTAATCTGATCATCACGATGTTGCTAGGCGGGTTATGGCATGGCGCCGGTTGGACATTTGTCATGTGGGGCGGTTTGCACGGAGTCTATCTTGTCATTAATCATGTATGGTCATCAGTAACATCACACTGGGAAGTTTGGAAGCAATTCAAGCCGATAGCTAAACTACTTTCATGGATGTTGACCTTCACTGCAGTAGTTGTCGGATGGGTTTTTTTTCGAGCCAATTCATTTGATGCTGCGATACAGATCTTGCATGGTATGTCAGGCCATAACGGTATTGCCATCCCCAGTGCAATCGCCATCGTGATGGCAAGTCACATGGGTGATACCTGGTTTATCCTTGAATCGGCGGGCATAACCACTTACATTGGTGGTGGTATGCAATTCGCCTACACTTGGTTGTGGATTGCAGTCTTGTTACCAATTGCACTCTTTTTTCCCAATACGCAACAAATAATGTTACGCATCGAACCTGCGATTAATTTGTACAAGCCAAACGAGAAAAACGAATTGACCGTGTTCAGGACACTTCAAAATCGCATCTGCTGGCAGCCTAATATTCGTTGGGCTGGAATAATTGGATTAATTGGTGCATTTGGAGTTCTTGCTTTGACCAGTGTGTCTGAATTTCTATATTTTCAGTTTTGATCAGTATGAAAGAACAAATTATCTATCGACACTATTGTAGAAGCTTATTGTTGATCGGTACCATCAGCGCTTGTCTTGCTGCTGCTATTAATCTTTTGGTAGATCCTTATGATATTTTTGGCAATGAACGAATACCACATTTTAATTTATTAAAGCCAGCCGCTATAGAACGGACGCGTGTTTTCAAACCGTATCAAGCTGAAAGGCTTGCTCCAAAAACCGTTATCGGCGGAAATTCAAGGCCTGAGATGGGCATAAATCCGAAAAGCAATTGCTGGGAAGCTTCTGAGCAACCTGTTTACAACTCGGGTATACCAGGGGCCAGTTTTTATCTGCAATCTTTATTTGCACTTCACGCGATTACCAGTGGCGGTGGGAATAAAATATTGATGGGGATTGATTTTAATGATTTTCTCATAGACGCATCGACAAGTTATCGCAATGCTCGTGGTCGAAAAGAATTTTCTGAGAATGAATTACGTCTTGCACCTGAATTAACTGGCGCATCAGATTTTGATCATCTTCGCCAACGCAGTACCGATCGTTTAACGGCGCTTTTTTCGCTCAATGCGCTTTTTGATTCAGTTGTAACAGTGCTACAGCAGCGCAATAAAAATGCAGCTACTCGAGATGAAAATGGTTTTAATCCATACCGTGAATTCAACTATATCGCTCAATCTGAGGGTCAGTGGATTCTTTTTGAACAAAAAAACCAGGAGCTTGCAGCGATTTTTCAACGACCAAATTTAGCTATAAAATCTGCCGATAAGACGCTGTCACCTGATTTTGATGATTTAAGGCAGTTTCTTGAGCTGGCGCAAGCAAAAAATATCGATGTTACACTTTTTATTAATCCTTATCACATCGATTACTTCAAACAACTTGCGCGTGCGCAGCTGTGGTCGGATTTTGAAGACTGGAAGCGGGAAATTCTGCGCATCGCAGAAACCTTTCAAACTGTTTTATGGGATTTTAATACGGTTGATCAATATTCCACTGAAAAGCCCCCGCCACGTAACAAGCTAGGCGAAACACTGCAATGGTTTGTAGAACCAGCCCACTATAGTAGTAAACTGGGAGAGCTTATCCTCACATCGCTGCTTGGAAGGCAATGCGCGGATGTTGATTCTTCTGATTCCTTTGGAATGCAGCTCGATCAAACCATGATTGATTCACACCTAAAAAAGATACGTGAGGCTGTCATCATC
>CAZXBP010000299.1:0-2447 GCA_964639015.1 uncultured Nitrosomonas sp.
GTTACTTTACAGTTTTGAGCGAGTTTGCTGCTCACTTTTAATATACAAGAGTGGAGATAAACCCTGATTGATAATTATTCCTTTTCATAATATAGTTAGAATCATATTCAATTCGAATTACCTTTACACGTTTTCCTGGAAGTCACATGCAAATTCCAAGCTTAAAATCCAGCATTATTTCAGCATCATTCTGGATCACTCTATTTTTTTTTAGTGCCGGTCCGGTTAATGCCGAGCAGGTTGTGGTTTATTCAGCCAGAGTTGAACAGCTCATCAAACCGATGTTTGATTTATTTACCCAACAGACTGGAATCAAAGTCAAGTACACCACGGATAATGAAGGCGCGCTCATGGCGCGTCTTCAGGCCGAAGGCAAAAATACGCCTGCTGACATGCTGATAACCGTTGATGCCGGTAATCTATGGGCTGCATCAGAGGCCGGATTACTCAGACCCTTCAATTCCCAGATTCTCATTTCCAACGTCCCGGACCATCTGCGCGACCCCGGTCATGAATGGTTTGGACTGTCTATACGCGCCCGTACGATCATCTACAATACCAAAAAAGTAAATTCCGAGGAATTATCCACATACGAAGACCTTGCCGATCCAAAATGGAAAAACCGGCTATGCCTGCGAACATCCAAGAAAGTCTATAACCAGTCACTGGTGGCAATGATGATTGCCGAACATGGTGAGGCAGAGACTGAAAAAATAGTCAGAGGCTGGGTTGCCAATCTTGCAACAGATCCGCTATCTGACGACACCCGCGCTATGGAGTTTGTCGCTGCCGGACGCTGCGATCTGACCATTGTCAACACGTATTATTATGGCCGATTGATGCAAAAGGATCCCGATTTACCGCTCGGCATTTTCTGGCCAAACCAAAAAGGCAGTGGCGTTCACGTCAATGTCTCAGGTGCCGGATTGACACGTTATGGCAAGAATCAACAAGCCGCGGAGCAGCTGCTGGAATTTCTATCATCCATTTCGGCACAAAAACTGTTTGCAGACGTCAATATGGAATATCCGGTAAATCCCAACATTGTGCCTGACCCGATCGTCGCATCGTGGGGCAGATTCAAGCAGAATCATATCAATCTTGTCAAAGCAGGTGAATTGCAGGCTGCTGCGGTGAAGCTCATGGATCGTGCCGGCTATCGATAAGATTAAAACGCCATTCATGTCATTCTTCACTCTTGACGTTCAGAAGTAATGTGATTGCCGGCTGGCGGCTGATTCCCTACATCGCAGCGGTGCTTGTTCTGATACCGGTCGGTGTTGTCACTTCATCGCTATTCGTACCAGCCGGTGATGTATGGCGGCACCTGGTAGAAAACACCCTGCCACTGCTGCTGACAAATACGTTTTGGCTGACGCTGGGTGTTTTACTCGGAACCGGATTTTTGGGCGTCAGTCTCGCATGGATTATCGCAATCTATGAGTTTCCAGGACGCAGATTCTTCACTTGGGCCTTACTGCTGCCGCTGGCGATTCCTGCCTATGTTACGGCGTTTGTTGCACTGGGATTGTTTGATTTTACCGGCCCTGTTCAGACAACACTGCGCGATTGGATGAATTCCGATCTGCACTGGTTTCCGGAAATTCGCAGCCGCACGGGCGTCATTATAGTCATGACGCTGGCATTTTATCCCTATGTTTACCTGCTCGCACGAAACGCTTTTGAAAGTCAGGGCAAGCGCTCCCTGGAAGTTGCGCAATCGTTGGGTTTTACTCAACGCGCCGGTTTTTATAACGTCGCATTGCCGATGGCACGCCCATGGATCGCCGGCGGCTTGTTGCTGGTGCTAATGGAGACACTGGCCGATTTTGGTACGGTAGCGGTATTTAATTACGATACATTCACAACCGCGATTTACAAGGCATGGTTCAGTCTGTTTTCACTTCCTGCCGCCTCACAACTGGCTTCTTTGCTCATCATCATCGTTTTTATCATTATTGTGCTCGAACAGCACTTCCGTGCCCGCATGCGCTACGCCGAATCCAGAAAAAGCCCACGCGCCAATCGCATTCAATTAACAGGTAAACAGAAATGGTTTGTGCTTACCTTTATCGTCACGGTATGGTTTTTTGCATTCCTGCTGCCACTGCTGCAACTGCTGTACTGGGCTATGCAATCGATTTCCCTGGGTTTCGATTTAGAGCGTTATCTGGAATTTCTCGCGCACTCACTATTTTTATCTTGCCTGGCCGCGTTTGTTATCTGCACCTTTGTCACCATGATTGTCTATGCCGCACGGCGCTTTCCCGGCAGATCCATGCAATTTGCCGTGCGCACTGCAACTATCGGCTATGCCCTGCCAGGCACCGTCCTGGCGATTGGAATCTTTATCCCATTGGCCTGGCTGGAGAGTCAGCTCAGTGAGCTTGCTTTTGTGTTATTTCAACTCGAAACAGGTTTGCTGATACAAGGCACGATTGTCGTCA
>CAZXBP010000300.1:0-2413 GCA_964639015.1 uncultured Nitrosomonas sp.
TTAAACCCCATTCAACCGAGGTTTTTAGGTTGAATGCTTTTTTAATCCATAAAGATGCAAGTTCAAATGTCAACTCAGGGCAAAGAAATAAGTATTGATGGCACATTTATAAAGAAATCAATATCAGAGAATCTGCAAAGTGAATTGCTTTCTCTGTTGACCGAAATCATTGATCTGGGAAAGCTATGCGCTTTTTTTCAACCGATTATCAATATAGCCTCGGGAAAAATTATCGGCTTTGAAGGATTGATACGCGGGCCGTCGAACAGTCCCTTGCACTCGCCCATCTATTTATTCCATGCCGCCCGGCAATTTGGATTATTAATGGAGCTTGAGCAACTGTGCCGCCGGATCGTGCTGAAGACTTTTATGCAGTTAAATCTTGAAGGCAAACTGTTCCTGAATATCAGCCCGGAATGTTTTCTGGATGCCAGTTTTAAAGCCGAAGACACCCTTTCCTATATTCAATCACTTGGTCTGAATCCTCATCGGATTGTAATTGAACTGACCGAAAGCCAGCCGATTCTTGATTATCGTCTAATGCTTGAAGCCGTGCGATATTATCGAGAACTGGGTTTGGAAGTTGCGATTGACGATCTGGGTGAAGGGTTTTCCAGTTTGCGGCTGTGGCTGGAATTGATGCCTGAGTACGTTAAGATCGACAAACATTTCATCCAGAACATTAATCAGGATCCAGTCAAACTGCAATTCGTGAAGTCAATCCAGCAAATCGCGGAGAATTCGGATTCCCTGATCATTGCGGAGGGCATTGAAACCCAGGCGGAATTCCTGATCATCAAGGATCTGGGCATCGCATGCGGTCAGGGTTATTTTATTGCGCGCCCCGAACCGGTACCGGCAGCATCCTTATCGATTGATGTCATTAACAGTCTTAGTCAAAAGCACATTCAGGTTTACCCGAATATCTGTACAATCGGGCAGAAAACACCACCCATTCTGAAATTACTGAACACGTTGCCGCCTGTTATTTCAGATGCTGATAACACTGAAGTTTTTCTGCGCTTTGAAGCCGATCCGGCAATAGAAGTCTTGCCGGTAGTGAACAAACAGGGCATTCCGCTTGGGCTGATCAATCGCAATCAATTCAATGAATGCTTTGCCCGGCCTTTCGGACGCGAGCTTTATCGAAAAAAACCGTGCACGCTATTGATGGAATCATCGCCGCTGGTGGTTGATAAAAACACGGATTTATGCGAACTGAGTGATGCGATGGTAGCGGCAGGTCCAAAACATTTATCGAATGGTTTCATCGTTACCGATCAAGGCGTCTATCTGGGTGTCGGAACCGGGCACGGACTCATGCGTGAAATCACCCAGATGCAGATCACTGCGGCACGATATGCCAATCCGCTCACTTTCCTGCCTGGAAATGTACCGATAGATCAGCATATCGATCGTTTGTTAAAGAATCAGATCAAATTCTCAGCCTGTTATTGCGATCTTGATGCGTTTAAGCCTTTTAATGACGTTTACGGCTATCGTAAAGGCGATGAAATTATTCAAATTACAGCGCATGTACTGCAGCAGGTTTGTGATCTGCAACGTGATTTTGTCGGGCATATCGGCGGCGATGATTTCATTATTCTATTTCAGAGTCATGACTGGGAAGCTCGCTGTAATAGCGCATTACAGATTTTTGAGCGTGAAATCAGGAAATTTTTCAAACCTGAACATCTGGTGCTGAATAGTTACACCACCATTAACCGCACCGGGCAAAATACCGTGCACCCACTGGTTGCGCTTTCAATTGGCGCCGTCCAGATTGAGCCTGGAAAATTCAACTCACATCATGAAATTTCAGCGGCTGCGGCTACTGCCAAAAAGCACGCCAAACGCACCGCAGGCAATACGCTTTTCGTTGAACGGCGCTGTAGGTAGATTGAATTCGGATCATCATTGCATATTCATACTAGTGCGATGCTGGAGAAACAGTTATTCAAGAACCATAAAAACGGTAAGGCTCAATCATATATCCAGCAGTTATTTCACTGTCTCGGAAATGCATGTTGGAAGCATATGAAAAAATGTGCTTGCCATCGATAAATCCTCAGCAAAGAAAACCCACGGTATGATATGGTCGGATTCTTACTTTTTTGTTTCATGAAATATCACTTCCCTGATTACCCCGGGAGTCTGTCGGACTTAAGCAATCGAAACGAGCCAAGTGGGAGAGCGAGTGCGGTTTACCACAATTTTGAGGCACATAGTAAGACTATGTAACGAAAAATTGAGGAAATATGACCTGTTATCCCATTGGCGCTGTAGATTAGTCTTGTGTCCGACAGACTCCTAACAACCTTTTAACCTAAAAACCTCAGTTGAATGGGATTTAGAGTGCGTTGATTTTTATTTCCGGCAAGGCGCAATGAGGCGTAATAACGCGTTATTACAA
>CAZXBP010000301.1:0-2394 GCA_964639015.1 uncultured Nitrosomonas sp.
ATTAAACGTAATCCATTGTTATTTATTTGAATTGTTAGTTTTCGGGCAGACACTAGTTACTATATTTCAAGCAATCGAAACTCATGAGATCTTGCAATACAGTATTCATATTAATTGACCTAGTCAAGTAAAACCGAACAGCCGTGTCAGAAGATAGTTTTTTGCCAGTTCAACTTTGGGTTCCAGCGGGAATTTCGTTTCATAAGCAGAAATGACATTACCCTATTTAATAAACGCTAAAATTTAAAAAAACAAAGATATATCAGGAATACAGCGTATGAGCCATTTATCCAAACGCTCCACGAACTATTTTGATCCGGCAATACATAAAGCGCTCAGGCTCAAATCTGCGGAAACTTCCCGTTCCCTTTACAGAGTTGTTTGATGAAGCGCTGTGACTGATCATCACTGAAGATCAGGTGGACCTGAATGACCATGGCCAGAGAAAGGATGAACCTGTTATAAGCTATGAAGAGATGCTGGCCGAACTGAAACAGCATGGCAAAATATAGTATTGTCTTCAACGCTCTGTTAAAAAAGATTTTCTAATTATTCCCAAACAGGATGCATCCAGAATACTGGCTAAAATAGTCTGCCTGGCTGACGATCCCAGAGCTGTCGGCTGCGTTAAACTGACGAGGAAAGAACTTTATTACCGTACGCGGCAAGCAGCCGAAACAGTTGAAGGCACAAAGTGAAGTGGTGTGTGTTGATCAATGGGCATCCGAGCAGCCGGCTACGGCATGGTGGCACATCCGGCTGCGCGAGGGCGAGAAAGTAGGTGCAAGCGCGACAATTATCTTAGGGGTCTGGCCCCTTTTTACAAACCCCTTTTTACACTTTTTACTTTTTATAGTTCTTTTTATAGTTGTCAGTGTCAGCACCCGCAAACTCCTCCAGCCGGATTCTTTAGTCACTATTTCAGCTGAATAATACAGAAATGCAATAAAAAGATTGCCGTGGTTTAATATTTCCATTATATTGAAAATATGGAAGTAAAGAATGCACTTAAAGCACTGACTGCCCTTGCTCAGGAAACCCGTCTTACGTTATTCCGGTTGCTGGTACATGCTGGAACAGCAGGACTCCCAGCAGGTCAGCTTGCCAAGGAACTGGATATTCCAAATGCAACGCTTTCTTTTCACTTGAAAGAATTGACGCAAGCGGAGCTGATTATTGCCCGGCAGGAAGGCCGTTTTATTTATTACTCAGCCAATTTTGCGACGATGAATGCCCTGCTGCGCTATCTCACCGAGAATTGCTGCGCCGGCGATCCATGCAGCATTGTTGAAGCACGTTGTAACGAAAAAAACTGTTGAATCTATTTTTTTCAGATTATTTTTAACAAAGGAGACACTGATGAAACGCTTTCATGTCCATATCGCCGTCGATAACATGCCGGAAAATATCCGGTTTTACTCAGCGCTATTCGGCACCGAACCATCCGTCAGCAAACCGGATTACGCCAAATGGATGCTGGATGACCCTTGTATTAACTTCGCCCTGTCCGCACGCGGCGCAAAGCCGGGCTTGGATCATGCGGGCATTCAGGTTGATTCGCAAGAAGCATTGGACGAAATGAATCACCGGTTAATCCAGGCCGGTTTGCCTGCCTCAGCGCAAAACAACGCACAATGCTGCTATGCCGCATCAAATAAACACTGGACGGTCGACCCGCAGGGTATCGCCTGGGAAGCTTTTCATACCCTGACAGCTATTCCGGTATTTGGTCAGGATACCGCCATTCCCGTCAAAAATGCTGAATCCTGTTGCGTGGCCTGATCATGAATGTATTGTTTCTTTGCACCGGCAATTCCTGCCGCTCTATCCTGGCTGAAGCCACTTTCAATCATCTGGCGCCTGCTGGCTGGCAAGCGATGAGCGCGGGCAGCAAACCGACCGGTCACATCCACCCACGTTCGCTCGCCTTGCTTGAACGCGAAGGCATTTCAACCGAAGGGCTGTTCAGTAAATCATGGAACAGTCTGCAGGCAACCCCGGACATTGTGATTACCGTGTGCGGCAATGCGGCCGGTGAAACCTGCCCCACATATCTGGGTTCTGCGCTACGCTCGCATTGGGGTGTCGGCGATCCCGCCGAAGCGACTGGAACCGAAGAAGAGATCAATGCAGCGTTCACACTGGCTTACCGCACCTTACGCAAAGGCATCGAGATCTTTTTTGCGCTACCATTAGAGGATTTGCGTAAGAATTCCGCCGCATTCCGGACAAAACTCGACTATATCGGCATTTTGAAATTTAAACCTAAAAACCTCAGTTGACCGTCACCCAAGATGACTAACGATAGGAATACATGAAACAATTCGAGCAATGCCGGCTCATCCGGATGGTGAGTCAAACGATGGTGTTTACAGCACGCCGCTTTTTAATTTT
>CAZXBP010000302.1:0-2384 GCA_964639015.1 uncultured Nitrosomonas sp.
GCCGGAAATAAAAATCAGCACACTCTAAATCCCATTCAACTGAGGTTTTTAGGTTTAAGCGTTTCTCCATATTTCATAGCCGATCAGGTCAGTATATGCTTTTTTATTCAAAAGGATGACGCAATACAATGGTATCGTCCCGGTCCGGGCCGGTCGAAATCATATCAATCGGCGTTTCACAAATTTCTTCGATGCGTTTTAAATAATTCCGGGCTGCTTTGGGTAACTGATCAAATACCTTAATACCCGCTGTATTTTCAGACCAGCCTGGAATTTCCTCATAAATCGGTTCGCAAAGATTCAAATCCTCGGCGCCCACCGGCAGTACTTCCGAATAATCGCCATTCGCCAGTTTATAACCGATACCGATATTCAGTGTTTCGACACCATCAAGAACATCGAGCTTGGTGATGCAAAATCCGGTTACACCATTGATTTGTATGGATCGCTTCATGGCGACCGCATCAAACCATCCGCAGCGCCGCGGACGTCCGGTTGTTGAGCCGAATTCATGGCCGCGCGCCGCCAAATAACTGCCAATTTCATCTTCCAGTTCTGTTGGAAAAGGACCGGAACCGACACGCGTGGTATAGGCCTTTGTGATACCCAGGATATACTGCAACATTTGCGGCCCAACACCACTCCCCGTCCCTGCGGCACCGGCAATGCAATTGCTCGATGTCACAAATGGATAGGTGCCGTGATCAATATCCAGCAATGTACCTTGCGCGCCTTCAAACAACAGATTGTCACCTGCCTTATGGGCATTGAATAAAAGCTGCGGCACATCGGCAATCATGGGTTTTATGCGTTCGGATTGCAGAATCGCTTCATCGAGTGTTTTCTGAAAATCGACAACAGGCGCATTAAAATAATTTTTTAGAACAAAATTATGATAATCGAGCATTTCTCCGAGTTTGGCGGCAAACCTGTCCCTGTGAAACAGATCCTGCAATCGTATGGCCCTGCGGGCGGCTTTATCCTCGTAAGCCGGTCCGATTCCACGCCCGGTGGTCCCTATCTTACCTGCGCCGCGAGCTGTTTCGCGCGCCTGATCCAGTGCGACATGGCAGGGCAATATCAAGGGGCATGCTTCACTGATGCGCAGTCGCCCCGTTACATTGATGCCCATTTCTTCGAGCATGCCAATTTCCTTGAGCAGTGCTTCGGGTGAAATAACCACACCGTTCCCGATATAACAGGTTACATCACCGCGCAGAATACCCGACGGTATTAGATGGAGAATCGTTTTTTTGTCGCCGATCACTAGCGTATGGCCGGCATTATGCCCACCCTGGAAACGAACTACGCCCTGCGCATGATCAGTCAGCCAGTCCACAACCTTTCCCTTGCCCTCATCACCCCATTGCGTGCCGATCACCACAACATTTTTAGTCATTGCTCTAAATCTCGTCTATGCCTTGTCGTCCAAAAGCTAAATTTTCTCAACAACCCATTCACCGCTGCGCTGCACCAGTTGTCTATCACAATTCAATGTACCCTGTGTCTGTTCAGGCAATTCCACGATGACAATATGACCGGCACTGCGCAACCGTGCTATTGCACTATCCAGCGCTTTGTTATTTCTCTGATACGGCGCTGAAACACCCATCGGATAAGGTTTTCTTTCAACCAACCGGGATAATTCACGCAGATCCAGACTAAAACCGGTCGCCGGCCTGGCTCTTCCAAATGCTTTTCCAATTTCATCATAACGTCCGCCGAGCGCTATTGCGTTCGAGCAGCCATCCGAGTAGGCCGCGAAAACTATGCCGGTGTGATAGTGGTAACCGCGTAAATCCGACAAATCGAATGCCAGTGTATCAACCAGCGGACTTAAGGCATCACCCACTTTTCCTAACTGATCCAAAGCCAGAGCAATCTCTTTGTGTGGCGGCAATTTCTCTTTTGCGATTTGCAATATCGTTTTGTCACCGTAAAGCTCCGGCAATAACAACAATGCTTCACGCGTACTTTTCTTTAATCCTGCACACAGTGCGCGTAAAGCCGCCAAATCCTTGTTCTGCAAAATAGCAAACAGATCTGCTTCCATCTCCTGGGTAATATGCGCATTTTTAATAATCCCTCTAAAAACCGCAACATGCCCCAGGTCAACATGGAACTTACTCAGACCGGACTTCGACAGACACTGGATCATCAACTGATGGATCTCAAGATCACTTTCAAGGCCTTGATGACCGTAAAGCTCAGCGCCAACCTGCAGGGGTTCTCGGGTCTGGGTCAAGCTGGTTGGCACGGTATGCAGCACGCTATTCGCATAACAAAGTCTTGTTACACCCTCACAATTCAGCAAATGCGCATCAATTCTCGCCACCTGAGGCGTCATATCGGCCCGCAATCCCATCATGCGCCCACTCAATTGA
>CAZXBP010000303.1:0-2335 GCA_964639015.1 uncultured Nitrosomonas sp.
TTACAACGAATTGTAACGCAGCAAAAATTAAAAAGCAGCGTGCTATAAACACCATCGTTTGACTCACCATCCGGATGAACCGGCATTGCTCGAATTGTTTCATTTGTTCATATCGTTAGTCAGCCCGGATAATGGTCAACTGAGGCTTTTAAGTTAAACAAAATCAGTTACTTATAAATTTTTTTTGAAAGAGATCTCCATAATTCTTTTCTGACATCTGCAGGAAGAATGATGCATCAGATTATCATGCATATGTCCGGCGCATCAACAGTCCGCGTGCCGCCGGCAAATTCTTTGCAAAAGAGTCATCATCCAGTCGAGCTTTTTGAGGTTGGCCTGATGCTTTTTCTTTCAGGTGAAGTGCGTGTGATTAATCATCCGAGTCGCGGTTGTACCTGCGCCGGCGATATATAAGCGAGCTTCATTTTCATTGCAGCTTGAGTATAACATTTTATAACTTATAATATGTGTAACCAACGAGCATGCATTGATTCGGTCGCAGGCCAGGAAAAAGCTGAAAGGCCTGTCCAGGCCGGAGCGATTCCGGACTGCCGAAACAATTGTGCATTCGGGAGGTAACCCGGATGATGAAACACTGGACATCAAGAAGCCGGAAGATGAGCCTTGTTTCCGGCTGAGAGTCGGTGACGGGCGCGTAATCTTCGATAGACAGGACGCTGTCAGAATAATTGCGGTGGAAAAAATAAAACCGCGTGGAGATGCTTACAAATGACACTACAAAAAATTAAATCCATCAACGGCAAGGATGAGTATGTTTTATTACCCATGCCTGTTTATCATGCATTGAAAGAACAGATTGAACATGAACTGGCTGCTTATGAAACCGGGCTGGATGATGATCAAAAATATGTGCCTTTTGTTCTTGAAGACTATGTAGACAATCCGGTCGCTCTTGCGCGTATCAAGGTTGGTATTACGCAGGAAGAACTTGCTCAAAAGCTGGGTGTCAGCCAGGCTTATATCAGCCAGATTGAACGCCGTGCCCATGTGACGCATAAAATGCTTGAGCGGGTACACAATGCCATTCAAGGGAAAATATATGAAGAAATTTCATCAGAATAAAATGTCTGAAGCTGAATATGATCAATTGAGTGATTTTCTGGATCGGTTTCAGCATGAAAAAGCGATGAATCTGGAAATGCTGGATGGTTTTTTTGCTGCTTTGCATTGTTCGCCGGAAATAACGCAACCCAGTGCTTATTTACCGGAACTGTGGGGTGGTGGGGAATTGCCGGATGAGGCGGTTTTTGAGAGTGATCGGCAAATCAGCTCCTTTATCGAGCTGGTCATGCTTTTCTGGAACGATGTTTTGTATAGATTGGAGAATGACGAAGTTTTTTTCCCCATTCTGCTAAGTGATGAATCGGGCAAATCTTTCAGCGGAAATGATTGGGCGGAAGGATTTATGCGCGGCACAGGATTTAATTTTTCTGACTGGAATGATCTGATGAATAACCAAGAGCGGGGCGGCTTGTTTGTAACACTCTTTGCGCTTTGCCATGAACGCGATCCCGATCCGAAGCTACGTCCCTATAAAGAACCCGTCAGCGAAGAGCTGCGTGAGAAATTACTGGTCGGCTTGTCAGTTGGCGTGATGCAAACCTACCGCTATTTTGAACCTCACCGAAAAATGGCGGCGCAGCTGTCCAGGCATGAAAGAACTTTCCGCCGCGAACAGGCAAAAGTTGGCCGTAACGACCCCTGTCCCTGTGGTTCAGGAGAAAAATTTAAAAAGTGCTGTGGTCAGGTGACATTGCATTAAAACTGTAAAATTCATTGATAGCATATCTTGAATATACAGGAGGTATCGTCAATATTCTCAATTCACGACCTGATCCGATCGTGTCGGTTTTCTGCTGAAAATCAATAAGATGCAATGCTGTACTTGCGACATGAAAATTACAGATCTTGTCGCTTTGCTTGAATCGGATGGTTGGCGCCAGGTACGGAAAAAGGGCAGTCATCGCCAATTTCATTGTCCTTCCGGCAACTGATATAGTCTGATTGCGCATTACGTCGGAAAAATCCAGCGATCAATGTGGCTTGAACTTAAAAACCTCAGTTGACCGTTATCTGAAACGACTAACGGCATGAATAAATAGAACAATCTGAACAATACCCGTTTATCCGGATGCTGAATCACACTATGGTAGTTATAGCACGCCGATTTTTAATTCCGGCTGCGTTGCAATTCGTTGTAATAACGCGTTATTACACCTTGTCGGAAACAAAAATCAACGCACTCTAAACTCCATTCAGCTGAGGTTTTTAGTCTCTTATCAGTCAAATCATCTCAAATTATGATAAGAATTTT
>CAZXBP010000304.1:0-2298 GCA_964639015.1 uncultured Nitrosomonas sp.
TAATAAATGAATTGGATCAAGGTAATGATCCAAAACCCAGAATAATGGAAAGGCAGCCAACGTGCCGACCGTTCCCGGTGCTTTTGGACTTAATCCGAAACCACCTGAAAATGCCACAAAGTAAGCCGGATGCCTACAGACAAATACAATATCCGGCTGTCTCTGCGACGATCCCGGTTTGCTGTTTTGCGGCGGACCGTCTGCTTCAGGAAGTAAAGTGGTCATATCCTTTCTTCTCCAGAACGATTTTTTCACCCTTGCCGCCGTAAATTATCAACTCTGGCTTTGGTGTTTTATGTTGTATTATTTCTCCGACGATGGTCAACGGAACCTGCAGCTCCTGACCTAACTGACGGATAGCGCTTTGATTTTCTTTCGGCGCCGTAAAACACAACTCGTAATCATCCCCGCCGGTCATGAGACATTCAACCGCTAACGGTGAAGGCAAATAACGCTTCATGATCTCTGAAGCAGGCACCGCCTGGAGTTCTATCGTAGCGGATTGCGCTGAACAAGACAAAATATGCTCCAGATCAGCTACCAACCCATCGGAAATATCAATTGCACTATGCGCCAAATTAATCAGACGCTGGCCCAGCACAACGCGTGCGATTGGCATGTCCAGCGATGACAAACACTGTGTTGCTTCGTCATCGGTCAATACCAGCTCGTGCAACTGGTGCTTTAGCGCCAAAGCCGCATCGCCCAAACAACCGGATACCCAGATATCATCACCCGGCCTGGCCCCGGAGCGGCGCAACCATCGGCCTTGATTAACCTCCCCGATAATATGCACACAAATATTCAAAGGACCTGCGGTTGTATCGCCACCGATGAGTACAACCTGATACCTGGCGGCCAGCTCATGAAAACCACGTGAAAATCCATCAAGCCAGCTTTCATGATGGTCAATCAGGGAACGCGGCAGTGTCAACGACAATGTTACCCATCTCGGCGCTGCACCCATGGCCGCCATATCCGACAGATTAACCGCCAGGGCTTTGTAACCAAGTTTATACGGATCTGTATTTTCCAAAAAATGCTGTCCGGATACCAGACAATCAGTCGAAATTGCCAATTCCTTTCCTGCTCTCGGAGCAATTATCGCGGCGTCATCACCAATACCCATCGGGATTCCGGGTACAGGTCGCTTGAAGTAGCGCTGAATTAGGTCAAATTCGGACGGCACGTTTTAGTTAACATCTCTGAACATGAGAAATAGGCACTTTCAGATGTACTAACAGGTTGTTTCTATTGTTCTCAATTTGTACGCCAATTTGTCCAGAACGCCATTGACATACTTGTAACCATCACTCCCGCCATAGACTCTGGCCAACTCTATTGCCTCATTGATAATGGCACGATAAGGTACATCGAGAAAATGAATAAGCTCGTAGGTACTTAACAATAGAATACCGTATTCGACCGGACTCAATTCTTTAATGGATCGATCGAGGCAGGGTTGAATCGTTTGCTCCAGTTGATCTACATGCATGAGAACGCCGCTCAGCAGTCGAGAAAAGAATGCTTCATCCGCCCGGGGAAAAACCTGTGTTTCACGCAGCTGCGAAGCAATAGCACTTTCCATCTCGCCCGTCAGGCGCCACTGATAAAGGCCCTGCAATACGAGCTCGCGTGCTACGCGGCGTTTGCTTTTGTATTTAACCGTTTTTTTTTGCGTCGTAATCTGTTTATCAGTCAACTGAATATTCTTCCAGCTTTATCAATAAATTTCCCATTTCAATGGCATTCCTGGCAGCCTCCTTACCTTTTTGCATCATGCGTTCAATCGCCTGATCTTCGGTATCCGTTGTCAAAACGCCGTTAACAACCGGAATTTCCGCTTCAAGTTGAACCTGACTGATACCCCGCGCTGATTCATCCGCAACCACTTCAAAATGATAAGTGTCTCCCCGGATAACTGCACCCAGTGCTATCAGGGTATCAAACTGATTACTGTCGGCCATTTTCAATAATGCAATGGGTATTTCCAGCGCGCCAGGTACTGTGATCAGCAGAATATCGGAATCCTGCACATCGTGTTGCTTAAGTTCATCCGTGCAGGCACTTAGCAATCCTTCACCGATATCCCTGTTAAAGCGGCTCATGACAATCCCGATGCGCAAGCCATCGCCTTCAAGATCCGGCTCAAGTTCTTGAATATTATCGTAGTACGCCATTCTCACTCCTTTAATTTACGTTAAATCATACAAATGACGCGGTACCAGAAACTACAGTTTTTCCTGATCTAATCTTCAATGTTCACATAACTGGTCACTTCCAGACCAAATCCGGTTA
>CAZXBP010000305.1:0-2264 GCA_964639015.1 uncultured Nitrosomonas sp.
ATCAGGGTAAACGGGTATTGTTCAGGTTGTTCTATTTATTCATACCGTTAGTCATTGCGAATAACGGTCAGCTGAGGTTTTTAGGTTAAATGCGTGATGTGGTAATACTGAGTGGTGTAAGAACAGCTATTGGCGACTATGGCGGAGCTCTCAAAGATATCCCGCCTGTTGATCTGGCTGCAAAGGTTGTGGCTGAAGCGGTTAGAAGAGCGGGTATTGATCCGTTTGAAATCGGGCATGGTGTTTTTGGCAATGTCATTCATGGCGAGCCTCGTGACATGTATCTGGCGCGAGCTGCATGCATAAATGGTGGACTTCCGCACACTATTGCGTCGCTTACGGTTAATCGCATCTGTGGCAGCGGGTTGCAGGCAATTATTTCCGCCAGTCAGTATATTCAGATGGGTGATGCTGATGCAGCGATCGCTGGCGGCGCCGAATCCATGAGCCGTGGCGGTTATCTGTTGCCAGCATTGCGTTGGGGGCAGCGCATGAATAATGGCGGTGTCATTGATATGATGGTTGGCGCCCTGACGGATCCTTTTACGGACGTGCATATGGGCATCACCGCTGAAAACATCGCGGCTAAGTGGAAGATTGGCCGCGAAGCGCAGGATCTTTATGCGCTCGAAAGTCATCGGCGAGCTATCAATGCTATTAACAGCGGTTATTTTAAAGATCAGATATTACCAATTGAAATCAAAAATCGTAAGAATGTAACGGTATTTGATACTGACGAGCACCCCCGCGACGATGTAGATATTGCTGCATTGTCCAGGTTAAGGGCTGCATTTATGGAAAATGGAACGGTTACCGCAGGAAATGCCTCCGGAATCAATGACTGTGCTGCGGCAGTTGTGCTCATGGAAGGCAGGGCAGCCCAAAAACATAATCTGCAACCCCTTGCTCGTTTAGTTTCCTATGGTCACGCCGGGGTTGATCCGCAACTGATGGGAATGGGCCCCGTCCCTGCTGTACAAAAAGCCCTTAAGCACGCGCAACTGCAAATCAAAGATATTGATGTCATTGAATCCAACGAAGCTTTTGCTGTCCAGGCGTGCGCTGTTGCCCGGGAGTTGCAATTCGATCCATCAAAAACAAATCCTAATGGCGGTGCCGTTGCATTAGGCCACCCAGTCGGCGCGACCGGTACAATACTCGCTATCAAGGCGATTTGCGAACTCCATCGTACAGGCGGACGCTTTGCGATTGTAACAATGTGTATTGGCGGTGGCCAGGGTATCGCCGCCATATTCGAGCGCATGTAATAGCAGGCCAGGCTGTGGTTCTGAAAAATTTTCAACGTTACTTAAGGGGCTTGCTATCATGTTATGTACGAAAAAATTTAAATGAATTGCTTCAAGATAGGAGATCATGCCTTGAAGGTACTGATTTTTTTAATATTAATATTTCTTCCGCAATTATGCTGGTCAGAAGATGATCAAAAAATTGTGCAACTCGAGAAAGCATTAATGCGAGTGCAGCAAGAAGCGCAAGCGGTTCATCAGCAATTTCTTATGATTCAGGAATTACGCCGCAATGAAATGATCGGTCCGGACGTTGCTGATTTGCCGGGTGCTGCAGCTCAGACCACGCCAATTCCAAAATATGAAGAAATGCTTCAGCGACGGCAGGACAAAAAGGATCGGATTGAAAAGTATACTGCCGAACTGGATCGTTTATATGCCAGATTTAGCAGCTTGAATGAAGAAAGGCAGGCATTAATGGAGCAAATCAGATTGCTTGAACAAATGTCTCCGGAATGACCGAATTAAACCGGCTGGTGAAATCCGGGTGCAAGTATTCAGCCGTACTCTTTTATGCAGTGCTTTCAAACTTGTGAATCATGTCGTGTGCTAAACGAGGCACAAGATAATTGAACACAGCCGAATTCAGATATGTCACTGGACTTCGCTATTTCGTTTCAGGTTGTTTTGAAATAATCGCTTTTTTTTTCATACTGAATGGTCGATTCGTTTTTGATTTATGCCTTTATTTTTTTTTTGGAAAAAAATTCTACAGAGATTTCTCCGTGTGTTATTCAAGTAAATCTGTATCGCAATTCATGTCTAGGAGGCTGTCCGAGAATAGCGATCGTAGCGAGAGCGAAGCTGATTGAGCGGGATTTTTCGATCATTTGAGGCGAATAGTCGTTCTATTCAACGAAAAGGATCGGGAAATCCAGCCAGCAAGAATCGTCCACAGTAGATCAATCTCTCAAGAAACACATCACAAGCAACTGATTTAATACAACATATTTAGGA
>CAZXBP010000306.1:0-2176 GCA_964639015.1 uncultured Nitrosomonas sp.
GCGTTGATTTTTATTTTTGGCAAGGCACAATGAGGCGTAATAACGCGTTATTACATTACAACGAATTGTAACGCAGCCGGAATTAAAAAGCGGCGTGCTATAAACACCATAGTTTGATCCACCACCCGAATGAGCCAGAATTACCCGAATTGTTCCATGTGTTCATATCGTTAGTCATTCAGGATAACGGTCAACTGAGGTTTTAGGTTCATAAACCTTCTTCACTATCGATCTTCGGAAGTCAACGTCAATACGTTCTTCCGCTGTGGAAAATCCCCTGCCGCTCCGATTAACACTGCTTAATCGGATTTTCGTTTTTTCGTATTACGTCCATCTGAATTTTGGGAGATGCCTGCATGCCTGCTATCGTATAGCGCCGATGACGCACGTCATACTGCACAACAGTACAATCAACCGCAATTTGTTGTAAAATCCGCATAACCGGCTTCAATCCTGAAATGTTGCCGCTGTTCCAATCGATCAAACCATTTGTCCAGCAACCGCCATGACTACAACCGCACCAGCAGCTACTCATGATAACGCAACTTTCACGTTATCCGGAATTCTCATTCTGGCGATGCTGCTGATGGCACTGTTGCTGACCGGTTGCGGATTCAAGCTGCGCGGCCAGATTTCATCGCTGCCGTTCAAAACATTATATGTCGCCGCTCCGTCGGGCCACACCATCGGATCGGACTTGCGCCGCGCGGTCGGTGCTTCGACTACCACAAAAATTGTCGACAAAATGGAAGAAGCCGAAGCCATTTTGCAGGTCATCAATGCCAGCAATGAAAGACGGATTCTTTCACTCTCAGGCGGTGGACGTGTCCGTGAGTTTGAACTGGTTTTCAGAATATCCACACGCCTCCTTGATATCAGCGGCGTCGAAATCGCACCGCAAACTGAAATCATACTGACGCGAATTCTGCCGTTCCTGGATGCCCAGATTCTGGCCAAAGAGGCCGAAGAGCAGATGCTTTACCGGGATATGCAGGCTGACGCCGTACAGCAGATCATCTGGCGATTGTCGACCATTCAAAGACCCGGCGCGCCGATAGAAAACGCGGCCATCAATTAGCCACCGACATGCAGTTAAAAGCCGACCAGCTTACTTTGCATCTGCAAAAACAGCTGGCGCCGCTTTATACGGTTTTCGGCAACGAGCCGCTGCTGGTTGCCGAAGCTACTGACCTGATCCGCAGAAAAGCGCGCGAGAACGGCTTTACCGAACATGAAATCCACACCGCGGACAGCCATTTCCGCTGGACTGAGCTGCTCAGCGCCGGTTGCAGTCCGTCGCTGTTCGGCGATCGCAAGATGATCGATTTACGCATTCCCACCGGAAAACCGGGCAAAGAAGGCGGCAAAACCATTGAAAGCTACTGTCAGGCTTTGCCCCGGAATGCGATCACGCTGATTACGCTGCCCAGAATGGACCGGCAGAGTCAGTCCGCCAAATGGTTTAAAGCCATCGAAAATGCAGGCGTCATGGTGCCCATTTATGCCGTGGAACAAACGCAACTGCCGATATGGATCAGGAACCGGCTCGCCCTGCAGCAGCAAACGGTCGACCAGACTACCTTGCTGTTTATCGCCGGACAGGTTGAAGGCAATCTGCTGGCCGCGAACCAGGAGATACAGAAACTTGCATTGCTTTATCCCTCCGGTCATTTGTCGTTCGAAGATGTCAAAAACGCTATTCTTGACGTTGCCCGCTACGATGTTTTCCAACTGGCGGATGCCATGCTGGCGGCCGATCCGGCGCGTTTTACGCGCATACTGACCGGACTGCAAAGCGAAGGTGCGCCGCCGCCGCTCATTCTGACCGTGTTGTGCGAGCAGATCCGGCAACTGATTTTCCTGCGCAAAGGACTGAATCAGGGCATTCCCGCCGGTCAGCTGTTAAAAACGGTCCGCATCTGGGGTGAGCGGCAAAACGCTGTTATCATGGCCGCGAAGCGAATCACGGCGCAGCAGTTGCTGAAAAGCCTGCTGCACGCGGCTAAAATCGACCGGATCATCAAAGGCGTGGCCGACGGCAATATCAAAGATGCCTGGAATGAACTGCTGATCCTGGGCGTCAATCTCACAGCAAAATAAGCGCGTCTTCTGGAATTCAGCGTTTAACCTAAAAACCTCAGTTGAATGGGGTTTAAAGTGCGTTGATTTTTATTTT
>CAZXBP010000307.1:0-2167 GCA_964639015.1 uncultured Nitrosomonas sp.
CGTCGCAGAGGTTATCGCCTGAAAACCTAGAGCGCGGTCTCCTGCTTGCACATGTTTGGCTGTGTGCGAACTATCCCTTAGCAGCATGGTTTTAGACATGGCATCGACCATAAAAATCATGCATTTTCATGGCTCCAGTGTTGTCCGGATTTTCAATTTAATGCATTGATTGATAGAATGAAGGCATCAGTGAGGCGAATGAGCGGATAGTCTGGACAGCGAGCAGACTGATTTAGATAAACAACAGAAGTATAAGGAATCTTACAATCGAATGAAAACCGTTTTGATAACCGGCGCGAGCCGCGGCATAGGACTCGAATTTATACGGCAGTATGCCGAGGATGGCTGGCGTGTTCTGGCTTGCGCGCGAAATCCGTCTGAATCCGATGCATTACAGCAACTGGCCACGCAGTTTCGAGATCGTGTCCAGGTGCATGCCCTTGATGTCGCCGATCACGCGCAGATTGAGCAGCTGTCACATGCGTTGTCTGCAGAGAAAATTGACGTATTGATCAACAATGCAGGCGTCTATCCCGCCAATCACGGTGACAGCTTTCATCAGATTGACTATGCTGCCTGGGCATACGCCTTTGAGGTGAATACCATGGCACCGCTCAAAATGGCGGATGCGTTTTATCGCCAGATTGCCAGAAGCGATACAAAGAAGATTGTGACGATCACCAGTAAAATGGGCAGCGTTACCGATAACACCAGCGGCGGAAGTTACATCTACCGTTCCAGTAAGTCCGCGGTTAACATCGTCATGAAAAGTCTGTCGATTGATCTGGAACCCAAAGGCGTGATCGTGGCGTTGCTGCACCCAGGTTGGGTTCGAACCGAAATGGGCGGTCCGAACGCATTGATCTCCACCGAAAAGAGCGTCACCGGCATGCGTCAGGTCATTGCCGACCTGATCCATACCGATAGCGGCAAATTCTTTGCCTACGACGGACAAGTCATTCCCTGGTAAATGGCACACATTGGAAAAACCATGAGCGGAAAAACTTTTGATCTGGATAAAAATGAATTGGTCAGGCAATCCTTCAATCAGATGGATGCAGTGTTGCAGGGCGCGCACTATACTCAGGCGCAGAAACTGGCGCTGACCTGCCGCATATTGTTTGATAACGGCCATGATTCGGGACTGGCTGGCCAGATCACCGCCCGTTGCGAGAAACCGGGCACCTATCTGACCCAGCGCCTGGGACTTGGGTTCGATGAAATTCGCGCGAGCAACTTGCTGCTGGTCAATGAAGATCTGGAAGTTCTCGAAGGCGAGGGTATGGCGAATCCCGCCAACCGTTTTCATTCATGGCTATACCGGGCGCGCCCGGATGTGCAGTGCATCATCCATACGCATGCGGTTCATACGGCGGCGCTGAGCATGCTCGAAATACCGCTGGAAATTTCGCATATGGATAACTGCGTGCTTTACGATGATGTCGCTTTCCTGCTGGAATGGCCCGGCGTGCCCGTCGGTAATGAAGAAGGTGAGCTGATTGCGCAGGCGATCGGATCAAAACGCGCGCTGTTTCTGGCGCATCACGGCCTGCTTGTCGCCTGCGGCAGTATTGAGGAATCCTGTCTGCTGGCGATCGCATTTGAACGCGCGGCCCGGATGCAGATCATCGCACTTTCCGCGGGTGCAATCAAGCCGGTCAAGCCGGAACTTGCGCGCGAAGCGCATGACTGGATACTCCGCGCGCAACGCAGCGCGGTTGGCTTTGCCTATTACGCGAGACGCTGTCTCAGAAACAACAATGACGATTGCCTTGAGTAAGGGTTTTGATCTTTGCTATCGACGGATTGCGGCAAGTCGGCGCGTGAAGTAGCTGTGCTTTCTTGAGGTATTCGCTTGACGGAATCGTTAGGCACCTTGAAATACGGCATGTGATTTGATCATTCCTGATGCACCACTCAGATAGCCCGGCTGAAGTTCCAAGACCATGAACGCCTTTATCGGTGCATCGCATTCCGACATGATCCGAAGTATACCGATGACTGAAACCCGAACCTCGAATAGTAATCCAGGTTTCCAAGTACGAAAATCGCACCGGCATTGAGAATCTTGCTTCAACCTAAAACCTCAGTTGAATGGGATTCAGAGTGCGTTGATTTTTATTTCCGGCAAGGCGCAATGAGGCGTAATAGCGCGTTATTACAACGA
>CAZXBP010000308.1:0-2118 GCA_964639015.1 uncultured Nitrosomonas sp.
GCAAAATCGATAAAAGCAGCTTAACTGGTGTGTCCGGTTTTACTTGACCAGGTCACTCGCGCGCGAGAACTTGGCCAGCTCTACAATGCTCTTTCTGCTATCACGACAGAGGCACTTCAAGCAGAAGACCTGTTGCGGTCGCAAATAGTAATGGCCGTAAGCGCTCTCGATCACTTTGTTCATGAAATAGTACGACAAGGAATGGTTGCAATATATGAGGGTTCTCGCCCTACAGTTCCGGGATTTGACAAGTTCCAAGTTTCGCTTTCAGAGGCGAAATCCAGCATACCATCATCGTCATCACAATGGGTTGACGAAGCAATTAGGCAAACTCACTCATATCTTGCTTTTCAACACCCAGACAAGATAGCTGACGCTATTCGGTTGTTTCATGGCGCCCCACTCTGGCCAGCGCTAGAGACTAGGCTTGGTATTCCGGCTAAAGATATAAAAGAGCGTTTAAAACTTATCGTTGACCGGAGGAATAAAATAGCTCATGAAGCAGATATTGATCCAAGTTATCCAGGAGCAAGATGGCCAATTTCGTACGGAGACACAACTTCAGCTACAGATTTTTTAGAAAAAGTTGTAGAAGCAATACATGACGAGGTCGCAAAAATTTATTTGGCCGAACAAGACATTCAGCCGGACGCGTGCCCGCGCCGGCTAATTTTGACGTTATGATTCAGCATATGCAAGATGGGGTCAAAGTTGGAGTCAGGTCTTTCAACATCGCATCCGACCTAACCTTACTCGTCATACTGCTGAGCAAAAGGTTGGGGAAATTCATGTTCCATCTCATTCTCCTTATGATAAAGTCACAAATAAATCCCTGCAGGGTTGAGGAGATTATGAAGAATGAGTCGAAAAATCGGGGGAAGTTTCTCCGCGATAGCGGGTCGGCTTGACTCGAATGTTATTCGAGAAAAGGGATTAGTGGGTGGCGACAAATGCCAACAATACTCAGGATAGGTCCTTATCGTTTTTTCTTTTACAGCAACGAAAGAGGCGAACCGCCGCACATACACGTGCAGCATGAAAGATTTCTTGCCAAATTTTGGTTAAATCCTGTTGCGTTGGCGGGCTCAAGGCATTTTTCCTCACATGAGTTACGGACTATACAGAAACACGTCGACGAAAATCAGCAAATATTTATGGAGGCCTGGAATGAGCACATTGGCAGTTGAAACACATGCTTTGGCAGAAAATGTTGAGTTTACAGATAACGACATGGTCGTGTTTTTGGTCGATGGAAGAAAAGTGATTATCCCGATAGTGTGGTTTCCACGCTTAGCGAATGCCACGAAAAGTCAGCTGGAGAATTATGAGTTATTGGGCGACGGAGAAGGTGTTCATTGGCCGGAAATTGACGAAGACTTGAGTGTTGCCGGTTTGCTACGCGGAAGTCATTGATGTTTATCGCATAACAAATCCACCCAGCCAACGCCAAAAAGCGGCGCCGCTGATGGGCGACGTTATGATTCAGCGTATGGCTCGTTGCGTTTAACGCGGCAAATACCGCCGCGATGATTACCCATCAATGGCGCTTCCAAGCTGAGTCCGCCCTGTAAAAATTGCATCCTCCTCTTTTACCAGTTTTTCTATACAATCATCCAAAACTTTCTTGTATGCATGAAACCGAGCAAGCATCACTTCCTCGGAGCGTTTGTTATTTTGTTTTCGTCCTTTTTTTTCAGGTGAGATAGCGACCAAAGCTTCCCGATCAACAGCCCAATTTCGATCACTAATGACTTTCTGGAGATGATATCGACATGGGCGTCCTTTGGAAACGTAGTACCCAGAAGGCAGGTCTCCGTTTTCTAATCTAACGACGAGTACAAAGATATCAAAGTCTCTCCAGTCGATTTCAATCTCTAATGCAATATTGGTTAGCTTCAATGTAAGTGTTGTCGCCCATTCTTCTTCAGTCACGCGCGGTTTCGAAAAGCCTAAAGGATAAAAGTTTCCTAGTAAATCAGTAATTTCATTAAGAATCTTATTTTTACGATCGTTGTTAGAAATCAAGGCCAGGTACTCCTTCGTTACTTCCGCCTCTCTCAAAAGCTCTGTTGTAATTGTTGTATCCTTTTAAGTTCCGACGCTCCATTTCATAAAACG
>CAZXBP010000309.1:0-2058 GCA_964639015.1 uncultured Nitrosomonas sp.
CAGGAATTGCCTCTTTCTTTCATGCAATATTCGGGCTAATCCAATTTGCTGTTGCGCCATCCGCAGACCCCACAAAAAAGCAGGCAGCATGAGCAAGGCAATGATTCCGGTTGCCAGGTTAAATGCGATATGCGCCAACGCCGTCCGTTTAGCAGAAACGTTGCCGCCGATGGCAGCCAACGCTCCGGTAATAGTGGTGCCGATAGCCGCGCCGATCACGAGCGAAGCAGCCTGGTCGAAATTTATCACATCGGTATGCAGAGCCGTCAGCGTTGTGGCAACCGCAGCGCTGGAAGACTGCATGACGACTGTCATCAATATGCCGATGATCACTGCGATTAAATGCCCTATTACTCCCGTTGAGGGTAACGCTGTCAGATCAAATGTGCTGGCGACTTCCTGCATGGCTTTTTGTAAATGATCGATTCCCACGAAAATCAATCCAAAGCCGGCCAGCGCCAACCCCAGAGATCGCCAGCGATCGTGGGAAAGCAACCGCAACAAAGCGCCGATCCCTATCAGCGGCAAAGCATAAAAACCCAGATTCACTTTCAGGCCCAGCACCGATACAACCCAGCCAGTGCCTGTTGTTCCCAGGCTTGCGCCAAACACAACGCCTATTGCTTGCGGAAAAGTCAATAAGCCCGCGCTGACGAAACCGATCAGCGTTACGGTCGTCGCGCTGGATGACTGCACCATAAGCGTGACCAGCGCACCTGAAGCAAATGCTTTGTAAGGGGTCCCGGTAAAACGCATCAACGCACGCCGCAGCGCATCGCCCGCCATGGCCTTAAGCCCGTCGGTCAGCAATACCATACCCATCAGAAATAAACCTATACTTCCAAGCAGTTGAAAAAACATATTCTCCTTACCCGGTTTTCTGCGTTGAGGATTTAACCTAAAAACCTCAGCTGACCGTTATCCGAGATGACTAACGATAGGAATACATGAAACATGTTCGAGCAACGCTGGTTATTTCCCATTGCTCAGTGTGTCATTTTTCTCATTATCTGTTTCCTGCGTACCAATGTCCAATGGCTTATCAATTTTGAATCATTAAGATAG
The DNA here is from genome assembly GCA_964639015.1 of uncultured Nitrosomonas sp. Taxonomy (GTDB): domain Bacteria; phylum Pseudomonadota; class Gammaproteobacteria; order Burkholderiales; family Nitrosomonadaceae; genus Nitrosomonas. The sequence continues at coordinate 1,066 of CAZXBP010000309.1, forward strand.
ACACCTATGAAAATGCTGATCACGCATTGATTGACATTAATGTTTCAGCTGCGATTGTCGCTGATCATGAATCCAAGCGTATGCATCCTGCCCGGTATTTTTATTAACACGTTTTGACTATATTCTCAAAGGAGAAACCGGAAATGAAAAAACAGACACGCCTGACTTTGACAGCGGCACTTACCGCCACAATCGGTATCACCTCCGCTGGATTAGCTAATGCCACGATTACATTTGGCGATGGTGGCGCATCTCTTCAGTCCATATTGAATGGTATAACCGTAGCGCCGATCAGCAATGTCAGCAGCACAGACGTCAATACCGACCAGCTTAATGCAGACAGCTACTGGCAGATATCCGGAAGCGGCGGTTCATTTGCTCAGATCATTGTTGAACTTGCAGGTAATGCCAATACCAATACCGTCGGTATTTATGATGCAACGGACCCATCTAAAATGGTTACGCTGTTTTCAGGAATAGAAGGCCCTGGCGCACAGAAATTGCTGACTTTTGGCAACGATGGCTCGGTAATCATTAACTTTACGGATACCGGTGTTGATTTTGCCGGCAATGCTTTCGGGTACTTTTTAAATACCGGAACAACCATTTTTTTCAGTGATGAAGATTTGAATACCGATGGCATCGATCACATGGTCGCTTTCCAGGGAAAAGGTACTGATATTATAGATCTTCCCGCAACACTTCCCGGCGTATGGAGTACGAATGAATACATCATGGCATGGGAAGATGTGCGAGGTGGGGGCGATCTGGACTACAACGATTTTGTCCTGATTACCGAATCCGTGAATCCTATCCCTGAACCGTCCATGCTGGCGTTATTCGGTATCGGTTTACTGGGACTATTTGGCAGAACCCGCATACGCAACAGCTGATGAACCTGTCAGTGCGGGTGACAATTTGCGAGATCACCTAATGATACGTGTTCCAGGAGGCTGTTCGAGAATCGCTTCTTAGGAGCCTGTCGGACTTAAG
>CAZXBP010000310.1:0-2026 GCA_964639015.1 uncultured Nitrosomonas sp.
GATCTCCTGCGGGTTTAAATGCCTGATGAAGTTTATACAAACTGTTGGGGAAGGTTTCAATCACGGGTATAATCGCGGCTTTGTAAGTGTCAGTTATATTTTTATCGCGCTTCAAAATTCATCATCAGCCCATGTCGATGAAAAACCGGAGAAAATCAGAATTCTAAAGTGCGATATGTAAGACAATATTTTAACATGCTGCTATACCTAATTTCAGAATGAGGATGCTGTGAATCTATCTACTCGCGTACAAGCCATCAAACCTTCGCCAACACTTGCCGTAACAGCACGCGCAGCCCGATTGAAGGCGGAGGGAAAAGATATTATCGGTTTAGGCGCCGGAGAACCCGATTTCGATACGCCACAGCATATCAAAAACGCAGCGATTGACGCAATCAATAAAGGTTTCACCAAATATACCGCAGTCGGCGGCACCCCCGGCTTGAAGAAAGCCATAATCGATAAATTCAAGCGCGAAAATAATTTTGAATATAATCCCGGGCAGATACTGGTTTCCTGCGGCGGCAAGCAAAGTTTTTTTAATCTTGCGCTGGCCACGCTGAATCCTGGCGATGAGGTGATCATTCCTGCGCCCTATTGGGTTTCCTACCCCGATATAGTCATGATTGCCGAGGGAAAACCGATATTTATCGAAACGGGGATTGAACAGGGTTTCAAAATTAATGCACAACAACTTGAAGAAGCGATCACTGCAAAAACCCGAATGTTTGTCATTAACAGCCCCAGCAATCCTTCTGGCGCGGTTTATACGCTTGACGAACTGAAAGCGCTGGGTGATGTGCTGAAAAAACATCCCCAGATCCTTATCGCAACAGATGATATGTATGAACACATTCTGTTGTCCGGCAAGCCATTCATCGATATCCTCAATGCCTGCCCTGATCTGTATCCACGCACCATCGTACTGAACGGTGTATCAAAGGCGTATTCCATGACCGGCTGGCGCATCGGCTACTGCGGCGGCCCTGCCGAGGTAATTACTGCAATGGAGAATATTCAATCTCAAAGCACGTCAAATCCCAGTTCTATTTCTCAGGTTGCCGCGGAAGCCGCTTTAAATGGCGACCAGTCGTGTATTGAGCCTATGGTTGTCGCTTTTATTGAACGCAATCAATTTATCACTGACGCATTGAATCGCTGTAACGGAGTTCGCTGTCTGCAATCCGAAGGCGCGTTTTATGCATTTGCCGACGCGCGTGGAGCCATCAGCAATCTGCATGCGCAAGGCATCATACCTCACAAAAACGATCTGGCATTCAGCGAATATCTGCTGGAAAAAGCCGGCGTTGCCGTCGTTCCAGGTTCGGCTTTCGGCAGTGAAGGCTATATGCGCTTATCCTTCGCCACTGCCTTTACAAATTTAGAAAAGGCCATGGAGCGCATAGCCCGTGCTTTGAATCCCTAAACTGCTTAAATTGCCAGTTTATAGGGATAGTGCTTGATCAACGGCGTTGTTACTTTCCGCCGCCTTTTTGGTTTTACCTGCTCTGGATGGAATATTGCATAGTCCGCAGACATGATTTGAATGAATATCAAGCGAATGTACCAGAAATTTCCCTTTGCATTTTCTGCAAGGCGCTATGCACAGTACTTCACTGTCGACAAAACGAACCAGCGTCCACGCGCGCGTGAGACTGAGCACCTGCTCAAGACCGTTCGCATGAATATGCTCTAAATATAATTTATAGCTTTTGATTAGCGCATCCACGCCTTGCGTGTCTGAATAGGTGGTAATGAAATTGTAAATATTGATAAACAATGAGGAATGTACATTGGGCTGCCAGCTCATGAACCAGTCCTCTGAATAAGGCAGCATTCCTTTCGGCGGCGATACGCCTCTGATTTCTTTATAGAGTTTGACAAGTCTTTCGCGACTTAAATTTGAGTTTACCTCCAGTACCTGCAGGCGGGCGCCAAGGCGGATTAATTCAGATGCCAGTTGAATCTGCTTTGCTTCTGTCAGAATGCTTTTATTCCGCATATATTCTTTCCTTAAAGTATCCTG
>CAZXBP010000311.1:0-2003 GCA_964639015.1 uncultured Nitrosomonas sp.
TAATAAAAACTTTTCCGCTCTGCACATCCTGCACCGGATGATTGGCGCCATGATGTCCGAATTTCATTTTAACTGTCCTGGCGCCGCTCGCCAAAGCAAGCAATTGATGGCCAAGGCAGATTCCGAACAGGGGAATGTTTCTATCCAGCAAAGCGCGCGTCGCATTAATGGCGTAATCACAGGGCTCAGGATCACCCGGGCCATTTGACAGGAAAACCCCATCCGGTTTTAAAGTCGCGATTTCCTCTGCGGAAGTCTGCGCCGGAACGACAGTGACACTGCAACCTCGCTGCGCCAGTTTACGCAAAATATTGCGCTTGATACCAAAATCAAACGCAGCGACCTGAAAGCGCTGATTGTCTGCTGATTGATAGCCGCTTCCCAGCACCCATTCACCTTCGTTCCAGGTATAAGATTTCTGGCAGGTTACCGTTTTTGCGAGATCCATTCCCGCAAGTCCTGGAAAAGCATGCGCCTGTGCGATTGCTTCATTAACATCGAACTGCCCGGTCATGATACAACCTGCCTGTGCGCCTTTTTCGCGCAGAATCCGCGTCAGCTTGCGTGTATCGATATCGGCAATGGCAACGACTTGTCGCTCCAGCAGAAAATCCGGTAACGTCTGCGTCTTGCGCCAGCTGCTCGCGAGCAGCGGCAAGTCACGAATAACCAAACCCGATGCATACACCTTATCCAGATGCCCTGATTCGATATCTTCCGGATTGACACCCGTGTTGCCGATATGCGGATAAGTCAATGTAATGATCTGCCGACAATAGGAAGGATCCGTCAAGATCTCCTGATAACCGGTCATCGCGGTATTGAAAGCCACTTCCCCGGTTGCGGCACCTTCGGCACCAATAGAAACGCCATGAAATACAGTTCCATCTGCTAATGCAAGAATGGCGGGCTGGCGTTGCGGCACAAAGAACTCCTTGGATTTTGATTCGAGATTTTGAAATCGGACAAAAATACTGATGCGTCCGGCCGTTTAGCGTGAAATTATACGTGAAAAAATTGTCTGTTTCTATGCAAATCCGCCCCGTCGTAAAGCAACGGCTGATATAGTGCGCTTATTATGGAATACGCGTATTTACACTTCCATGCCGCACTGAAAGACTTTATTTCACCGGGCAGGCGGAATAAGGCCATCACGCGCGCCGTCAACCGCAAAGCATCCATCAAGGATGTCATTGAATCATGCGATGTTCCGCACACCGAAATCGATCTGATCATCGTCAATGGTGTCTCCGTCGATTTTGATTACATCGTTCAGAATGGCGATGAAATTCACGTTTATCCGGATTGCTCAACAGCCCTGACTGAATCCGGCAAGCCATTACGCCATCTCTCTCCACCGCTACCTGAAAAACCCTGGTTTATCGTTGATGCCAATCTCGGTCGACTGGCGCGTTATCTGCGGCTGCTCGGCTTTGACTGCTTATATCGCAATGATTTTGCCGATCAATCCATTGCGGAAATTTCCTGCAAAACGCAGCGCATCGTGTTAACCCGCGATCGCAAACTGTTGAAACGAAAAATCATTATCTATGGTTACTATGTGCGCGCCGACATCCCAAAAGCCCAGGTCAGGGAAACGCTGAACCGGTTCAATCTGTACACATCGCTTGCCCCGCTGACGCGTTGCACGCATTGCAACGGAAAACTGATCAACACCGGCAAACCGGCTATCGCACATCGCCTAAAACCGCTCACGCGACAGTATTACGACAAATTCCTGTTATGCTCAGAATGTCATCGGATTTATTGGCAAGGCAGCCATTGCGCGAGGGTTGATCGATTAATCAAGGATTTTTGCCGCCAACCAGTCCGATAAACCTGGTCTACGACGGAAAATAACAGCGCCCGCAATACGCACCCGAGACATTGTCGGGAGCGGCGGAAGCCCATCGAGCTGGAAAGCCGGTAGAAATCAGTTTACTATTACCCTAAAAACCTCAGTTGACCGTTATCCGCGATGACTAACGGTATGAATAAATGGA
>CAZXBP010000312.1:0-2002 GCA_964639015.1 uncultured Nitrosomonas sp.
CGGCGCTCGACATGCTGGCCGGCCTGCAACAGGACGGCAAACTGATCGGCGTGATTTCGCATGTACCCATGCTGAAAGCGCGCATCAGCACGCAAATCGAAGTCATTCCGCAAACCGGCGGAAGAAGCCGGATTATCGGGCCTGGTGTTGAATGTCTGGATGAGCGGTGAGGCTGTTGCTTAATCGCGGGTTTGCCGCGTAGTGACAACAAGAACCGGTGCTTGTTGGTTATAATGCCGTGGGTTTGGCGAAGTTTATCATTCATTATTTATGAAAATTGAATCATGGTTTTTTCATCAAATAGAAGGAGATAGTATGCAATTTTCTATGATGGGTTTCATTTTTGACTTCGCAGATTCAATTCATGCCAAGCGCAACGATTAAGATCTTTCTTGTCTACGGAGACCCAAAGCGGCTTCGAACAGCAGAGTTGTCAAACTGGACAGGTAAAGCCGTTGCTGGTCCGAGAAGCGAATTCGATAGTGTGCTTTCCCGAGAAGAATCACAGAAATCGGGCGTCTACTTGCTCACGGGCATTGATCCAGAAACAGGAAAAAGCGCTGTGTATATCGGCGAGGCGGAGGCTATAAAAGACAGAGTGAAAGGCCATCTCGATAAAGACTTCTGGAATCACATTGCATTCTTTACAAGTAAAGACGAGAATCTCACCAAAGCGCATATCAGGTATCTCGAAGGACGATTAATCGAACAGGCAAAACAAGCTGGTCGAGCCGTAGTCATAAACAGCCAAGGAAGCGGCTCGCGCCTGCCTGAATCAGATCGCGAAGATATGGAAATTTTTCTTGAGAAAATCCACCAATTACTGCCCGTGCTCGGTGTAGAGGTTCTGGTTCCAAGAACAATAAATGCAGCTGGTGTAGCTGAGCTAGAATTACTTTTCTGCGAGATTAAAGGTCTTAAAGCTACTGGACATTTAACACCAAATGGAATTGTAGTGCTTGCGGGGTCGCAGGCCGTTCTAATTGATCGCCCTTCCTCCCAAAAGTATCCGTGGGCACTAAATATGAGGAAAAGATTAATAGACGATGGTGTTCTTGCTTCCAAAATGGATCATTTTTTATTTACACAGGATGCGGAATTTTCCAGCCCTAGCGCTGCCGCAGCTGTGATTCACGGTGGTCATGCTAATGGACTGATCTCGTGGAAAAACAAAGATGGAAAAATACTTAAAGAGCTTGAATCCGTATAACACAGAGCTCTACCGGACGGCAATTTCGCTACGTTCCATTGCCGCCGGTGAGTTTGAGTGTAATGCCGAAAAAGGAAGCTGGCGGTGAAAACTACGAAATACTTCGAGGCAACACGTGTCAGGCCCGATCGGGAGATCATCAAGGCAGAATGGATTCAGCGCGTCGTCACTCGTCCGGAAGCTGAGTATATACAGGCAGATGGAAGAATACGGCGATGGGCTAAAATTGAAGAAATGGAAAATCGATATTTAAGAGTGGTTCTGTTGTCAGATGGAGAGACCCTTCACAATGCGTTTTTTGATCGGGGATATAAATCATGAAAGTCAGCTACTTTGAAGATACGGATACTCTGTACATAGAGTTCCGGAACAGCGGTATTGCCGAGTCCAGGGATCTGGACGAAAACACCCTGCTTGATGTTGATGTTGAAGGTAATGTGTGCGCGATTACTCTCGAACATGCAAGCCAGCGCACAGATGTGAGCCGTCTGATTGTTGAAGGTATTGCGGCATAGAGCGGTTGTCCGGGATGAATAACATGAACACTAATACGGTTGTTTGTATTGGGTTTCTGGCTCCGATGCTCAAACCCAAACATCGGTGTCAATTCGGATGAACTTTCACCCGGTTTGCAACGGTTTCGCTATGGTCGTCATGTCGTATTCTTTATCGGGGGCGGCGATTACTCCCACTCAATCGTGGCGGGCGGTTTTCCGGAAATATCGTAAACCACGCGGTTGATGCCGCGGATTTCGTTGATGATGCGGTTGGATACCTTGCCCAGCAGGGCGT
>CAZXBP010000313.1:0-1975 GCA_964639015.1 uncultured Nitrosomonas sp.
TGCTCGCCAGCCGCGACAAGCTCAACAACGACATCCAGAAAATTCTCGACGAACAGACCGAAGCCTGGGGCATCAAGGTCGCCAACGTCGAGATCAAGCATGTCGACATCAACGAATCGATGATTCGCGCGATTGCCAAACAGGCCGAGGCCGAACGCGAACGCCGCGCGAAAATCATTCATGCCGAAGGCGAACTGCAAGCATCGCACCACCTGCTTGAAGCCTCGCAGATACTGTCCAAAGAACCGCGGGCGTTGCAGCTGCGCTATCTGCAGACGCTCACCGAAATCGCCGGAGAGAAGAGTTCCACCATTGTTTTTCCGCTGCCCATGGAACTGATCACGCCACTGCAGAAGATTATTGAAAAACATGCCGAACTAAGCAGCAAACCCGAAAAAGACAGCCCTGCATGATATCGCTGTTGTAGTGCTGCAATTTTTTTCCGGAATTCCCGCTTATCACGATATTTTTCCGCTCCATCATTTTTGGTATCCATCATTAGGGGGCAGGACAGGATGATTTTACGCGCGATGTCGATTAAGGATAATCAGTATGCATCAACATTTTGACTATATCTGCCTTGGCGCAGGCAGCGGCGGCATAGCATCTGCAAACAGAGCCGCCATGCATGGTGCGAGCGTGCTGTTAATCGAAGCACAACATCTTGGCGGAACCTGTGTGAATGTGGGTTGCGTGCCAAAAAAAGTGATGTGGTACGGCGCCCAGGTTTCTGAAACGATCCACTTATTCGCCAGGGATTATGGTTTTGATACGGTCATGAAAAAATTTGACTGGAACCATTTGGTCAATAACCGTGAGGCCTATATAAAACGTATTCACCGTGCTTATCAAAACAGTCTGGCGGATAACGGCGTGACTTTGCTGAGTGGTTTCGGCCGTTTTGTTAATAACAATACCATCGAAGTGAATGGCAAACAGTACAGCGCCGATCATATTCTCATTGCAACTGGCGGCATACCCGTTATTCCGGATATCCCGGGAGCGTCATATGGCATTGACTCTGATGGCTTTTTTGCATTGCGGAGTCAACCGAAAAAAGTAGCTGTTGTGGGTGCAGGCTATATTGCAGTAGAGCTGGCGGGTGTACTGAACGCCCTGGGCAGCGAAACCCGGTTGTTTGTTCGCAAACACGCACCACTACGTCATTTTGATCCCATTCTATATAAAACACTGATGGAATGCATGACTGAAAGCGGTCCGATATTGCATCCTCACAGTACGCCGTCGGCAGTAACAAGAAACGGCGACAATAGTCTGACACTGCACCTGGATAACGGCGAAAAATACACTGTTGACACACTGATATGGGCAATCGGACGCGCACCGGCAACTGAAAATATTGGCCTGGAAAATACCGGTGTAGCACTGGATGAAAAAAGCTATGTCAAGGTCGACACACAGCAGAATACCAGCGCGAAAGGCATTTATTGCGTGGGTGACTGCATGGCAGGCGGCAAAGCGCTTACCCCTGTCGCCATCAAGGCAGGACGATTGCTATCCGAACGCCTGTTCAATGACCGTTCGGATGCAAAAATGGATTTCAGTCTGATTCCAACAGTCGTTTTCAGTCATCCGACTATCGGCACGATGGGCATGACAGAACCAGAAGCGGTCGCCCACTACGGCAAAGACAATATTAAAGTCTACAATTCAAGTTTTACCACCATGTATACGGCGATTAGCGGCCATCCTCAGCCTTATAAAATGAAACTAGTCTGCGCAGGTAAGGAAGAAAAGGTTGTGGGTATTCATGGCATTGGTCACGGTATGGACGAAATTCTCCAGGGATTCGCGGTTGCCGTCAAAATGGGCGCGACCAAAGCCGATTTTGACGCAGTAACCGCAATCCATCCGACCAGCGCGGAAGAATTTGTGACAATGCGCTGATGCTTAAACCTAGAAACCTCAGTTGAATGGGGTTTAAAGTGCGTTGATTTTTATTTTTGGCAAGGCA
>CAZXBP010000314.1:0-1894 GCA_964639015.1 uncultured Nitrosomonas sp.
TTGCCAAAAATAAAAATCAACGCACTTTAAACCCCATTCAACTGAGGTTTTTAGGATAATTAGCGCGCACTGTTTAAATATCACAAAAATTCATTGGAAAATTTGCTCATTCCCTATCAGGCTGCCGGAAATATTACCGCCAACCGCGTTCTGGTGCTTGCCCCTCATCCCGACGATGAAGTGTTTGGCTGCGGCGGCACCATTATGCGGCACATTGAACAACATATTCCTGTCCACGTCATCATTGTCACGGATGGCGCTTACGGCGTCAGTCCGGACGATACAGCCGAATATGTCCGGCAACGCCGGAACGAAAGCATCGCCGCTGCCGCCATCCTGGGTTATGGAACCCCCGTATTCTGGCAACAGCCTGACCGCGGGCTCTACTATGGCGAGAAACTGATCGGCGAAATCTCGGCTGCGATACACGACACCCAGGCCGATCTGATTTATGCGCCATCGGTTTATGAAATACATCCGGATCACCGCGCGCTCGCCATGGCCGCGCTTGAAGCCGTCCGCCGGTGCGAAAATCCTGTGCAACTGGCGTTGTATGAAATCGGCCAGCCTTTCCAGCCCAATCTGTTGCTCGATATCAGCGATCTGGCGGCGCGCAAAATGGAGGCCATGCGCTGTTTTGCATCACAAAACGCCCGGCAGCGTTATGACCTGGATATTGCCGCGCTCAACCGTTACCGCACCTACACGCTGCCGTCCGAAGTCAACGCAGCCGAAGCGTATATCCTGACCGACACGGAAACGCTGGCCAGTGACCCGTTAAAACTGTACCAATCGGAACACGCGCGCCAGCAAGCAAAAGGGCTGCCGACAGACACCCGCGACCTCCCGTTGGTCAGCGTGATTATCCGCAGTATGGATCGCGACACGCTGTCCGATGCGCTGGATTCTGTCGCGTTGCAGACTTATCCGAATATCGAAATCGTTCTGGTCAATGCGAAAGGCCAGGGACACAGCACTATCGGCAACTGGTGCGGACGCTTTCCGTTACGGCGCATTGACAGCAACGGGGGTCTGGGACGCGGCAAGGCAGCGAATATCGGGCTGCAAGCCGCCAAAGGCGATTTTCTGATTTTTCTGGATGACGATGACTGGTTTCTGCCGCACCATATCACACGCCTGAAAGATGCATTCGATCATTCCGGATCGACTGTCGCGGTTTATTCCGCGATTCAGTGTGTTGATGAGACGGGAAAGGAAACCAGACTCATTAACGAAGTATTTGACGCCACGCAACTGTACGTCAATAATTTCATTCCTATTCATGCGGCACTGTTCAGAAGCTTTGTCAAAGAAAAAGGCGTTTGTTTTGATGAGTCACTACCCGTCTGCGAGGACTGGGATTTCTGGCTGCAACTGTCTGAATATGGGACATTCAGGTTTATCGCCGAAACTGGCGCAATCTACCGGATTCAAAATGATTCGGGCTCCGGCGTCTGGACCAATGCCGACCTTACCCGGCAGACCATGATCAGCATATACAGAAAATGGCTGCCGCAATTGCAGGACAAAACGCTATGGTCCATTCTGGAATATGCGCGCTATAAACAGCTTTACGTTCAATTTCATTCGCAAGCAACCGCAAGTCTTGCCCAAAAGGATGCACAGATTACGGACATGCAACTGTCGATAACCGAGCGTGATGAGCGGATTACCGAACGTGATAAACTCATCGAAGCGCGTGATAAACTCATCGAAGCGCGTAATCAACAGATTACATCAATTTTGTCTTCAACAAGCTGGCGTATAACCCGGCCGTTCAGATCAATTGTGAGGTTTGTTCGCAACCGCCTGTTATCCCGAACACATTAAACCTAAAAACCTCAGTTGACCATTATCCGGGCTGACTAACGATATGAACAAATGAAACAATTCG
>CAZXBP010000315.1:0-1797 GCA_964639015.1 uncultured Nitrosomonas sp.
TTGTCCGCGGCATTGATAAGGTTTTTTTTTCTTGCTGCAGTCTCGATCTCACGATTATAGGAGAACCACCATGAAAATAAAACACAATCTGTATTTTGTACCGATCATATTGTTTGTGCTGTTTACATTCGCCCAGTCGCTTCAGGCGCAGACCTGCCGTAGCGACATCATGTCGACGACGCCAACTAAGGATTTCACCATCCATGATGATGGCACTGTCACCCATCGCAAAACAGGGCTGATGTGGATGCGCTGCGCGCTAGGACAAAGCTGGAATGGTGCGGGCTGCGCCGGCGATGTTCAGGCGTATACCTGGCAAGGCGCATTACAGGCCGCCGATAGTGCTGATTTTGCCGGCCACAGCGACTGGCGGCTGCCCAACATCAAGGAGCTGAGCAGTATTGTTGAACAGGCTTGCATCAATTCCGCAATCAACGTCACAATTTTTCCAGCTACGCCATCGAACTCGTTCTGGTCCGTATCTCCGTATGCCGGTGCTGTTAGTGGCGCGTGGAACGTGAACTTCTACGGTGGCGGTAACAGTGCCGGCCATGGGACCACCGGCAGCTTTCCTCACGTTCGTCTCGTGCGCGGCGGACAGTGATTTTTTGATGCTTATTTTAGCGCGGTAGGTTGGGGTAAATGAAATGCACCCCAACATGTTCATCATGTTTGTGACGGCATATTCGTTGGGGTTCGCGGGCCCTCAGCCAACCAGCTAAGTTGTTATAGAACGACAAACAGATCAGGAATCAATGCTTTAACAATCCTGTCTGGACGATGTCAAAAGTACAGCAGCTGATGGACAGCATTAGTGCTTGAGTACAAATAGCTCACGTTGTACTAAAATCTTCTCAATGAAACCAATCACATGGAATCCTGAGAAGAATAAGCTCATCCAAAAGGAACGGACTGGATCAAGAAGAGCAGGAGCTTCTACAAGCGTTCGAAGCAGGTGAACTCAGGCGAGCTCCAGATTTCGCTGAAAGAAAGAAAGAAACAGCATCAGGAATACGCGGAAGCGATGTTCAGGAAAGATGCCCGTATAAACATCAGGCTTTCTTCCAGGGATCTGCGGGTGCTCCAGAAAAAAGCCCTGGCGGAGGGTATCCCCTATCAAACCCTGGTTGCCAGCATTCTCCACAAGTATGTGGAAGGCCGTCTGCATGAGGAGCGATAGCGTTTACGTTGGGGTTCGCAAGCTTACCACCAACCTACGCAGCATTGCGGGCTGGTGGTGAATGTAAATAAACCTCGACTTATACGGTGGATTGTCAGAACCCTGGCGGGTTATGCAAGCCAGTTACGATTTATGAATCGCTGAAAAATGCAGTCAGATTTTTATTAAAAGCCAGTGTATCCTTTGCGGACAATTGGCCAAAATTGTCGATAATGAGACGATGAACCAGTGTAAAAAGCTTTAAACGAATGATGGATGCCGCAGGCAGGCCGGCGCTATCCAGATCATTAATAGGTGTGTCAAGTGGCCAGAGCGTGTGTTGAGCGGAGGTGATCATTGCCATGATGCTGTGACCGATAAGATGGTTAAACGATTGAGCCGTTGAAATGATTACCACGGGTCTGTTCTTGCGCGCCTGCCGGTCAGTAAAAGGAAAAGGAATCTTTACAATACCAAAGCGATTACAGGTTACGGTAAGCTTCGTCATCTTCAGCGCTGTTCCATTCAGATAGAGTGCCGCCTAATGCGCTAAGGTAGTCTACATCGACTGCTTCCACCTTGTAGACTATGATTTTTCCATTTTCCTGTACTTCCCAGGCGAGGGAGTCGCCAGATTT
>CAZXBP010000316.1:0-1793 GCA_964639015.1 uncultured Nitrosomonas sp.
GTAACCGGCGATTGTTGAACCAGTCAACCCATTCCAAGGTAGCAAATTCCACTTCATTAATCATTAAACCGGAAATCTTGAATGCCTGTCTTCTTTATCGCGTTTATCCAGGCCGCATTGAGTCAATAGTGGTTTCACTTCTGAGTAACATGATATAAAAACGTCTAGATATTTTACACCCTGGTTCTTCAGGGCAATTTTTAAATTAAAAAAATGTAATGAAACAGTCTTCTATAATTGTGGTATGAATATTGCTTATCTTTATTATAGTGATACTATATTTTTGTTAAAGGCAAAGCGAGATAATGTTATTAGACAGCCAACAGATTCTGCTTGATCCGTTTAGTTTAAAGATACAGGATTGCTTATTTCCAGCGTTCAAACAGCGCTATTGATACAGTAAACATTTTCGCGATAATCACAAAGGATGGGTAAATAATGAAAAAAAGAGCATGTTTTATAATACTTGGATTATTGTTGTTAATTGGCACTTCATTAAGTCATGCGGTTCCATATACATTCACCGCCTCGCTTGATGGCGCAAGTGAAAATCCACCCACTTCCTCCGTTGGGACAGGTGTTGTAGTTGTCATTCTCGATGATGAAGCACATACCCTCAGCATTGATTTGACTTTTAGTGGGTTGACCGGAAACACGACAGCAGCACATATTCATTGCTGCACAGTTGCACCTAACAATGTTGGCATAGCGACACCCAGCTTTCTTACAGGCTTTCCCATCGGCGTAACAAGCGGTATCTACTCAAGATCATTCGATACTACGCTAAGTTCTACGTTCAGTTCATCTTTTCTGGGTACCTACGGTGGATTTCCTGCAAACGCAGAAGCAGCATTGCTTAATGGATTATTAGCTGGAAATGCCTATTTCAATATCCATACGAACGTATTTGCGGGCGGAGAAATTCGTGGCTTTCTCACCGCCTCGTCAGTGTCAGAACCAGGGATTCTTGGTTTGTTACTTATAGGACTAGGCGCAATTGCTGTTAGAAGCATGAGACGTTCGTTCTAGTTCGCTGGTTTATTTGATTGATGTAAAAAACTGATCAGGTCAATTTGTACTCTGCCACGCTTAAAATGATAAAAAAATACCCGGATGATGCGGCATCAGATCAAGCCTGCCATTTATCCGGTATGTTTTTTGCATCGCCTACAGTAATACGGTTACTGATACAATTGCAGTAATATCCATTACACCGCATCTGTCATGCTTCGATTCATTATCTCTACTGCATTCTTTTTAGTCATTGGGCTATTGAGCTACAACTATTTTTTTGGCACAGCGGAAGAAAAGGAGCAGGCGCAGGAAATATTCAGTAAAGGCGCCAATGTCGTTGGTGCCGGTGCAGGGCTTCTGAAATCAGAGTATCAGAAATATCAGGAGGGTAAGTATGACGAAGCGCTCGAAAACGTCAGCCATCTCCTGAGCAGGCTTAAGGATCAAGGCGGTGAATTACTGGAAGAAATCGAAAGCTGGAATCAACGCAAGGAAGCGTGGGAGCAAAGCAAAACTGATTTGCAGCAGCTGCTGGATGACGATCCGGATGCCATAGAAGGCGAAAAAATTAAGAGAGCCGTTGCCGAGTTGGAAAAAGAAAGAAAGTTTCTGGAAAGCGAAGGCAACCGGTTGAAGGAAAAAGCGGAATAATCATCTTCACAGGCCTTTTCAAGTCGCCCGCACCGGAGGTTTACTTATCATTAATTAGTGTCTATCCGTAACGATTAAACCTAAAAACCTCAGTTGACCGTTACCCGCGATGACTAACGGTATGAATA
>CAZXBP010000317.1:0-1776 GCA_964639015.1 uncultured Nitrosomonas sp.
CATGGAGGAAAATTAAAATGATTGCTCCGGATTTGGAAGTAAGCCTGCACATGGCCTTTGTTGAGTCCAGGCAGAAACGCCACGAATTTATTACTGTCGAGCACCTGCTGCTGGCCATGCTCGACAATGCCAGCGCGGCGGAAGTACTCAACGCATGCCTGGTTGATCTGGAAGATTTGCGTGCGACACTGCTCGATCATATTTCCCGTCACACACCGATTATCGGCAGCGATTCCGAAGTAGATACGCAGCCAACGCTGGGGTTTCAACGTGTCATTCAACGCGCTATCCTGCATGTGCAATCATCGGGAAAAAAAGAAGTAACCGGTGCAAATATACTGGTAGCAATCTTCGGTGAGAAAGATTCTCATGCCGTTTATTTCCTTCAGCAGAAAGGTGTAACACGACTGGATGTGGTGAATTACATTTCTCACAATATCCGCAAGGTGTCGCCGGATAATGAAATCAAATCCAACACTGATAGCGAGCAGGAACAGGGTCAGCAGGAACAAAGTTCACCAGGCAGCAGTACACTGGAAAACTATACCGTTAATCTCAATGTACTCGCGCTGACAAACAAAATTGATCCATTGATCGGACGCGAAGAAGAAATTGAACGCGTCATTCAGACATTATGCCGGAGACGTAAAAACAATCCGCTGCTGGTCGGTGAAGCCGGTGTCGGTAAAACAGCAATCGCTGAAGGTCTTGCGAAACGCATTGTTGACGGACAGGTGCCGGACATTCTTTCAAATCATCAGGTATACGCTCTCGACATGGGCGCATTGCTAGCCGGCACGAAATACCGCGGTGATTTTGAGCAGCGCTTGAAATCAGTCCTCAAACAGTTAACAGATAATCACGAAACAATCCTGTTTATCGATGAAATACATACTTTGATCGGCGCAGGTGCAGCATCCGGCGGCGTGCTGGATGCATCCAATCTACTGAAGCCGGCGCTGAGTTCCGGACAGTTACGCTGTATCGGCGCAACAACCTATGCCGAATATCGCGGCATATTCGAGAAAGATCACGCGCTGTCAAGACGATTCCAGCAGATCGATGTACAAGAACCCAGCGTGAACGAAACCGTGGCTATTCTGCAAGGTTTGAAATCACGTTATGAAGCGCATCACAAGGTCAAATACACAGTAGCCGCACTGCATTCCGCCGCGGAACTGGCTGACCGCTTTATTAATGACAGGCATTTACCCGACAAGGCGATTGACGTGATTGACGAAGCTGGCGCGGCTCAACGCATTTTACCGAAATCCAGGAAACGGAAAATAATTGGAAAAACAGAAATTGAAACCATCGTCGCCAAAATCGCACGCATTCCACCACAAAACATTACGAGCAACGACAGAAACCGTTTAAAAACACTGGACCGCGACATGAAGGCAGTGGTGTTCGGTCAGAACAAAGCCATCGATGCCTTATGCGCAGCGATCAAAATGTCAAGAAGCGGACTGGGCAATCCACGCAAACCGGTGGGGTCTTTTCTGTTTTCCGGCCCCACCGGGGTTGGCAAAACTGAAGTCGCCCGCCAGCTTGCTTACGCACTCGGTGTTCAGCTACATCGCTTCGACATGTCAGAATACATGGAGCGGCACGCGGTTTCCCGTCTTATCGGCGCACCACCCGGCTATGTCGGCTTCGACCAGGGCGGGTTACTGACCGAAACGATTGTCAAACATCCTTATTCCGTATTGCTGCTGGACGAAATTGAAAAAGCGCACACCGATATTTTCAACATTCTGCTGCAAGTCATGGATT
>CAZXBP010000318.1:0-1743 GCA_964639015.1 uncultured Nitrosomonas sp.
CCACCTACAGCTATCCTGTATTTCCGCTTGCATCCCATTATTTTGGATGAATTACTGACAATAACTTTGTTGCGCCCTAAATGAAGCTCAGCCAGGATATTTTGCAGTAATTCAGCGCGAAGGGATACGATTGCGGAAGTTAAAAGAGAAATTGCTTAATAGGGGAAAAGGGGAAATTACTATGACAGAGATTTTATTCCTGGTCGAAGAAGCGCCGGAGGCCGGTTACACCACTCGTGCGCTGGGAGAATCCATTTTTACCGAAGCGGATGATCTTGCCAGTTTGCATCAACAGGTGCGCGATGCCGTACATTGTCATTTTGATGAAGGAAAAGCGCCGAAAATGATTCGCCTTCATTTCGTACGCGAGGAAATCATTCAGGCATGAAACTGCCGCGCAATGTATCCGGCTTGTGGCTGATTAAAGCATTGCTTGCATCTCAGTGTGATTGCTGAAGTAGCGCCCGGCCTTCGAGTCGGGCGAGGATTGTAACTTGAGGAACCTGGATTCCGGCTTGCGCCGGAATGACGACGCAACTGATCCTCAGGTTGGCGGATTGTTTCTAGCTGAAATCAATAATTTCAACAGATTCATAGGCGCAATCGTATACAGTGCATCGATATTTTGATGAAGAAAGAACATCTGAGATTATCTAACTGTAACTTTTACGATGGTAAGATTTGAATTTGGATACGCCATACAGAAGCTCAGAAATAGCAATGGTCAATTGCTGCTCATGTTCGTCACCACATAGGCAGCTTAAGAAAAATGCTCAACCGGAGTTAAAGAGAGGTGGTTTTGCTTCTTTATGACAAATTAAGTGCGATATCCAGAGATAAAACTTTCTCAATCAACTTCAAGAAGGTATTGGTCCTGCCTAAACCTTTGGCTGCGGCCTACTTTCCATCGCCAGAACATAATGTTATAGTTTGTCCGACAAATGGTCAGACAAGGAGCGAATTATGAGAATAACTGTGCGAATTGATGATAGTTATGAGCAAAAAATCAAAATCATTCAGCAGAGAACAAACCTTAATACCACGGATGTCATCAAACAGGCTATTGATTTGATGTATGAGAAAGCGGAATTAAGCGCAAAGGAAAAAAACCAGAAGTTAATAGAAATGTTGGCGGGTACAGCTAAAGGTCCAGAAGATTTATCGATTACTTATAAAAAATATCTCGATCAAGGCTGGGAAGAGAAGTATGGTATTAAGTGACACAGGATTCTGGCTTGCATTTTTTAACGCTAATGATCGATTTCATGCAATGGCTGTGGAACGAATGCAGAAGCTGGAAGAAGCTTTGATAACTACCTGGCCTGTCATTACTGAAACCAGTTATTTATTGGGTAAACGCTTGGGTGTTTCCAGTCAATTGCGATTTATCTCGGCCTTGGAAACGGGTTATATAGAGGTTTTTGATCTGCAAACTTTACACATAATCCGAATTCGCCAATTAATTAAACAATATGAAGATTTGCCAATGGATTTAGCCGATGCATCTTTGGTTTTGCTTGCAGAAGAATTAGGGCACGGTCAAATTCTTTCTACCGATGTGCGAGACTTCAAGACCTATCGCTGGAAAAATCATCACCCATTCCAGAACTTACTGCTGCCCGATGACTGATGTTACCACCGCTAAAACCCATTGCCATGAAAGAATATTTGTCGATCTCTTTATTGAAAAAAAGACCATTTGAATGAGCTGGACGGCGCATTTATTGTGGTCAATAAAACCAG
>CAZXBP010000319.1:0-1593 GCA_964639015.1 uncultured Nitrosomonas sp.
TTTAATGAACACCGGATCTGGCAACAGGTGACCTGGGCCGATAATTTTTCATTCGGGAGATTATCGGCACGTAGTCGTTTTGAGCAACGCTTCTTCGACCATCATGCACCTATTTCTGGGGATGATGATGTGGCGCATCGGTTCCGCCAACTGGTTAAACTGGCGGTTCCAATGCCGTCAATAAATGAGAATCTCAGTTTTATCGTTCAAAGTGAATTGTTTATCGCGATGAATACCGTTGACAATCCTGCGTTTATCTCTCGTGGATATGATCAGAACCGCGCATTCGTTGGATTAGGCTACAAAGTCAACCAGTATGCGACCGTTGAAGTGGGTTATATGAACCAATTTATCAATCGGCCACACAGTGCGCGCCCCGATCAAATGATGCATAACTTTATTGCGAGTTTGTTCCTGAATTTCTAATGATCTAACATGCAGTATTGATTATTTCGGTACACCCCGCACCTTCTGAGCCGGTAATTTCCTTGCGGTCAAAAAATTACCGGCTCAAATTTTCTTGTTATCACTAATCGTCACAGCTGGTTGTATTTTTGGACGGCAGTAAGTGTATGATTTAAAGAGTGGGAATGTTTTTCCACTTTTTATTACGATACACTTTCTATTACTATACTGCTCCGATCAATTACAGAGTAATACATGCAAGATTTCAAGCCGGGTCAACGTTGGATCTGCGATGTTGATTTACAACTGGGACTGGGTACGGTTCAGACCGTTGAACACAGAATTGTTACCCTTATTTTTAAAGCAACGGGTGAAATTCGTTCTTATGCCAGACAATCTGCGCCATTGACGCGTGTGGTTTTTAAGTCCGGGGACACTGTCGGCAGTTATGACAACGCTGTATTAAAAGTCACTGAAGTGCATGAACGCAATGGTTTGGTGGTTTATTCCTGTGTAAATGAAAGTGGAAGCAGCATAGAACTTGCCGAAGCGCAGCTAGCGCATCACCTGCTATTGAACCGGCCGGCAGAACGTTTGTTCACGGGTCAGTTTGATCAGGACAAATGGTTCAGAATTCGTTATCAAACACTGCTGATCCGCAACCGGCTGGCGCAAGCGCCGCTGTACGGCTTGGTGGGCACACGTACCAGCCTGATCCCGCACCAACTGTATATTGCTCATGAAGTCGCGCGCCGCTATGCGCCGCGCGTTTTGTTGGCAGACGAAGTGGGTTTGGGAAAAACCATCGAGGCCGGATTGATTTTGCATCAGCAATTGCTCACCGAGCGTGCCAAGCGCGTGCTCATCGTGGTGCCGGAAACCTTGATCCATCAATGGCTGGTGGAAATGCTGCGACGATTTAATTTGCAATTCAGTATTTTTGACGAAGCGCGTTGTTTAGCACTGGAAGAAAGCGAGGAAGGTGAAAATCCGTTTCATAGCGAACAACTGATCCTGTGCAGTCTGAATTTTCTACGCCAATACCCGAAACGTTTTCAAACGGAGCTTCAAGGTAACTGGGATTTGCTGGTAGTCGACGAAGCGCATCATTTACATTGGTCGCAGCAAGCCGTCAGTCCCGGATATGCCATGATCGAACAATTGGCAACCTGCACCAAAGGTGTGCTG